>JAGWRU010000074.1 GCA_028869595.1 Rhodospirillales bacterium
AAGGCGGCGATTGCGCGGAAAGCTTTGCCGATTTCACCGCCAATCAGATCCGCGACACCTTCCGCGTGCTGCTGCAGATGGCGGTGGTGCTGACCTTCGGCGGCGCGTTGCCGGTGGTGAAGATCGGGCGCATGGCCGGGCAATTCGCCAAGCCGCGCTCCTCGGATACCGAAACCGTAGGCGGGGAGACGCTGCCTTCCTATCGCGGCGATATCGTCAACGGCGCGGGCTTCACCGCCGCCGAGCGGGTGCCCGATCCCAAGCGCATGGAGATGGGGTATTTCCAGTCGGCCGGTACGCTGAACCTGCTGCGCGCCTTCGCCTCTGGCGGCTATGCCGATCTGCATCAGGTGCATCGCTGGAATCTCGGCTTCGTCGAACGCTCCCCGCTGGCCGAGCGCTATCGCGACATCGCGCACCGCATCGACGAGACTTTGTCCTTCATGGCCGCCTGCGGCATGACCAGCGACACCACGCGCGACATGCGCGAGACCGATTTCTACATCAGCCACGAGGCATTGCTGCTGCCGTACGAGCAGGCGCTGACCCGCGTCGACAGCACCACCGGCGATTGGTACGCCTGCTCCGCGCATTTCCTGTGGATCGGCGATCGCACCCGCCAGCCGGACGGCGCGCATGTCGAGTTCCTGCGCGGCGTGCAGAACCCGCTGGGCATGAAGGTCGGTCCCAGCATGGACCCGGAGGAGCTAGTGCGCATCCTCGCCACGCTCAATCCGCGCAACGAGGCCGGGCGCATCACGCTGATCGCGCGCATGGGCGCCGATAAGGTGGCGGCCAAGCTGCCCGGCCTGATCCGCGCGGTGCAGCGCGAAGGACAGAAAGTGCTGTGGCTGTGCGATCCGATGCACGGCAACACCATCTCCACCGCCGCCAAGGTGAAGACCCGCAGCTTCGACAGTATCCTGAGCGAGGTGCGCAGCTTCTTCGACATCCATGCCGCTGAAGGCAGCCGCGCCGGCGGCGTGCATGTCGAAATGACCGGGCAGAACGTCACCGAATGCGTCGGCGGCGCGCATCGCCTGACCGAGGCCGATCTGGGCGAGCGCTACGAGACCTTCTGCGATCCGCGCCTGAATGCGGAGCAGTCGCTCGAACTCGCCTTCCTGGTGGCCGAGGAGTTGAAACGCCGGCGTGATCCGGCGGCAAGCCCCGCCATCGCCGCCGAATAACGACGCATCGCGACCCGGGGGGCAGAGCGTGGACGATAACGGCACTCTGTCCCCGGCTGCGGCCGCGGCCGCCCTGCGCGGCGAGATCGCGGCCCGCACCGATACGTATTTCCGCCGCACCCGCCAGGTGGCGGAACGCTTCGGCGATAAGCGCGTGACCTATGCGGTGTTTCTCCGCCGCCCGGTGATCTCCGCCCCCCGGCTGATGCTGGAATGGCTGCGCCGCGCCGCGCCGGAGGCGGAGATCGAGCTGATGCACGCCGAAGGCGCCTGGATCGGCGCGGGCGAACCGATCGTCTACATCACCGGCAGCCTGATCGCGCTGGCGGAGTTGGAAACGCTGTTGCTGCAACAGATCGGCCCGGCCTGCGTTGCCGCGCTCAATGCCTATCAGATGTGTCTGGCCCTGCCGCAGGCGGCTTTCCTGGCGATGGAGGCGCGCCACTGCGCGGGGGCGGAGATGCAGGAGATGATGGCCTACGCCGCCGCCGTCGGCAGCACCGCCGCGCGCAGCGAGGGCGCGCGCGGCTTTGTCGGCAACGCCAATGACGGCACCGCGCACTGGTTCGGCAACGCCGCCGGGCTGGGCACGATGCCGCATGCGCTGATCGGCTATGCCGGATCGACGCTGCGCGCGGCGGAGATGTTTGCCGAAACCTTCGCAGGCGAGGCGATGACCGTGCTGGTCGATTATTTCGGCCATGAGGTGACCGATACGCTGGCCGTGGCGCGGCGCTTTCCCGATCTTGCGGCGGCGGGGAAATTATCGGTGCGCATCGACACCCATGGCGGGCGGTTCCTGGAGGGTCTCGACCCGGCGGCGAGCTATGCGGTGCTGGAACGCCGCGCCCCGGCGGCGATCCGGCGCTACCGCAGCGAGACGGAGCTGCGCTACCTGGTCGGCACCGGGGTTTCGGCCGCCGCCATCTGGCATCTGCGCGAGGCGCTCGATAAAGCGGGGTTTCCGGCGGTGCGCATCGTCGTCTCCTCCGGCTTCGGGGTGGAGAAATGCCGGGTGATGGCCGATGCGAACGCGCCGATCGACGTGGTGGGCACCGGCAGTTTCATTCCCGATTCCTGGCACGAGACCTATGCCACGGCGGATATCGTGACGTACGACGGCGTGAAGCTGGTGAAGGTCGGGCGGGAGTTTCTGCTGCGCCGGAACGGCGCGCGCCGGGGCGCGGAAGGGTGAGGGGGCGGGCGCTCACGCCCGTCCGGGCGCCTCAGCCCTAACCCCGCGCCATCACCGCCTGCACCAGCCGCACCCGCCCCTCGCGTAAATTCCGTCCGAGATTGGCGACCATCGCGCCGAATTCCGGCCCCATCGCCAGGCCCAGCCCGGCGGCCAGCGCCGCGCGCGACACCTCGCCCACGGCGGGCAGCCGCTTCGCCTGAGCCTCGTACCAGGCAATGCCGGCCGCCGTCGTATCCTCCCAGCGCAGCACCGAAAATCCGACCTCCAGCAAAGCGGCGCGCATCGCATCCTGGTCCAGTAAATGGCTGATCGCCGCCTCGCGCGCCCAGGGAACGGGGTAGACCACCGCCTCGCCATTGCCGGCGACCACGTCATAGATCGCCAGCCGCGCGCCGGGTTTCAGAACGCGATGGATTTCGCGGTAGAGCCCGGCGCGATCGGCGATGTTCATCGCCACGTGCTGCGTCCAGCCATGATCGAAACTGCCATCGGCGAAGGGCAGGGCGAGCGCATCCGCCTCGCGATAGGCGACCTGCGCGTCGAGCCCGGTGCGCGCGGCAAGCAGATTGGCCACCGCGACGAAGGCCGCACTCAGATCGATGCCGGTGACGCGGCAGCCATGCTCCGCCGCCAGCAGCCGCGCCGGCCCGCCCAGCCCGCTGCCGATATCCAGCACATGCGCATCCCGCGCCGGCGCCAGTGCCGCGGCCAGGTCGCGGCTTGCCGCCAGCCCGCGCACATGGAACTGATCCAGCCCGGCCACTTCGCGCCAATCCAGCCTCCCCTCGGCCAGGCCCGCTTCCTCGAGCGCCGCTTCGATGCGCGCTATCAGCGGGTCGGTGCCGTAATGGCGGGTGACGCGGTGCGGGTCGGTCATGGCGATGGGTCCTGCGGGACAGCGTAGTAACTATCATTATGATAGTATCCCCGCTTCCGGTCAACGCCCGCTCCCGCGTTGCGTCGGGCCGGTGCCGCCCGTATCTCTCCGCGCATGAGCCGCTTTCCGCCCCGCGCATCCCTCCGCCGATGAGCCCGTCCTGCGCCATCGCCCTGGCCCCGCTCGATCTCGCGGGGCTGGGACCGGACGAAGCCTGTGCCGCCATCGCCGCCGTTCACGCGGCTGCGGCGCGGCGGGGGGCGGCGTTGCTGATCCTTGCTGCCGGGGCTTTGCCGCCGGGCGAGGCGCTGCAGGGGCAGCTTGCCGCGCTCAGCGCGCCGCCCGGCCCCGATCTTCTGCTCGGCGCGGCGGATCGGGTGCTGCTGTTCGAAGGCGGTGCGCTGCGGGCCAGCCGCGAGGTCGGCGCGGCCTCGGCGACCATGCCCGGCCCGATCGCCTGGCGGAACCGGCGTCTCGGCGTCCTCGCCGGCGCGGCGGGCGAGGGGCCGGATGCCGCCGAAACCCTGGCCGAAACCGGCGCGGAATGTCTGATCTGGCTGCATCGCATCCCCTTTGCGCCGGACGCGGCGGAGCGGCGGCTGCAGACCGCGCTTGCCCGTGTCGTCGAAACCCGCCTGCCGCTGCTCGCCCTCGGCCCGTACGGGTTGGAGAGCGAGGCGGTGTTCGACGGTGATGCCTTCGCCCTCGATCACGACCGGCGGCTCATCTTCCGTGCCAATGGCGAGGCGGCGCTGTCGCTGCTGTCCTGGCGCGAGGCGGGATGGACCGCCACCGCCCCGCTACCCGCCGAGCCGCTGGCGGAGGCGGCGTTATGGGCCGCGCTCCGTCTCGGCCTCGCCCGGGCGGTGGCGCGCGGGCGCTATCCCGGTATCGTGCTGGCGCTGGACGCTGGGCTGGCCGATCTGCTGCTGGCCCTGCTCGCGATTGTCGCGCTGGGCACGGCGCGGGTGCGCGCCCTGGTGCGCGATGGCGCGGGCCAGGCGCAGGCGGCGGCATTGGGCATCGCCGCCCATGCGATCGATCCGGCCCCGGCGGCAGCGGCGCTCGGCGACGTGCTGCGCGCGCCGCTGAACGGGCGCTGGGGCGAGGCGCAGGCGGAACCGCTGGCCGGCCGCCTCGATGCGCTGCTGCTGGTTTCCCTGGCCGAGGCGTTCGGCGATCTCGCTTTGTCGCCGGCCGATGCGGCGGCGCTGGCGCGCGGCGCGGCGACGGCGGGGTGTTTCGCCCCGTTCAAGACGCTGTCGCCGGCCAGCCTCGCCCGCCTTGCCGCCTGGCAGGCGGAAGCCGCGCCCGGCCCGCTCGCCGATGCCCTGCTGACCGCGCGCCTGCCTTCGCCCGCCGCCCCGCGCCCCGGCCAGCGCCGCGCCGCGCCGCTCTGGCCGGCCCCGCCAGGGCTTGCCCTCGTCCCCGCCGCACCGACAGGATTTTTCCCATGAGCGATCTTTTTGCCCCCGAAGGCGGCTGGCGCGTGCGTCTGCGCGACCTGTCCCTGCCCGAGGATGACGAGGATTCGGTGATCGAGGAGGTCGCCGGCTTTGCCACGCTGATGCAGGCCAATGATTTCGCCCGCCGCTATGTGCGCGATCAGATCGAACGCTGCCGCGCCCCCGGCCTCGATGCCGATGCGGTGCTGGCCGCCTGGCGGGCTTTCGGCGAGGATGCCGAGATCGTCGATGCGGGCGATGCCGCCTGGCACAGCGCCGCCGATGTCGCCGGTTTCGCCGCCGGCCCGCGCGCCCGCGCGGAGGAACGCAACTGGCGCGCCCTCGACCCCCGCCGCATCGGCGACGAGGACGACTCCGACCAGGAGGATGCATCGTGAAGCTGCGTTTCGCGCCCAGCCCGACCGGCTATCTCCATGTCGGCAATGCCCGCATCGCGCTGGCCAATTTCCTGTTCGCGCGTGGCCATGGCGGCAGCCTGACGCTGCGCATCGACGATACCGATACTGAGCGCTCCCGCCCGGAATATGACGCCGCGATCCGCCAGGACCTCGCCTGGCTCGGCATCAGCTGGGATGACAGTTTCCGCCAGAGCGAGCGGCTGGCGCGCTACGCCGCGCTTGCCGAAAAGCTGAAAGCCGCGGGCCGGCTCTATCCGTGTTTCGAAAGCCCGGAGGAGTTGCGCGCCAAACGCGAAGCCCGCCTCAAGCGCGGCCGCGCCCCGGTCTATGACCGCGCCATGCTGGCCATGACGGCGGAGCAGCGGGCGAGCGCCGAAGCCGGCGGCAAGCGTCCCTATTGGCGATTCAAACTCTCCGACGGGGCGCGCGAATGGCGCGATCTGGTGCTCGGCCCGCGCGCGGTGAAGCTGAATGCGGTCTCCGATCCGGTGCTGATCCGCGCCGACGGCACGCCGCTTTATACGCTGACCAGCGTCATCGACGATCTCGATACCGGCATCACCCATGTCGTGCGCGGCGAGGATCACGTCACCAATACCGGCGTGCAGATCGACATCCTCGAAGCGCTCGGCGGCAAGCCGGGCAGGCTGGCTTTCGCGCATCTGCCGCTGCTCGCCGATACCGAGGGCGGCAAGCTCTCCAAGCGTCTCGACGGGCTGTCGCTGCGCAGCCTGCGCGCCGACGGGATGGAGGCTGGCGCCATCGCCGCCTATCTGGCGAGCCTCGGCACCGCCGAGGATGCCGTGCCGCTGGCGATGGAGCAGCTTGCCGCGCGCTTCGATTTCTCCCGCATCTCGCACGCCCCGGCGCGTTTCGATGCGGCGCAGCTGCTGGCGCTCAATCGGCGCACCCTGCACGGGCTCGATTTCGCCGCCGTCGCCGCCCGCCTGCCGGACGGGGCGAGCGAGGCGTTCTGGCAGGCGGTGCGCGGCAATCTCGATCTGCTGGGCGAGGCGCGGCATTGGTGGGATGTCGTCGCCGGCGAGATCGCGGTGCCGGCGATCGAGGGGGAGGGGGATTTCCTGCGCGCCGCGCTTACCACCCTGCCGGACGAGCCCTGGGACGGCGAGACCTGGAAGCGCTTCACCACGGCGCTGCGCGAGGCCACCGGGCGCAAGGGGCGGGAGCTGTTTCATCCGCTGCGCCTGGCGCTGACCGGCGAGGAGCAGGGACCGGAACTCGCCGCCCTGCTGCCGCTGATGGGCCGGACGCGCGCCATGCGCCGGCTGGGCGTCGCGGCGGGCGGCGGCTGAGCGGGGGGATCGCCGGACGTAGCATGCCGGACGTAGCATGAAGGTCGTGGCGTGAAGCGCGGCATGTCGGATCGGTCTTGCGGACCGACGTGGCGAATGGTTTCCTGATCGCCCTGGCGCGATGCAGAGTGTTCTGCCTCCCGCTCATGGCAGCAAAAAGAACCGGGGGCTTTGCGCATGGAACGGGTGGCAGTGGCGGGCGGCGATGCGCCTTTTCGGTTGCGTCGCGCGGTCGGTCTGGCGGCGATCGTCGCCTCGGCGGTGGCCGGCGAATATGGCGCGGGCATCAATTTCGTCGCGGTGCAAAGCCTGGGCGTCTATCCCGAAGTGCATGATCTGGTGCCGCTGGCGATGTTCGTCACCGGGCTGCTGCTGATCACCAAAGTCCATCTCTTCGCGCGATTTTCGGCGGTGATGCCGCGCGCCGGTTCAGCCTATGTCTGGATCGTGCGCAGCCTCAACCTGCCCGCCGGTTTCATCGCGAGCTTCCTGTGGTGGATCAGCGTCACTGCGGCGATGGGCTTCATCGCCTTTGCCTTCACCACCTTCCTGGGCCAGGCGCTCAGCGGCTTCGGCCTGCCTGCGGCGGCGGTGACGGCGCCGTTCGGGCGGCTGGTGATCGGCCTGGCGGCGATCTGGGCGATCTATGCGCTGCACGCAAGCGGCGTTGCCCATTACGGCCGCTTCGTGGTGGCGCTGCTCGGGCTGATCGTGCTGACGGCGCTGGTGATCGCGGTCTATGGCTTCACCGCCACGCCGGATCGTTTCGCCGCCCTGGTGGCGGCGCGCACCGGGCTGCATCTGGTCCCGCCGGCCAGCACTCAGCCGGCCAGCTTCGCCGCCTTCGTCTCGGTGTGCAGCCTGTTCGTCTTCGCCTATGGCGGCGTCAGCGCCGCGCCGGCGCTGGGCGGCGAGGCGAAGGAGGCCAGCCGCATCATGCCGCGCGGCATCGTGCTGGGCTGGCTGGTGGCGCTGGTGCTGTACACGCTGGTTGCCGCGGCACTGTTCCATGCCGCGCCCTGGTGGGTGGTGGTCGGGCTGATCCATTCCAAACAGACCGGCTTTGCCACGGCGCCGGGTCTGGTCGGCGTGCTGGCGCCACATTGGCTGGCCGCGTTGCTCAATCTCGCGGTGGCGGTGATCGTCGGTAAGACGCTGGGGCCGCAGCTTCTGACGACGTCGCGCATCGTCTTTGCCTGGGGGCAGGATCGCGTGCTGCCCGCCTGCTTCGCCAGCACCTCCGCGCGCGGCGCGCCGGTCGCGGCGCTGTTGCTGACCTCGGTGCTGGCCTCGCTGTTTCTGGTGCAGACCGTCTTCGTCGGCTGGGCGCTCGGCGTCGTCATTCGCTCGGTCAGCCTGCTGATCGTGTGGTTGTTCGTGGCGCTGGGCGCGCTCAATCTGTCGCGCAATCCGCGCTTCGCCCAGCAGAACTGGGCGCGCGGGCTGATCGGCGACAAGGGGGTGATCGCCGCTTCGCTCGCTTCGATCGTGATCACCCTGGCGCTGATTTATGCGGTGGCGGTTCTGCCGAAGACGCCGCTGCTCTTTCAACCGCTGTTTCAGACCCTGGTGGCCTCGGTGGTGGCGGTGCTGCTGCTGGTCCGCGCCCATCGCGCGGCAGCGGCGCGGGGAGAGAATTTGCACCTCGCCCTGCTCGAACCACCGCTGGAGTAGGAAGATGGCCGGAAGTCAGGATATCGCACCCGATCCGCGCAATGCGGAAGTACGGATCTGGCTGAACGGGCGGCTCTGCCGGCGGGAAGAGGCGCTGGTTTCCGTCTTCGATGCCGGCTTCATCGCCGGTGACGGGGTGTGGGAGGGGCTGCGCCTGCATCGCGGCAGGCTGCTGTTTCTG
>JAGWRU010000075.1 GCA_028869595.1 Rhodospirillales bacterium
AGGGCGGCTGGGGGTCGTCGGGTGGCTCCAACTGCTACTCCGGCGGGTCGAGCTACGGTTCCGGCTCCAACTGCTACGGCGGGTCGAGCGGCAACTCCTGGGGCGGGTCCGACTCCAACCAGGGCGGCTGGGGGTCGTCGGGTGGCTCCAACTGCTACTCCGGCGGGTCGAGCTACGGTTCCGGCTCCAACTGCTACGGCGGGTCGAGCGGCAGCTCCTGGGGCGGGTCCGACTCCAACCAGGGCGGCTGGGGGTCGTCGGGCGGGTCCAACTGCTATGGCGGATCGGGCTACGGCTCCGGCTCGGGCTCCAACTGCTATGGCGGCGGCTCCTCGGGCTCGGGCTCCAATTGCGGGACCGGCTCGGGTTCCACTACCACCACGGGCTATGGCTCGACCTCGGTGGCCGACACCGTCACCGCGACCGGCACCACGGCGACCGGCGCAACCGTGACGGCCAGCGACTCCTCCGACATCGTGGTGCTGGGCAGCACGCCGGCCTCCGGTTATGGCTGCGGCGGTTCGTCGAACAGCCAGACCATCACGGTCGGCGGCACCGCACCGACCGGCAGCCTCGCGCAGCTCTACGGCACGGCGGAAAAGATCGAGTTCATCTACAATCCGGGCAACACGAGCAGCGTGGGCAGTGGCGGCGCCGCTTCGGTGTCGGGCAGCAACTCCCTGTCGCAGGCCTTCGTGCTGATCACCAACAACGCCAATGCCCATGCGGCGGGCGCGACCATCTATGAGGAAGGCACGGTCTCGGCCGGCTCCAAGATCTACGCCGATGCGACGATCAACGAGCTGACCAACACCCAGGTCGCGGCGCCGAACAACACCTTCTCCACCGCGTCCGGCGCCAACATGTATGCCTATGTGTTCTCCAGCCAGGCCGCCTATCAGGCGGGTGCCGCCGCGCTGGAAACGATGACCTACAGCACCGCCGGCAGCCATGCGATGCATATCGGCGATACGATCGGCAGCCTGAAAGTGGCGGGCTATGTGGGCACGGCGGGCGGGCATCTGGTAAGCTGACCCGCCGCCTTTTCCACGACGATCGGAACACGCCCATGGCCGATGAGAAACCCCCTGCCCCCGTCAGCATCAGCGGACGGGTGCAGGCCCAGCCCGCGCCGGCCGGCTCCGCCGTGTCGGGCAGCGCCCCGCAGGGTTTCGCCAGCGCCTATGCCAATGTCGCGACGGTGCGCAGCAATGGCGAGGAAGTGGCGATCACGTTCGGGCTGAAGGAAACCGGCGCGACGGAGGCCGAGGGGCGACTGGTCCAGCGCATGCTGCTCTCCCCGCCCGCCGCCAAGCGTCTGGCCGCAACGCTGGCGGATGCCCTGGCCGAGCACGAAGCCCGCTTCGGCGCCATCCACACCGCCTGAACCGCCCCCCGACACGCCTCACGGCGCCGGCGCCATCATCGCGGCCAGCGCCGCGCGCATATCGGCGCTGGGGAACACCACGAAATACGGGTGACTGAGGCTCGCCAGCACGAAAATGGCGAGGCTGAGCGAAACCGCGCACAGCCCCATGCCGATCAGCGAGACGATATTGCGCGGCGAGATCAGCCCGAACACCGCGAAGATGATCATCAGCCAGACCACCAGAATGACGTCGAACGGGCGGGAGACCTGCTGGCGGTCATCCTCGATCGCCGCCAGCCTTCCCCGGATCAGCGCGTGGTAGGCGGCGATGCAATCATCGCGCACCCCGGCATGGAAACCATCCGTCGGCGCCAGATGGCGGATATGGAGGTAGACCTGGTTCAACTCCCCGCCCAGCACCGGGCTGGGGCCGATCGGCGCGACGCGATCCGGCCCCGGCACGCGCCAGGCGGGCGGTTTCTCATTCACCCAGGTGCTGGCGATCAGGGTTGCGGTGTAGCGACGCAGAATGGCCTGCGCCGCCGCCGTCTCCGGCCCGTAATCGCGCAGGCAGGTATCCAGCCGCGTCAGGCCCAGGGCATAGGCCTGCAGATCGTGCCCGGCGCGGTCATAGGCGGTCTTCACCGAATTGGTCATCAGCCCCATCACCAGGGCGGTGAAAGTGACCAGCATGCCGATGACGATCTGCATCGCCTCGATCGTCTCGCGCGTGCGATGCACCTCCGGCAGGCGGGCGCGCACGAAGCGGCCGAACAGCGCGCTTGCCGTCAGCAGCACGAAAACCCCGAGGGCGATCAGCGTCGAGAGGAGGTCGATCAGCATGGCATGGCGATCCCCGGCCGCAGCGTCGAGGCAGAATACGCAAGCGTATCATTTCCGCGCCCGCACCGCATGTCCTGCGCCGCGCCCTTGACCCGCCCGCGCACCTCTCCGAGCATTGCGTCAACACGCGGGAGGAACCGGCATGACTGTATTTCCGACACGGCGCATCGGCCGCACCGATCTGCGCGTCAGCGAGATCGGGCTCGGCACGGCAACCATCGGCGGCAGCCGTTTCGTGGTGAAACGCGCAACCCGCGAAGCCGTGGTGCAGGCGGCCTGGGATGCCGGGCTGCGCTATATCGACACCGCGCCCTTCTATGGCGTCGGCGCCGCCGAACACAGCGTGGGCGACGTGTTGCGCGAGTATGATCGCGACGATTTCGTGCTGTCGTCGAAGGTCGGGCGTCTGCTGCGCCCCAAGCTGTCGCGCGAACCCAGCCCGGACGGGCGGCTGTCGCCGCTGCCGCTACAGGTTCTGTACGATTATTCCTATGACGGCATCATGCGCTCGGTGGAGGACAGCTATCAGCGCCTCGGCCTCGCGCGGATCGACATCCTCTATGTCCATGATATCGGCGTCTATCAGCACGGGGCGGAGACCAACGCCATCCATCTGCGCACGCTGCGCGACAGCGGCTACAAGGCATTGGACGAATTGCGCCGCTCCGGCGTGGTACAGGCCATCGGCATCGGCGTGAACGAGAAGGAAGTGCTGATCGAGGCCCAGAGCTTCGGCGACTGGGACGCCTTTCTGCTGGCCGGGCGCTACACGCTGCTGGAACAAGGCCCGCTGGAGGATCTGTTCCCGCTCTGCGCCGCGCGCGGCACCTCGATCGTCATCGGCGGCCCGCTCAATTCCGGCTTGCTGGCCGGGCGCGACACCTGGAATTACGAGCAGGCACCACCGGAAATCGCCGCCCGCGCGCACGCGCTGGAAGCGGTCTGCGCACGCCACGGCGTCGCCCTACCCGCCGCCGCCCTGCAATTCCCCCTGGCCCACCCCCAGGTCGCCGCCGTCATCCCCGGCCCCCGCAACGTGGAGGAATTCCAAGCCAACATGGCGCATCTCCAAGCGCCAATCCCCGCCGCCCTATGGGCAGAACTGAAAGCCGAAAACCTGCTGAACGAAACCGCCCCAGTCCCAACCTAAAATCTTCGGCTCCCCCCACATCTAGATTGCCCGCGCGGGCGTTCTGGTGAGTCAGAGGCGGGCTTCAGCCCGCCGCCCGGCGGCGATAACCGAGCACCGGAGCGGAGCGGCCTAATGGCCGTGAGCACCGGAGCGCAGGGAATCGCCGTCGGATGACCACCAGAACGCCCGCGCGGGCAATCTAGCGGGCGGCGCCCAGGACCCAGGCCAGTACCCCCTTCTGGGCATGCAGCCGGTTCTCCGCCTCGTCGAACACTACCGATTGCGGACCGTCGATCACTTCCGCCGTCACCTCCTCGCCGCGATGGGCGGGCAGGCAATGCATGAAGATCGCGTCCTTGGCGGCGGCTTTCATCAGCCGCTCGGTCACGCGATAGGGCGCCAGCATGTTGTGGCGGCTTTCCTGCGGATCGTCCGACATCGACACCCAGGTATCGGTGACGACGCAGCGCGCGCCGCCGACGGCTTTCATGGGATCGTCGGTCAGTTCGATCTGCCCGCCATGGGCGCGCGCCCAGTCGATCAGATCCTGCGGCGGGCGCAATTCCTTCGGCGTCGCCAGACGCAGGGTGAAGCCGAAGCGCACCGCCGCTTCGATCCAGCTGCGCGCGACGTTGTTGCCGTCGCCGCACCAGGCGATCACCTGGCCTGCGATCGGGCCGCGATGCTCCTCGAACGTCAGCACATCGGCCATCAACTGGCAGGGGTGAGAGGCTTCGGTGAGGCCGTTGATCACCGGCACCGTGGCGTAGGCGGCCATTTCCTGCAATTTCGCCGCCTTGTCGGTGCGCAGCATGATCGCATCGACATAGCGCGACAGAACGCGCGCGGTATCGGCGATGCTTTCGCCGCGGCCGAGCTGGGTTTCCTTGCCGGACAGCACGATCACCTCGCCGCCCAGTTGGCGCATCGCCACCTCGAAGCTGACGCGGGTGCGGGTGGAGGGTTTCTCGAAGATCAGCGCGAGCGTCCGCCCGGCCAGCGGGCGGGAGCTGCGTCCGCCGGCGGCCTTGAAGCCGGCGGAGATGTCGAGCATCTGGCGCAGCGCCCCGGTATCGTAATCGCGGAGGTCGAGGAAGTGGCGCGGCGGCGCCACCTCCTTTTCCGAATTCCCGGGCTCGCCGGCCCGACGCAGAGAGGCACTCATGTCAGGCGGCCTTTCCGGCAGTGGCGGCGCAGCGACGCGCGGCGCGGTCGAGCATTTCCAGCGCCGTATCGCAATCGGCCTCGGTCACCACCAAAGGCGGGGCGAGGCGCAGCACGTTGTCGCCCGCCGTGATCGCCAGCAGCCCCTCGGCCACGCAGGCGGCCTGCACCTCGCCATTCGGCATGACGCATTTCATGCCGAGCAGCAGGCCCATGCCGCGCGCATCCTCGAACACCGTGGGGTAATCGCGCGCGATGCGGTCGAAACCGGCACGCAGGCGCTTGCCCTTGGCGACCACGCTGTCCAGGAAGCCGGGCGCCAGGATCACGTCCAGCACCGCATTGCCGGCGGCGCAAGCCAGCGGATTGCCGCCATAGGTGGTGCCGTGCGTGCCGGGCTTGAGCGATTTGGCGAATTGCTCCTTCGCCAGCACCGCGCCCAGCGGGAAGCCGCCGCCAATGCCTTTGGCCACCGACATCACATCCGGGGTGATGCCGGCCCATTCATGCGCGAACAGCTTGCCGGTGCGGCCCATGCCGGTCTGCACCTCGTCCATGCCGAGGATCAGGCCGAATTCGTCGCACATGGCGCGCAGATCGCGCAGGAACTGGAGATCGGCCGGGCGTACCCCGCCTTCGCCCTGCACCGGCTCCACGATGATGCCGCAGGTCGCCGGCCCCACCGCGTTGCGTACTGCGTTCATGTTGTTGAACGGCACATGATCGAAGCCGTCCACCTGCGGGCCGAAGCCTTCCAGATATTTGGCATTGCCGGTCGCCGCCAGCGTGGCCAGCGTGCGGCCGTGGAACGCGCCTTCGAAGCAGATGAAGCGGAAGCGTTCGGCCTTGCCGGCATCGGACATCGACCGGCGCATCATCTTGATCATGCCTTCGTTCGCCTCGGCGCCCGAATTGCAGAAGAACGCGCTGTCGGCGAACGACGCCGCGACCAGCCGCGCCGCCAGAAGCTCGGCCTGCGGCACGCGGTAGAGGTTGGAGACGTGGATCACCCGCGCCGCCTGCCCGGCAATGGCGGCG
>JAGWRU010000076.1 GCA_028869595.1 Rhodospirillales bacterium
GGCACCGCTGCCGCCGCCGGCCAGCCCACCGATCGCGGCACCCGCGCCGGCACCGAGCAGCCCGCCGCCGACGGCGCGCTGGCCGGGGCTGTAGGGATCGGTGCAGGCGGAAAGCCCGACGGCAAGGCCGAGTGCGAGCGAGGCAGGTAAAAGTAGATTCTTCAGCATGGCACCCTCTTGAGGAGTGTGATCGCGGCACTATCCGTAGCAACGATTAAGAATACGCGAAGCCGGCGGCGCGATGCCGACCGCGCTGCCCGATCATGCGGCGATCGCGTCGGAAACGCCAGATCGCCCGCCCGGCCATCTTTGCGCTGAAGTCACGATCACGTTATGCGCCGGCATTTCCCGCCCCAGGATCCCGCGCTAATCTGGCGCGTGTTCAAGGAGGATGCGATGTCCCGGACCGAAGCGATGCGGCCCCGCCTGCGCGACGGCGTGGTGGAATTCCCCGTCCATCATATGCGCGGCGGCACCTCCACCGGGCTGGTGATCGACGAACGCGCCGCCCCCGCCGCGCGCGCCCTGCGGGAGGAATTGCTGCGTCACCTGATGGGCCTGCCGCTGAGCGGCACGCGGGCCGGCAATCGCCAGATCACCGGGCTGGGACGCGGCATCGCCACCTCCAACAAAGTGTTTTTCGCGGGGTGGGAGAAGACGGCGGAAGGTCCGCGTCTGAGCAGCACGCTGGCGCAGCTCGCCGCCGATAAATCCGCCATCGACTGGAGCGTGAATTGCGGCAACATGTCCGCCGCCCTGCCGCTTTTCGCGCTGGAGGCAGGCTGGCTGCACCGCCCAGCCGGCGGTGGCGCGCTGAACCTTGCGATCTTCAACACCAATACCGGCGTCACCACGGATGCGCGCATGCGCTTCGCCGCCGACGGGCTGGCGGAGCGGGCGGAAATTCCCGGCGTGGACGGCGCATTTCCCGCTGTCGATCTGTTTCTGCGCGATCCGGTGGGCGCCAAGACGGGAACCTTGTTGCCGACCGGCAAGGTGGTGGATGTGATCGCCGGGCGAGAGGTTTCCTGCGTCGATGTCGCGGTGCCGATGGTGATCCTGCGGGCTGCCGATTTCGGCAAGACCGGCCAGGAGAGTCCGGCGGCGCTGGAGGCCGATGGCGCCTTCATCGCCGCGCTGCGGGAAACCTGGATTGCCGCGGGCCTGCGCATGGGCCTGCGCAACCGCGCCGGGGCATTGCTGAGCGAGGCGGAAATCGCGGCGAGCGAGACGGTGCCGAAAGTCTGCATCGTCGGTGCGCCGGCCGGATCGGGCAATCTGACGGCGCGGTATTTCACGCCGCAGACGGCGCATCCCTCGATGGCGGTGTCGGGCGGGTGCTGCCTGGGCGCGGCGGCGCTGATCGCCGGCTCGGTCGCGCATCAGGTGGCGCGCGGGCTGGGCATGCCGGGGCGCGATTATGGTGAATTCGGCATCGCCATCGAAAATCCCGCCGGTATTCTGGATGCGGTGATCGAGGCGCGCGCCGATGCCGACGGATTGGCGGTGCGTAAGGCGGCCTATCGGCGCAGCGCGCAATTGCTGCTGGCGGGCCATGTGCCGCTGTATCGCGCATCGCCGGAACTGCGCGCCGCCTTGCTGGGCGGGACCGAGGCGCTGGCCGCCGACTGAGCGCGATGACCGGAGGCCGCAGGCCGCAGGTCTGAATCGCGCGAGCAAATATCGACCGCGATGACCGGAGGCCGCGGGCCGCAGGTCTGAATCGCGCGAGCAAATATCGACCGCGATGACCGGAGGCCGCAGGCCGCAGGTCTGAATCGCGCGAGCAGACATCCACCGGCGAAGGGCTCAGTCCGCCTCGGCTTCCAGTGCGGCGCGGGCGGCGGCGATGGCGGTCAGATCGGGCGCGGGCAGGCTGCGATCCGCGCCCTCCAGCACCTCGATCAACGCGCCGACCACCACCAGGCGGGCGAACCATTTATGATCCGCGGGCACCACGAACCAGGGCGCGTGCTTGCTGGCGGTGGCGGTGATCGCCTGCTCGTAGGCATGCTGATAGTCGTCCCAGTACTGCCGCTCGGCAAGGTCGGCGTCGCTGAATTTCCAGTGCTTATCGGCATTGTTCAAGCGCGCGAGCAGGCGCCGCTTCTGTTCGGCGCGGGAGATGTGGAGGAAGAATTTGATCACCGCCGTGCCTTCGCGGGCGAGATGTTCTTCCCATGCGGCGATGGCTTGCAGGCGACGGGTCCAGAATTTCACCCCTGGCGGCTTGGTGCGGTCCAGCCGCTCCGGGTGAACGCGCGTCACCAGCACGTCTTCATAGTGGGAGCGATTGAAGATGCCGATCTCGCCGCGCATCGGCAGGGCGCGATTCATGCGCCAGAGAAAATCATGCGCACGCTCCTCCGCGCTGGGCACTTTGAAGCTGGTGACGCGTACTCCCTGCGGATTGACCCCCGACATCACGTGCTTGATGGTGCCGTCCTTGCCGGCGGTATCCATCGCCTGCAGGCAGCACAGCACGGCGCCGTGCTTGGCCGCGAAGAATTGCTCCTGCAATGCGGCAAGCCGCGCCACCCCTTCCTCTAGCAGGATGTCGGCGTCGCGACGGTCGAGGCCGAGCCCGCCGGTATCGGCGGGGTCGTGATCCTTCAGCCGGAATTTGTGATCGCGGACGACGCGGCAGCGATCCAGGATGCGCCGCGTCGCGCGAGAGGCGATGGCGATGCGGTCGCTGCCCATCTCAGCCTTGTCGTTTGATGGCAAGCGGCCCGGGCGCCTGGCAGGTGGGCATCAGCTCCATCCGGTTGACGTTCATATGCGCGGGCAGGCCGATCACCCAGGCCGCCGCCTCGGCGATGTCTTCGGGGCTGAGCGGCACGGTGCCGGCATAGACCGCATCGGCGCGCGCCTGATCGCCGCCGAAGCGCACCGCGCTGAATTCGCTGCCGCCGACCAGCCCGGGTTCCAGGCAGGTGACACGCACCGCGGTGCCGACCAGATCGGCTTTCAGATTGAGGGTGAATTGCGCGACGAAGGCCTTGGACGCGCCATAGACATGCCCGCCCGGATAGGGATAGACGCCAGCCGTGCTGCCGAGATTGATGATATGGCCGCGATCGCGCGCCACCATGCCGGGCAGCAAAGCGCGCGTCAGATGCATCAGCCCGGTGACGTTGGTGGCGAGCATCGCATCCCAGTCGCTGAGCTTCGCCTTGAAGGCGGGATCGAGGCCGAGCGCCATGCCGGCATTGTTCACCAGCACGTCGACCTCCCGCCACGCCGCCGGCAGGCTGTCGGGCAGGGCGGCGACGGCGGCGGCGTCGGTGACGTCGAGCGTGACGGGAAGCAAAGCCGGGCCGATTTCGGCGGCCAGCGCCGCCAGCCTGTCCGCCCGTCGGGCGGCGGCGATGACGCGATGCCCGTCGGCTGCGAAGCGGCGCGCCATGGCCGCACCGAAACCGGCGCTGGCGCCGCTGACGAAAATGGTCTTGCTCATGCGTGGCATCCTGTGGCGAAAGAGGCGCTCAGACTACGCCATCAGCCGGGAATGCGGAACCGCACCGAAACCGGGCAATGATCCGACAGGCGTTCCTGCCAGATGCGGCCCTGCTCGCGGTAGAGCATTACGCGCAGCGTCGCCGGCTCCATCCATTGCGCCGCCGGTCCGCCGGCAAGGATATGGTCGATGAAACGCTCCCCGCCCCAGCACGGGCTGGCATGGCCGGCAGTGGCGCGCACCAGCGGCGCGGCGCGTTGCAGCGCCGCCCAGAAGGCATCGGGTCCGTCCATCCAGTGGTTGAAATCGCCCAGCACGATATAGGCGATGCCTTCGCGCTGGCGGGCGCGGATCCAGGCTTCAAGCGGCGGCGCCTGGCGCGCCAGCAGGCGGCATTGCCAGCGGCGACTGGTGAAGGGATCGTCGCGCTTGCAGCCGGTTTTCAGATGCACGGCCAGCACCCGCACATCCCCGCCCGGCAGGTGCAGCGTGATATCGGCGCCGCTGCGCAGCGGATAGCGCGCATGCGGATCGGGGTCGATCGCGGTGTCGTCGGGATTGGCGGTGAAGGGAATGCCGCGCCGCACCACCAGCCCGACGCGCTGGACCACGGGATCGTCGGTCATGTGGATGGCATAGCGCGCGGGCGGGAAGATGCGCGCGGCGATGGCGGGACCGTCCACCTCCTCGATCGCGATGACATCGGCGTTCAGCCGCGCGGCGTATTCCGCCAGACGGGCGATGTCCTGCGGCCGTTTGGGCGCGGCGTCGCGCGGCAAAGCAGGATCGCCGGCCGGGCGCACGGTCAGCCATTCCAGATTCCAGGTGCTGAATTTCAGGCTGTCGGGCGGACCCGCCAGGGCGCGCGCGCCGCCCGGCAGCCCCAGGGCGAACAGCAGAGCAAGGGCGAGGAACAGCATCCGGCGGCGCACCATCCGCCCGCCATAGCGGGCGCGGATTGAAAAACCCTTAGCGCCCGCCATCACGCCGCCGCGCGCGATTGATGCGCGACCAGCCTGGCATAGGCGCCGCGCGCCTCCAGCAATGCCGCATGGGTGCCGGCTTCGACGATCCGCCCTTCCTCCATCACCAGGATGGTATCGGCATTGCGGATGGTCGAAAGCCGGTGCGCGATGATCAGGGAGGTACGCTCGGCCATCAGCGTCGCCAGCGCGGTGCGGATCTGCTGCTCGCTGATCGTGTCGAGATGCGAGGTTGCCTCGTCCAGGATCAGCAGCGGCGCATCCTTGAGGAAGGCGCGGGCGATGGCGATGCGCTGGCGCTGGCCGCCGGATACTTGCACGCCGCGTTCGCCGACGCGCGTCGCCAGCCCCTCGGGCAGCCGGTCGACGAACGCGCCGAGGGCTGCGCGGTCGATGGCGCGGCGCAGATCGGCGGCACTCGCCGTCGTGCCGGCGAGGCGGATATTGGCCTCCAGCGTGTCGTTGAACAGATACGTATCCTGCGCCACCAGCGCGATGTGGCGGCGCAGATCATCCAGGCGCAGCGCGCGCAGATCCGTCCCGCCCAGGGTGATCCGCCCCTGATCGGGGTCCCAGAAGCGCAGCAGCAGATTGGCGATGGTCGATTTCCCCGCCCCCGAGGCACCGACCAGCGCCACCGTGTTGCCCGGACGCATGGTGAAGGAGACCTGATCCAGGGCCGGCGCAACGCGGCCGGGATAGGTGAAGCGCACCGCCTCGAACCGCACTTCCGGGGTGGCGGGCAGGGCGGCGGTGCCGTCCGCGATCGCCTCCGGCTCGGCATGCACGACATGCAGCCGGCGGGTGGAGGCGATGGTATCGGCCAGTTGCCGTCCGACCTGGCTGATTTCGGCCACCGGCATGAAGGCCGCGACCGATAGCAGCACCAGCAGCGGCAGCCAGGCATGGGCGAACCAGCCCTGCGCGGACAGCATCGTGCCGGCCAGCGCCACGGCCAGCCCGCCCAGCGCGGTTGCAACCTCCAGCATCGCCGTCTGCCGGGCGAGATCGCCCAGCAGCGCCAGACGCTTCTGCTGATAGGCCGCGATATCGCCGAGAAAGGCGCTGCGCCGCCGGCCGAGCGCCTGGAAGGCGGCAAGCTCCGCCAGACCCTGGATCGTCTCGGTCAGATGCGCGCCGAGCAGGCCCAGCGCGCCGCGCGCCTCGCCGCCCAGGCGGTCGATATGGCGGCGGGCAAAAAGTGGCGCGATGCCGGCCCAGGCGAGGAAGGGCAACAGCACCAGCGCCAGCGGCCAGGCGATCAGCCCCAGCACCGCCAGCACCCCGGCCGGGATCAGCACCGCGACGAAGGCAGGCGCGACGGTATGGGCGTAGAAATACTCCACCGTCTCGACATCCTGGGTCGCCAACGCCACCAGATCGCCGGAGCGCCGGCGCAGCAGATAGGCCGGCGCCAGCCGGTCGAGCTTGGCGAACAAGGCGATCCGCATCTCCGCCAGCAGGCGATAGGCCATGTCGTGCGCCAGCCAGGATTCCAGCCAGTGCAGGCTTGCCGCCACCGGTGCTGCGATCAGCAGGGCTACGGCCAGCCACAACACGTCCCGCCCGCCGGCGATGGCGGCGATCACCAGCGCGCCCAGCGCGCTGACGCCGATGAAGGCCAGCACCCGGCCGATGCCGCACAGGATGGTGCAGATCAGCTTGCCCCGCCACGGTCGGATGAATGCCATGAGGGAGCGGATGGTGGCGCCCCAGCCGATCGTGGCGGCTTCCTCGGCCAGCGGACGCGCCGCCGGCCCGGCTTCGGTCCGGCCCGGCGCGGCGGCGGGCGTTTGCCGGTCCGGCGCCGGCGTTTCGGTGCCGAGTTGCGGGCCCATCAGCCGGCGGTAGATGCCGGGCCTGGCGATCAGCGCGGCATGCGTGCCGCTATCGACCACCCGCCCGCGATCCAGCACCAGGATGCGATCGGCGCCGATCACGCTGGACAGGCGATGGGCGAGGATCAGCGTGGTGCGGCCCCGCATCAGCCGGTCGAGCGCCTGCTGGATCGTCACCTCGTTCGCGGCATCGACCGAGGACAACGCCTCATCCAGGATCAGGATCGGCGCGTCGCGCAGCACGGCGCGGGCAATCGCGATGCGCTGGCGCTGCCCGCCGGACAGGCTGGCGCCGCGTTCGCCGATGCGCGTGGCATAGCCCTGCGGCAGGGCGGCGATGAAGTCGTGCGCGTTGGCGGCGTGGGCGGCTGCGATCATCTCCGCCTCGCTCGCCTCCGGCCGGCCGAGCCGCAGATTATCGGCGATACTGCCGTCGAACAGCGTGGTGTCCTGCGCGACGATGGCGATCATCGCGCGGACCTGATCGGCGTCCAGGCTGGCGAGATCATGCCCGCCGATGCGGATCGTTCCGCTTTGCGGCGCGGCCTCGCCCAGCAGCAGGCGTAGAATGGTGGATTTGCCGGCCCCGCTGGGTCCGACGATGCCGACCGTCTCCCCCGCCGCGATCGAGAAATCGAGCCCGGCATGCGCATCGCCGCGCCGGCCCGGATAGGCGAAGCCGACTTGTTCGAAGGCAATCGCAGGCGTCAGGTTTTCGACGCGCGGCGCATGGCGGACGGGCATGCCGCTTTGCGCATCGAGCAGCGCATGCACCGCTGTCGCGGCGGATTGGCCGACCATGCCCTGATGCAGCACCGAACGCAGATCGCGCAGCGGGCGGAAAATCTCCGTCCCCGCCATCAGCACGATCAGCAGCGCCTCCAGGCTCATTTCCCCATGGCGCACCCGCCAGGCGCCGAGCACGATCGCCGCCGCCGCACCCAGCCCGGTGCCGAGATCGGTGAAGAAGCGGGTCAGCAGCCCGAGCGCCAGCACCCAGAACGTGCTGTCCGACAAGGCCCGCGCGCGCGCGGCCAGCCGCGCGGCGAAGGCGCTGCTCTGGCCGAAGGCTTTCAGCGTGGGCAGGCCCTGTACCGCGTCGAGAAATTCCTCGGCGAAGGATTTGAACGCCGCCGAGCGGGCGCGGGCGGCGCGCCGATCGGCGTGATGGATCAGCATCGGCAGGCCCATCGTGGCGATCGCGGCGAGCAGCATCACCGCGGCAACCGGCACGTCCCACCAGGCGAGGATGGCGAAGATCACCAGCGGCGCGCAGCCGGCGATGATCAGTTGCGGCAGATAGGCGCCGAAGAAAGTCTGTAGCTGCTCCACCCCGTCGATCACCGCGAGCATCACCCCGCCGGTCCGCTCCGCCCCGAACCAGGCCGGGCCGAGCGCGGCGATGCGGTCGAACAGCCGGGCGCGCAATTGCGCCTGCACCCGCCCGGCGGTTTCCTGCGCCAGCACGGCGCGGGCGTGATCGAGCCCGGCGCGCAGCAGGATGCAGACCCCGGTGGCGGCGGCGGCAATCGCGATCCCCGGCCACGCCGCGCCCTTGAAGGCGAGTGCCAGCATCTGGCCGAGGAACACGAAGCGCAGAATGCCGAAGCCCATGGCCAGCAGCCCCAGCCCCACCGCGCCGGCCACGCGCAGCCGCAGCCCCGCCATCATCGCCCATAGCCGTCGATCGAAATACATCGTCTTGCTCCGTCCTGCGCGCAGGCTGCATGGCGGCGGGCCGGGCGGCAAAAGATAGTTTCTCAGGAGGTGTTGAATATCTTACAACACCGGGATGCAGACCCTTCCCTCTCTGCCGGCGTTGCGGGCGTTCGAGGCGACGTTGCGCCTGGGCGGGCTGGCCCGCGCGGCGGCGGAGCTGAACATCTCCACCAGCGCCGTCAGCCATCAGATCCGCACGCTGGAGGCGCTGCTGGGCACCAGGCTGCTGGACCGCAGCACCGGGCTGGGCGGCGTGCGGGCGACACCGGCCGGGGCGCGGCTGCTGGAGGCGGCCGGCCAGGCGCTCGGCCTGCTGGAGGATGCCTGCGCCGCTATTCGCGGTGCCGCGCGACGGCTGACGATCGCGGCCAATGCGCCGTTTTCCTCGATGTGGCTGGCGCGCCGACTGGCGGAATTCTCCGCCCTGCATCCGGAAACGCCGCTGCACGCCGTGGTGCAGGACGAGGTGGCCGATTTCGCCCGCGCCGGCATCGATCTGGCGATCCTGCACGTGAAGCAGGCGGCGCTGCGGCCGGAGGACGAGGTGCTGCTGCACGAGGCGGTGTTTCCCGTGTGCAGCCCGGAACTGCATCCCTTCGCGTCGAAAGCGGTGTGCCGCTGCCGGCTGTTGCAGGAAGACGAGGGCGGCAGCCCGGAGATCGACTGGCGCAGCTGGGCGCCGCTATTCGGCCTGCCCGTCGATTTCGAAAGCAAGATCGTGCGCTATGGCAGTTTCAGCTCCGTCATCGGGGCGGCGGTGGGCGGGGCGGGGCTGGCGCTGGGGCGTTCGCCGCTGATCGACCCGGAACTGGAAAGCGGCCGGCTGGTGCGCCTGTTTCCCGATCTGTCGCGCCCGGCATCCTGGCGCTTCGTGCTGCGTCGCGCGCCGGGCAGGCGGCATCGCATGACGCAGGCCCTGGCCGATTTTCTGCGCGCGGAGGCGGCGCCGCATCGCCCGGCCCTGGCGGCGCAATAGCCCGGGCGATTATCCTGCCGCGCGTCAGGCAGGAGCAGGCAGATGGCCAAACCCGCGATCGAAGTAAGCGATGTCGTCGCCCCGGACGCGCAGGCGGCGATCTCCGCCGGGCTGAACGCCTTCAACGACGCGTTTGTGGGCTATACCGACCGCAAGCCGCTGGCGGTGGTGGCGCGCGATCCGGCAACCGGGGCGGTGCTGGGCGGGGCGCTGGGCCGATCCTCGCTCGGGCTTGCCTTCCTCGATCTGTTCTATCTGGAAAAGGCGCAGCGCGGCGACCGGCTGGGATCGACGATCCTGCGAATGTTCGAGGCGGAGGCAGCGCGACGCGGCTGTATCGCCGCGGTGCTCTACACGCTGAGCTTTCAGGCGCCGGGATTTTACGAAAAGAATGGCTGGACCCGGTTCGGCGAGGTGGCGTGCCTGCCGGAAGGGACGCAGCGTGTGTTTCTGACCAAGCGCCTGGGCGGTGGATAAGGCGGACGGGTTCCTGCCGGCACGACACGCTATCCCGCGCCGGCCATGCCGATCGTGGTGAGAGGTTTCGCCGTCGGCGTGACGCCGCTTGCCGCCTGCCGCCGGTCCTGCTGGCAGAAGGCGAAGATGAGGCGTGCCGCCGGCAAGCCGGCATCCACCACCCATGGGCCGGTATGGCCGCTGGCCGCGCTTTCCTGATCGACGGGAAAGCCATGCCCGATCCCTGGGATGGTCCATAGCTCCACTGCCGGTGGACGGTCGGGGCGGCCCCAGACGCGGATGCGATATTCCGGCGTCTGCGTGTCGCTGCGCGGTGCGGTTCCCTGGCCATGCAATTCGCCCCATTGCGCGGCCAGCGCCTCGGCATTGGCCGGATCGACGGTGCGGTCGCGATCGCCCTGCCAGATCGAAACGCGCGGCCAGAGGCTCCGCCGTGCCGCCCTGGTCACCTCGCGCACATCGCCGGCCATGGCCTGACGCGAGCGGAAGGAATCGGCCGATTTCATCTGGAGCATGGCGCCCAGCTGGCTGTGCGCGCAGCCCACCGGCATGCCGGATACGATGCCGCCTGCGGCGAATACTGCCGGATAGGCGGCCAGCATCGCCGCTGCCATGCTGGCACCGGCGGAAAATCCCACGATGAAGATCTGCTTCGGGTCGGATGCATAGGCGCCGATGGCCAACCGCAGCATCTGGCGGATCGACATCGCTTCCCCCTTGCCACGCCGGACATCGCTCGGGCGGAACCAGTTGAAGCAGCGGGCGCGATTATTATCGGCGGTCTGTTCGGGCAGCAGCAGCGCGAAGCCCAGCTCATCAGCCAGTGCGAGCCAGCCGGAATCGGCGGCGAAGCCGGCGGCCTGCTGTCCGCATCCGTGCAGAAGAACGACCATAGGCCGACCGGTAGGCAGTCCCGGGCGCGCATGCACGAACATCCGCAGCGTCCCGGGATTGGAGCCGAATGCGAGCACCTCCGAGACGCTGCCCAGCGCGGCGCGGTTGCGCAATGCGTGCAGCAGCATGCGCCCCAGCGACGACCCCCGGGCAACGGCGTGATTCGAAAACGCCATGTCAGACGATCCCGGGCGCAGGAGGCAATGCAGGATGCGCCATTTATTTTCGCCGCCGGGGCGAGACTGCGGCAAGCCAGGCGCGACCCCAGTCCCGCATGGCATGGCGCGCCGCCTCGCCTGCCTGCTGCTTTGCGGCATTCGCCGTCTGCGCGCGCGCACGATGGGCGAGGCGATTGGCGCTGCTGAGCCACATGCTCATGAAAGGGTTTTTCTTCGTCCAGGGATTCGACAGGGATTTGCCCTCCGGCATGAAGTTGCTCAAGCGTGCAGGTCGCGATGTTGCCCGCCCAGCGCGGCCGCCGCACAAGCGACGAAAGCGCCGATCAGCATCGCCAGCCCGGTGAAGATCGCAAGCGTCGCCGTGGCTTTCCGCGCGGCATCGACCGCGTGCACGGCCTTTGCCTCGGCAGTTTTTGCGCCCGCCATCAGTTGGGCGACACGCTTCGCCGTTTGATCCGGCGTAAGACCGGTGCGGCTGGCAACGAGTCCAGCCAGATACTGCGTGTCGGCAGCGGGAACCATCCCGCTCGCCAGGCCGTTGGCGATGATCTGCCCGGCCTGCTTCCTGGCCTCCGCCGAGCCGCCGGCTGCACCGGGATGGTCGGTACGGAATAGCCGGTCGAGCAGATATGCATCGGGGATAGCGGCCGAAATGCCGGGTTGCATCGCGGAGGAGGCGGCTTCGCCGACGCCTGCCGTGGCAATGGCCGCAGCGCCGCCGACGATCGATGCCGTCGCCCCGGCGATGAGCACCACGCCGATCAGAGTGGCGAGCGCCCAGGACAGAAAGCCGTTGGCCGTATCGCGAAAGAATACTTCATGCGTATGCAGCCCGGCCCATTTCGTACGCAGCCGCCCGGTCAGATAGCCGCCCAGCCCCGAGGCGAGCCAATGCATCACGATCAGCCAGATGCCCGTGATGACGGTGACGGTGCCGATCGACGCCCCGGTATGGATCCAGGGCGAGACCGAAGCGAGCCCCAGCCCGGAACCAAGCGTCACCAGCAACACGGCCAACGCCAGTGAGGCGAGTGCGCCGCCGATCACCGCAGGCCAAGCAACCCCCGAGGTCGGGGATTCGGCAGAATTACGCAGAGGCGCGCCGGCGGTTTCCGGATCGGTGCGCAGCGTTGTGCTCATGGATAGGGTTCCTGAAAATCAATGCCACAGCAACGCAAGCAGAATGATCACCGGGATCGGGACGCCAAGAAACAGCAGGAGAAATGCGCGACCCATGAGAACCTCCGTCGAGCGATGAAGCATTGTGTCGCAGGCCGGGGCTTGCTTTGCGTCGCCCCCGACCGACGGGTGTCAATGCGGAAAATGCGAACCAACATCGTTGGATTTCGTCTCGACCGGCCGCTCGTCGTCGGCATTCACCGGTGCGGGCGGAATGCCACCGTGCGCCTTCGGATCGACGACGTATTCGAAATCCGGCGCCTCGTTCCATAAGCCGCGTTCATCCTGTCCCCGCGACAGATTGAACACGAGCTTCACCGTTTCATCGGGTGCCACCGTGCCGAACATCGGATCGGTCAGTTTACCGATGGAATCGAGTGCCTTCATGAACATGTTGGCGTGCGTGATCTCACGTGTCAGAAGATGCGTCAGGGTCTTCTTCGTCTCGTCATCATTCGATGCATGGATCAGCGCCTCGTAGGTCTGTCGCGCGCCAGCTTCAGAGGCGATATTGGCACGCAGATCGCGAACGACGTTGCCGCCTTCGTTGATATAGGCCGCCGTCCAGCAATTGCCCTGGCTGTCGAGAAAATGCGGCCCGCCGCCCTTGAGCTTGAACAGTGGCGCATCGTAGACGGCGGTCTGATCGATCCGGGCGGTGTGGAGTGCGATCAGCTTGCCGACCATCTCCAGATGGCTGAATTCCTCTAGCGCGATATCCTGCAACATGTCGCGGATGCCGGCATGCTCGACGTGGAAGGACTGTACCCAGTATTGCAGCGCCGCCGTCAGCTCCCCCGTCGCGCCGCCGAATTGCTCCAGCAGGAACGTACCATAGCGCGCATCGGGCTGGCCGACGCGCACCGGTTGAATCAATTCCTTTTGATGGAAGAACATACGATCATCCCGAATAGTGAGGTTGCATTCGTCGCCGTGGCAATCAGGCGGCGCGGGAAATTTCCAGCGCGCTCTTGTTGATTTCCTTGATGGCCAGCTCGTTGAGCGCCGTATCGGCTTTTTTCTCCTCATCCAGCGTCTTCTTCAGCAGAGCCACGATGTCCGGGTGCTTGCCGATCTTTGCCCAGGCGATCAACGTGCCGTAGCGGGCCATCTCGTAATGCTCCACCGCCTGGCCGCAGGCGATCAGACCGGCGTCGCGCACCGGACCGGGTTCGGTCGCTTCGATGACTTCTTCCGCCTCCTCGATCAGGCCCTTGATCGCCTCGCAGGGGACGCCCTTGGCGGGCTTGCCGAGATGTTCGAACACCTGTTCCAGGCGTTCCACCTGATGGATGGTTTCCTGATGATGGGCGATGAACGCCTCTTTGACCGCCGGCGCGTGGGAATTCTTCGCCATCTTCGGCAGCGCCTTCAGCAATTGCCGCTCGGCGTAGTAGACATCCTGCAGAAAATGCATGAGCAGACCGTCGAGTGATTTCATGAGAGGATTTCCCGGAAGGAGGAGGTGAACCGCGTCCTCGGCCGAGGACGGCGCGGCATGCAGCGTCGCGGTTGCCACGTGTGCCGGCGCTATGCGGAAACGCGCGCTATCCTGCGAACGCGGACGAATATATATCGAGCATGCGTCGAGATCGGCAGAATCGGGAAATACTTACAAAACTAAAATCATGCGCCCGCCCGCCCGCCCGGGCCGGGCATCATTCTATAACCGCAGCGCTACCGCAGCTGCGACATCGCTTTCGCGAAACGGCAATCCCTCGGCCAGCGCCGCCATCTCCGCCTCCACCCCGGCGCGCTCCTCCTCCAGAAATCCCTTCACCGCGCGGCGCAGCCCGCCATGCGCGATCCAATGGGCGGAGTAGGTGGCTTGCGGCGCATAGCCGCGCTGGATCTTGTGCCGCCCCTGCGCGCCGGCTTCGACCCGCGCCAGCCCGTGCTCGATCGCGAATGCGATGGCGCGGTAATAGCAAAGCTCGAAATGCAGAAAGGGCCATTCACCTTCGCGTCCGGCCTCGCAGCCCCAGTTGCGGCCATACAGCGTATCGCGCCCCATCAGATTGAGCGCCCCGGCCACCGGGCGTGTGCCCTCGAAAGCCATCATCAGCACCACTGCATCGCCCAGCCGCGCCGACAGGCGGGAGAAGAAATCCCGCGTCAGATAGGCGCTGCCCCATTTGCGATCCACGGTTGCGTGATAGAAGGCGAAGAAGGCATCCCAATGCGCCTCCTCGATGGCCGCGCCGCGCAGCGTGCGAAATTCCAGGCCGCAGGCATTGGCGTCGCGCCGTTCCCGCCGCAGCACCTTGCGCTTGCGCGAACTGAGTGCTGCCAGGAAACCGTCGAAATCGGCATAGCCGGCATTCTCCCAATGGAACTGCATGCCGAGCCGGGGCAGATATCCCGCCGTCGCCAGCGCATCGCGCTCCGCCGCCGTGCAGAATGTCACGTGGACCGAGGAACAATCGAGCTGCCGGCAGGCACTGATCAGCGCCTGGCCGAGCATGGCGGGGTTCACCCGCGCGCCCGCGTCCGGGTGGATCAACAGGCGCGGGCCGGGCACCGGGCTGAACGGCACCGCGACCTGCAATTTCGGGTAATAGGCCCCGCCCGCCCGTTCCAGCGCATCGGCCCAGCCATGATCGAAGACATATTCGCCGTAGCTATGCGCCTTGGCATACATCGGCACCACCGCCAGCACGGTGCCGTCGGCGTCGCGCAGGCTGGCATGGCGGGCCAGCCAGCCGGTGCGCCGCCCGACCGAGCCGCTTTCCTCCAGCGCCGCCAGGAAGGCATGGCTGACGAAGGGATTGGCGCCGCCCGCGCAGGCATCCCAGACCGCCGCATCGATCTCCGCGATGGCGGGATGCAGCATCAGGCTCAATCCGGCGGCGCCGTCGGGCATGTCAGTCCACGATGTCGGGATGCGGAACGATGGTGGCTTTCACCGCCCGCATCTGCTGGGCGGCGGCCACGGCATCGGCCACGCCCTGTTCGGTGAAGGGAAAGCGCGTCTGCATGGCGGCGAACGGATAGCGGTCGCGGGCGCGATGCAGCATCTGGATGCCGGTCCAGATATCATCCGCCGTGAAGGCCCAACTGCCGAGAATGGTGATGTCCTTGGTGCAGATGCGATGCCAACTGGTGGTGATGGACCCGGCATCGGTGAACTGGCCCATCTCGATATAGGTGCCGCCGTCGCGCAGCATTTCAATCCCTTCCGGCCCGGCGGAGGGGTGGCCCGAACAATCCATCACCAGATCGGCACCGAAGCCGCCGACGGTTTCGCGCACTGCGGCGATACGCTCCTCGGGCGTGCGGTATTGTTCGATGTCGATCGTCGCCTCCGCGCCGAATTGCCGGCACAAGGCCAGGCGCGGATGTTCCGGCGCGCCGACCATGATGACGCGCCCGGCCCCCATCTCCAGCGCCGCGACGATCGACAGCACGCCGATCGGCCCGGAGCCCTGGATGACCACCGTCGATCCGGGCTGGAACTGGCCGATTTCCTGCGCCCGTTTCCAGGCCCGCACGCAGGAGGTGAAAGGTTCCGCCAGCGTGCCGAGCCAGAGCGGCATGTCGTCCGGCAGGCGGTAGATCTTGGTGCCGGGCAGCATCTCCAGATCGACATATTCCATCTCCGCCCAGCCGCCCCAGAGATGCGGCGCCTTGTCGAAGCCGAGATAGCGGCCGTAATAAACCGGCGTCAGGCATTTATTCGCGGTCTTGGGGTAGTGGCGGCAATAATAGCATTCGCCGCAGGGCATCAGCGGCGGGATCATGATCTTGGCCCCGACCTCCAGCCTGTTGCCCATATAGTCTTCCTTCAGATCGGGACCGATCTCGGCGATCACCCCGGCCACCTCGTGGCCCAGGGTGAAGGGCCAGGGCAGGGGTTTCGGCCAGTGCCCGGCCAGGATGTGCAGATCGGTGCCGCACACGCCGCAGGCACCCACGGTGAACAGCGCCGCCTTGCGCGGCACGGCGGGGCGCGGCACGCGGCGGATGACCGGGGCGGCGCCGGGGCCGTCGAAGGTGGCGACGCGGATATCGTCCATGATTTTGGTTTCCTCCATTATGGGGCGTATCTAAGCATGACCCTGCCGCAACGGAGCAAGCCCCATGCCCGAATCCCCCCTCGCTTTGATCGTCGGTGCCAATCGCGGCCTCGGGCTGGGCCTTGCCCGCGAATTATTGCAGCGCGGCTTTGGCGTGATCGCCACCGCGCGCGATCCCGACGGGGCGGAGGAGCTGGCTGCGCTGGCTGCCGCGCATCCCGGAAAACTGTCGATCCTGCCGCTTGATCTTGCGATCCCGGCGGATATCGACGGATTTGCCGGCCGGCTCGATGCCCGCATGCTCGACGTGCTGTTCGTCAATGCCGGTGTCGCGGGGCCGGCGCATCGCAGCACGATGGAGGCGACGCCGGAGGAGGTTGGTGCATTGATGTTCGTCAATGCCGTGGCGCCGGTGCGCCTCGCCCGCCTGTTGCTGGATCGCGTGCGCGAGGGCAGCGGCATCCTCGCTTTCATGAGTTCGCTGATGGGCAGCGTCGAAGCGAACACCGCCGGCAATCACGAGCTCTACCGGGCCAGCAAGGCCGCGCTCAATTCCCTGACGCGCGGCCTGTTCGCGACGCTGGGCGGGCGCAGGATCACCGTGCTGTCGATGCATCCGGGCTGGGTGCGCACCGATATGGGCGGCGCGCAGGCGCCGTTGGATATCGAAACCAGCGTGCGCGGCCTGGCCGATGTTCTGGCACGCGAGGCAGGCAGCCTGCGGCACGGCTTCATCGATTACGCCGGGGCGGAAATTCCCTGGTAGAAAGCAACGGTTTCTTAGCAAAGCCGGTACAGGCTGATCCTGTTCCGAATTGGAATGCCAGCGTCGTTGCCGGGTGCGTTCGCGCATTCGCCGTGATTCGGATCACGCGCATACAACGGAAGGGCAGGAAATGTTCGGCACGTACGCGCCGCGCTGGCGGCTGGCTGGTCTACAAGCGGCGCTCGACCGCGCGCAGGGGATGATCACTTTCGCGATGGATGGCACGATCCTTGGTGCCAATCCCGTCTTCCTCCAGGCCATGGGCTATACGCTGGCGGAAATTCGCGGCCAGCATCATCGGATTTTCATGCCAAGGGAAGATCGCGACGGGCCGGACTACATCAAATTCTGGGCCGATCTGCGCGACGGCAAGCCGGCCACCGCGCGCATTCGCCGCATCGCCAAATCGGGCGAGGAAGTGTGGCTGCAAGCCAGCTATCTGCCGATCCTGCGTCGTGGTCGGGCGATGGCGGTGGTGAAATGTGCCGCCGTGATCACCGAACGGGTGCGCGCCGCGGCCGAGGATAAAGGCAAGATCGCCGCCATCGACCGTTCCCAGGCGGTGATCGAATTCGCGCTCGACGGCACCATCCTGGCCGCGAACGCCAATTTTCTCACGGTCATGGGCTATCAGGCCGGCGAAATCATCGGCCGGCATCACCGCATCTTCGTCGATCCGCGGGACCATGACAGCCCCGCCTATCACGCATTCTGGGCCAGTCTGCGCGCCGGGGAATTTCAAAGCGCGGCTTATCGGCGCCTTGCCAAAGGCGGGCGAGAGGTCTGGATCCAGGCGACCTATAACCCGATCCTCGACGGTGCCGGCAGGCCGCTGAAAGTGGTGAAATTCGCCACCGACATCACCGCATCGGTACAGGCCGGCAAAGCGCGGGAGCAGGTGGCGAGCCAGATCGCCCGCGATCTTGGCGGTATCGGCCAGTCCGTTGCGCTGACCAGCACGCAGGCGAACGAGGCCGCGATCGCATCGGGCGAAACCTCGGGCAATGTCCAGGCTGTGGCGGCGGGGGCCGAGGAGCTCGGTGCCTCGATCGGCGAGATCAGCCGGCGCATGGCCGATGCGTCGCGGGTGACGGCAACGGCGGTGGCCCAGGCCGAGGAAACCAATGCCAGCGTCGGCAGCCTCCTATCGGCCACCTCGCAGATCGAGCAGGTGGTGCAGCTGATCACCGATATTGCCGGGCAGACCAATCTTCTGGCGCTGAACGCAACGATCGAGGCGGCGCGCGCCGGCGAGGCCGGCAAGGGCTTCGCGGTGGTGGCGAGCGAGGTGAAAAGCCTGGCGACGCAGACCACGCGCGCCACGGAAAGCATCGCCAGCCAGATCACCAGCGTGCAGAGCGCGACCTCTCAGGCGGTGAACGCGATTCGTCAGATTTCCGAGACCATCGGCTCGATCAGCGAAATCTCCGGCGCGATCGCCGCCGCGGTGGAGGAGCAGGACGCGGTGGCGCGCGAGATGTCGGCCAATATGCAGACCGCAGCCGGCGGGGTTGCGCGCATCGATGCCAGCCTCGCGCGCATCGCCGAGGCCGGCAGCACGGCGGATGCGGCGGTGCGCAGCCTCGCCGAAGCGGCGAAGGCCTTGGCCGCCTAACCCACCGCCAAAGCCTTCTTCAACGCCTCGTTCACCAGCGCCGGATTGCCCTTGCCGGCCATCGCCTTCATCACCTGGCCGACGAAGAAGCCGAACAGCTTGTCGCGACCGGATCGATACTCGGCAACCTTATCCGCATTTCCCGCCAGCACGGCGGCGACGGCGGCATCGATCGCGCCGGCATCGGTGACCTGCCGCAGCCCCTTGGCTTCCACGATCGCGCCGGGGGGCTGGCCGGTTTCCACCATCGCCTCGAACACCTCCTTGGCGATGCGGCCATTGATCGTGTTGTCGGAAATCAGGTCGATCAGCGCGCCGAGATCGGCGGCCGAGACCGGTGGGTTTTCGATGCTGCGCCCGGTGCGGTTCATGGCGGCGAAGAAATCCCCCGTCACCCAGTTCGCCGCCAGCCGCGCATCGCGCCCGCGCGCCACGGTTTCGAAGAAATCGGCGGTTGCCTGCTCCGCCACCAGCACGCCGGCATCATAGGCGGGCAGCGCATACTCGGCGATGAAGCGGGCCTGCTTGGCGTCCGGCAATTCCGGCAGGCCGGCGGCCAGCTCGTCCACCCAAGCCTGTTCCAGCACCAGCGGCAGCAGATCGGGATCGGGGAAATAGCGGTAATCATGCGCGTCTTCCTTGCTGCGCATGCTCCGCGTCTCGCCGCGTCCGGGATCGTACAGCCGGGTTTCCTGCTCCACGATGCCGCCGCCTTCCCAGATGCCGACCTGGCGCTTGGCTTCGGCCTCGATCGCCTGCATCACGAAGCGGATGGAGTTGACGTTCTTCACCTCGCAGCGCGTGCGGAACGCCTCACCCGCCTTGCGCACAGACACGTTGACGTCGGCGCGCATGGAGCCTTCCTCCATATTGCCGTCGCAGGTGCCGAGATAGCGCAGGATCGAACGCAGCTTGCGCAGATAGGCGCCGGCTTCCTCCGGCGTGCGCAGATCGGGCTCGCTGACGATCTCCATCAACGCGACGCCGGCCCGATTGAGGTCGATATAGGATTTGCTCGGGTGCTGATCGTGCAGCGATTTGCCGGCATCCTGTTCCAGGTGCAGGCGCGTCACGCCGATTTCCCGCGTGCTGCCATCGGCCAGCGCGATGGTGATGACGCCCTTGCCGACAATCGGGTGGGCGAACTGGCTGATCTGATAGCCCTGCGGCAGATCGGCGTAGAAGTAATTCTTGCGGTCGAAGCGGCTGGTCAGGTTGATCTCGGCGGCCAGCCCAAGCCCGGTGCGCACCGCCTGGGCAACGCATGCGCGGTTGATCACCGGCAGCATGCCGGGAAATCCGGCATCGACGAAGCTGACCTGCGAATTGGGCGGCGCGCCGAATTCGGTCGCCGCGCCGCTGAACAGCTTGGCCTGGCTGATGACCTGGGCATGCACTTCCAGCCCGATCACCACTTCCCAGGGGCCGCTCGATCCTTCGATGACGTAGCTCATGCGCCGGCCTCCGCGCGCAAAGCGGGTTTGGCCGAGAAGCCGGCGGCGCGTTCGACGGCGCGGGAGACGGCGAAGACGGTTTCCTCGTCGAAGGGCCGGCCGATCACCTGCAAGCCCAGCGGCAGCCCGTCCGCATCCAGCCCGGCCGGCACCGACATGCCCGGCACGCCCGCCATGCTGGCCGGCACGGTGAACACGTCGTTCAAATACATCTTCACCGGATCGTCCATATTGGCCCCCTGCGCGAAGGCCGCCGATGGCGCGGTCGGCGTCAGCAGTGCATCGACCTTGCCGAACGCATCCGTGAAATCGCGCAGGATCAGCGCCCGCAGCTTCTGGGCGCGCAGGTAATAGGCATCGTAATAGCCGGCGGACAGCACATAGGTGCCGATCAGGATGCGCCGGCGCACTTCCTCGCCGAAGCCTTCGGCGCGGGTGCGCTCGTACATCTCCCGCAGATCGGCGCCCTCGCTGCGCCGCCCGAACCGCACCCCGTCATAGCGCGCGAGGTTGGAGGAGGCCTCGGCCGGTGCGACGATGTAATAGGTGGCCAGCCCGTATTTCGTGTGCGGCAGCGACACGTCGACGATTTCCGCCCCGGCATCGCGCAGCCAGTCCAGCCCCTGCTGCCACAGCGCCTCGATCTCGCCCGGCATGCCGTCCATCCGGTATTCGCGCGGCACGCCGATGCGCAAGCCCTTCACCGAACGGTTGCAGGCGGCGCGATAATCCGGCACCGGAGCATCGACGCTGGTGCTGTCCTTGGCATCGTACCCGGCCATGGAGCGCAGCAGGATCGCGCAATCCTCCACCGTGCGAGCGAACGGGCCGGCCTGATCGAGGGAGGAGGCGAAGGCGATGATGCCGTAGCGCGAGCAGCGGCCGTAGCTGGGCTTGATGCCGGCAATGCCGCAGAAGGATGCCGGCTGGCGGATCGAACCGCCGGTATCCGTCCCCGTCGCCCCCATCGCCATCCCCGCCGCCACCGCCGCCGCCGAGCCGCCGGAGGAGCCGCCCGGCACCAGCGCCGCTTCCGGGTTCTGCCGCCGCCGCCAGGGATTGGTGACCGCGCCATAGGCCGAGGTCATGTTCGAC
>JAGWRU010000077.1 GCA_028869595.1 Rhodospirillales bacterium
GATGCGAAATCCCCCCGATGCGCCGATCAGCAGCACGCGCGGCGCGGTGAGCATCGCATAGGGCGCGCCGTCGAGCGCCGCCTTGGCATAGCCGACCACCAGATGGCCGGGCCGGGCCAGCGCGCCGATGCGGTTGCCGTCGCGATAAAGCCCATAGGCGCGCGGCGGGCCGGGCACATGCAGCAGGCCGGTATCGTTGGAGATATCCGTGTCCACCCGCTCGGTGAAATCATCGAGCAGAAGATATTCGCCGCGCGGGGCGAGGCGCGTCGCGACGATGCGCGCGCCCTGCGTATGAAGCGGCGCGTAGATCGGCTTCCACTGATCGAAGCCGGGCTGCGGTCCGGCCCATAGCAGCGCCTCCCCGCCCACCAGGAGAACCAGGGCGGCCAGCCCGAATCCCCTGCGCCCGCGCGCCGAGGGCGCGGCCAGCGGTGCCGCCAGCGCGATCGCCGGCAGGATGGCCGCGATCAGGTGCAAGGGCGGCACCAGCCACATCAACCCCAGCACCGCCGCCGCGCCGCATGCAGCACCCAGCAGATCGGCGCCGTAGACCAGGCCGGTGGCGCGCGGAAAGCGGATGAACATCAGCCCGATGAACAGCCCGGCGCAGAAAAACACCGGCAGGTAGCAGAGATAGTAAAGTCCGATATGGCCGAGCTCGCTCTGCCAGGTCACCGGATTCTGCAGCCGCAGCGGATTGAACGGATCGAGGATGGAGGCCGAATAGCCGCAGGCCGCCGCCGCCAGCAGCGCCAGCGCCAATGCCGGCGCCAGCCAGTCCCGCCGGGCCAGGGCCTCGCGCCACAGGGCCAGGACCACGCCGCCAAAGGCGAAGCCGGCCATGGCAATGGAGATCACCCAGTAGCCATATTCGGACCATTTCGCGACGGCGAAGAAGCGCGTCAGCGCGATCTCCACCGCCAGCGCGCCGGCCGAGACCAGCGCCAGGGCCAGCATCGGCGCGAGCCGCGCGCGCACCGGCATGGGGGCGGATGCGGCCATGCTCAGCCGGCCGGCCAGACGCGCCGCGTCAGGAAACCGCCCAGCAATGCGTCGAAGCGCGCGGCATCGTCGATGAACAGCGCATGGCCGGCATCGGCGAAAATCGCGGTCTCCGCGCCCAGCCCGCGCGCCAGGCTGGCGGCCTGGCCGGCAAGCCCGGGGCGAACGATGTAGAGAACCGGCGCGTGCACGCGATAGATCGCCATGCGCCAGAAGCTGCGCGGTTCGGCATAGGAAAGCAGCGCGCGGGCGGCAGGCTCCGGCACGCGCAGGCAGGCCGCAATCAGCCGATCGAGCCAGGCGCGTGGTTGCGGCCGGCGGAACATGGCGCGCACGAAGGCCGCCATGACCTGGGCGTGCGAAGGCGGATGGCGCGGCGGCGGACGATAGGGCGGCGGATGCGGGGCGGGATATTCGCCCACCGAGTTATCCACCGCGACCAGCCCCGCCAGCCGCTCCGGACCATGCGCGGCGATCATCGCCAGCGTATCGAGCACGCCCAGCGACCAGGCGATCACCACCACCCGCCGATGACCGCCGCGATCGATATGGCCGAGCAGTTCGGCGATGTCCTGCCCCCGGCGCGGCGCGGTGTAGCCGGTGGCCGGAATGGCCGAGTCCCCCTGGCCGCGCGGATCGAAGGCGATCACCCGATAGCGCGTCGAGAACGCGGCGATCTGGCGATCCCAGATCCAGGCCGGCATGGTCCAGCCGGGGATGAAAACCAGCGTATGGGCATGGCTCTGCCCGGCCAGCAGATAATGCAGCCTGACCCCGTCGCTGGCGGTGAAATAGCGATCCGCCGCCGCCTGCGCCGGGCTGGCGCGCAGCCAGACCAGCGCCAGCAGCAGCGCAATCAGACGCAGCCGGGGC
>JAGWRU010000078.1 GCA_028869595.1 Rhodospirillales bacterium
CGACGCGCTGCGCCGCCAGGGCGGCGTATGGTTCGGCTGGAGCGGCGAAATCGGTCCTTCCACCGCCGTGCGCACGGTGCAGTCCGGCGCCATCACCTATGCCGTCACCGATCTGACCCAGAGCGAGCACGATCTCTATTACGTGGGCTATGCCAACACCACGTTATGGCCGCTGCTGCATTACCGGCTCGGCCTGGTGGAATATCGCCAGCATGAATTCGACGGCTATTGGCGGGTGAACGAGGCCTTCGCGGAACGGCTATGCCCGTTGCTGAAAGCCGACGATGTTCTGTGGGTTCACGATTATCACCTGATCCCCCTGGCCGCGGCGCTGCGGGCGCGCGGGGTTGGCAACCGCATCGGATTTTTTCTGCACACGCCGCTGCCGGTGCCCGAAGTGCTCGGCGCGCTGCCCCAGCATGAACGGCTGATGCGGGCGCTGTTTCAATACGATCTGATCGGCGTGCAGACCGCGCGCGAAGTGCATGCGGTGCAAGCCTATGCCCGCGAACTGGCCGGCGGCACGGTGCGCGAGGATGGCGGGATCACCGCGTTCGGGCATGCCAGCCGCGTCGCCGCCTTCCCGATCGGCATCGAGACCGAGGCCTTCGCGGCCCAGGCGGTGACGGCGGAAAAGGCGGTCGAGACGCGGCGCATGCGCGACAGCCTGAACGGCCGCGCGATGCTGATCGGCGTCGACCGGCTGGATTACTCCAAGGGTATTCCCCAGCGTTTCGAGGCGATGGACCGGCTGCTATCGGGCTGGGCGGAACATCGCGGCGCGATCACCTATCTGCAGATCACGCCGCATTCGCGCGCCAGCGTGTCGCAGTACCGCGCGCTGCGCCGACAGATCGAGGCAGCGGCCGGGCGCATCAACGGCAAATTCGCGGAATTCGACTGGGCGCCGATCCGCTACGTCAATCGCAGCTTCGGGCGCACGACGCTGGCCGGCTTCTATCGCCTGGCCCGGATCGGGCTGGTAACGCCGCTGCGCGACGGCATGAACCTGGTCGCCAAGGAATTCGTCGCGGCGCAGAACCCCGACGACCCCGGCGTGCTGGTGCTGTCGCGATTTGCCGGCGCCGCGCAGGAACTCGACGCCGCCCTGCTGGTCAATCCGCTGGATACCGAGGATATGGCCGCCACCCTGCATCGCGCCCTTACGATGGCGCGCAGCGAACGCCGCGCCTGCTGGGAGCGCTTGATGGCCGCGCTGCGCGCCAATACGATCGATACATGGCGGCAGACCTATCTCGCAGCGCTGACCGGCGAAGCGCCGGCCCGGCAGGTTTCCCCGAGCCGCCCGCGCATGCCCGCCAGGCTCTGAGCGCGCTGGTCGCGCAGGACCCGCTGCTCGGGCGGATCGAAGCGGCGGCGGGGCCGCTGCCCTGGCGGCGGCGCGCGGCGGGGTTTGCCGGATTGCTGCAGGCGATCATCGGCCAGCAGATCAGCAACCGCGCGGCGGCGGCGATCTGGTCGCGCCTCGCCGCCCGGCCCGAAGCGCATGATCCGTGGCGTTTCGCAGCCCTCGGCGATGACGATCTGCGCGCCGACGGGCTGTCGCGGCCCAAGATGCGCCATGCCCGCGCCCTGGCCACGGCGATCACCGAAGGCCGGCTCGATCTCGATGCGTTGCCGCTGCTGGATGACGAGGCGGCGATCGCGGCGATCAGCGCGATTCCCGGCATGGGGCGCTGGACGGCCGAGGTCTATCTGCTGTTCGCGCTGGAACGCGCCGATATCTTTCCCGCCGGCGATCTGGCGCTGGCCGCCGCACTCGCCGATCTGCGCGGCCTCGATGCGCGCCCGCGCCCGCCGGCGCTGCGGGCGATGGCGGAGGCGTGGCAACCCTGGCGCGGCCTTGCGGCGCGGTTGCTGTGGCATCATTGGCGCCATGTCACGGGCCGCCCGGCGATGGACGACGTGCTGGCCGGCCCGCTTCCGCGCTAACCCAATCTTCACGCCGCGATCGGAAGCTTGCCGCCTGATCGCAGGTTTCCCACCATGAAAGCCGCTCCGGCGCCGCTGCTGCAATCCTGCTACCCCAGCACCTTCCTGGAACGCGGGGTGGCGATTCCCTTCACCACGCCGCTGCTGGCCGGCGCCCGTGCGCGCCCGGCCGAACGCGGCGGCACCGAGCTGATCGTGCCCAACCCGGCCGGCGGGCGGGGCGTCTATATTCTGCCCTGGCTTGGCGTGCAGCAGCTTTGTCGCCCGACCGTGCATGATATGCGCCTGCATCAGGCGATATCGGGCCTCGCGGCGATCAGCCCGGGCGGCATTCGCGCCGCGGCGCGCCAGGTCGCGACCGAGGGGCTGGCCGGGCGCGCCGCGCTGAACGCCGCCGGCCGCGCCGCCGCCGGCGAGGCGGAGGAACGGCTGACCACGAATTTCCTACTGCTGCGCCTGTTGATCGCGCAGGTCGAACCGGGCGATGCCGGCGCGCTCGGCACCGCCCCGGCGCTGCTGCAGGAGCGGGCGCAGCGCGTGGTGGCGCGGATCGCCCCGCGCCTTGGCCGCAGCCCCGCCGATCTCGCCCGCGCGCTGGAGGAGTTGGCCGCCATCGGCCATGGCATCGGCGTGCCGGGCCAGACGCCGCCGCCCCGGCTGATGCGCCTGCTCGGGGCGTTGCGGCACCTGCGCGCGGCGATGCGCGGCGCGGCGCGGGAAAGCGGCGGCGATCCCGCCACCCAGGCGGCGATGATCGCGGCAGTAGCCGAGCTGACAATGCTGGCGGCGGAGCGGATGATCGCCGATGCCCATGCGCTTTATGCCGATATGGCCGGGCTGGTCCTGCGCTGGTACCAGGCGGGTGCGGAAATCGCCGCCATGCTGGCCCGGCCCGACTGGCTGCTGGATGGCTGGGAACAGATCGCGCTGATCTGGCAGTTGGCGGAAACCCCCGCTTCCCGCCGCGCCGCGCTGGTCGAAATCGCGGCGATGGTGCCGGTGCTGCCGCGCGAACTGGGCGAATGGATCGGCAATCCGATCGCCATCGAGGAAGTCGGCCGGCTGCGCCGCAATGTCACGTTGAACGAGGATTGGCGGACCGGGCATCTCTACGACCGCATCGCCCGCAACGAAGCGCTGCGCGCGCTCGCCGCGTGAAGATCGGCTGGCCCGGTCGTGGCGTTGCCGGGCGCGCCGATGCGCCGCCCGGGCCGGTGCCCGCATCCCAAGCCAGGCTGGCGCGCAGCCTGGCCGATAGCAGCGACCGCAAGATCGGCGCGATCGTCGGGCTGATCGATGCCATGGCCGATCGCGGCGCGGCGGATGCGCTGATCGCGCCGTTGCGCGCGCGCATGGCGCCGCTGCGTCTTTCCCGCCCGCTGCGTTTCAGCCGCCTGGTGTTCCTGCCGCTCGATCCGCTGATCGTCGCCGGGCCCGATTGGCGCCCCGGCATGGCACGCCTGCCCCGCCACGCCATCCTGCCGCTGTCGCAGGCGGTGCATCGCGGCCTGGGCGAGGATGCGGCGGTGATCGAGGCGCGGATCGCCGGTCGCAGCAGCCTGGATCATGCGATGATCGGCGATCTCGCGCCGCAGCTTTGGCCCCGCGCCGGCGAGATCCTGCGCGCCATCGCCGCCGCCGCGGATGGCGGCAGCGAAGCCACCGGCGGGCGCAATGGCGCGGATCCGGCGATTGCCGCCACCTGGGCGGCGGCGGGGCTGCCGGCCGATATGCTCGGCCCGCTTGCCGCAGGCGTCGCCGCCATTCTGGCGGAGGCACCGTTGCTGGCGGTTCTGGAACGCGATGCCGCCCATGGCATCGCCATGCAGGACGATGCGGTGCAGGCCCTGCTGGGCCGCGCCGCAGCCTGGCGCGCCAGCCCGTATGCGGGGCCTGCCTGGCGGTTCCTGATGGCGGCGCTGCTGGCCCGCCTGCCGCTGGCCGATGCGCTGCTGCGGCTCGGCACCGGCACGGCGGAACAGCCTGTGCCGCCCGCATTATACGCCGCCATCGCCGCCGCGCTGGAGGAGGCGCTGGCGGCGCTGGAGCGGGGTGCGGACGGGCCGGAGGAGATCGCCGGCGCCGATCTGGCCGAGGCCGGCAATGCCGCCCGGCGAATCGCCGCCCTGCTCGATACGCTCGCCGCCGCCGGTCCCGGCACGGCCCGGGGGCAACGGGCGGAGGCGCTGCGCCAGCGTCTGGATGGGTGCTGTCGCGCCCGCTTCGCCGTGGCGCTGGATCACGACGTGCTGCCGCGCCTGGCATCGCCGCCCGGCGCGCAGGATGTCGCGGCCTGCGCAAGCCTGGAGCAGGCATTGCGCGATCTGCGCCGGCTGGAGGGGATCGGCCGGCGATTCGGCGGCGCCGCGCTGTACGACACGCTGCTGCGCGAGGCGGCGGCGCTGGCCGCATCCGGTACCGCGCCGGAGGGGCTGGCCGATCGGGTGCGGCGGGTGGAATTGCTCGCCGGGCCGGAGGAGGCGATGGCGGTGCTGGATGCCGCCCCCGCCATGGTGGCGCCGATGCGGGTCGGACAGGTCTGAAATGGCGCGCCGCCGTCGGCGATGATGAGAACTACGTTTACGCCATAGCCCTCTGACGGTGGTCAAGCTCGTTGATCACGTCATCGCCAACGCGCTTTGCGAGCCGTGTGGCACTAGGCGTACCAGTTCCCCTAGACACACGGGCGGCATAACGTTATTGATTTTCTATAACCTCTGATGATCGACGATCTGCGGAGCACCCCTTTGTCTATCACGTCAGAGCAATGCCGCATGGCACGTGCGGGGCTGCACATTAGCCAAGCGGACCTTGCCCTCAGGGCGAATGTCGCGCCCGCGACCATTGCAGAGTTCGAGAAAGGACGAAGGACACCCTATGACCGAACGATTCGCGACATCCAGCGCGTCCTTGAAGAGGCGGGAGCGACCTTTGTAAACGGCGGAGTGACGATCGCGGCGGAGAAGGAAAAATGACCAACACTGCGATCAAGACGGCTGCTGACGTGCCGTTGGAAGACACGACGAAGATCAGTGTCGATTGGCTCAAGCTCGACCGAGAAAACCCGCGTCTTGTAGGCATAAGCGCCCGCACGACCGAAGAGAGCATCATCGCGCAGCTTTATCGCGGCGAGGAGTTGGGTGAACTGCTTCAGTCGATTGCAGCAAACGGTTATCTAGACATCGAGCCGTTGATTGTCCTTTTGGACCCCGCCGATCAAAAATTCACGGTGCTTGAAGGCAACCGCAGGCTCGCGGCGATCAGACTGTTCCGCGAGCCCGCACTTATCGATGCTATCGCCAAGAATGAACGTCTAAAGATTGGCGTGCCCGAGATCACGCCTACGGCGCTGGCAACGTTCAGCGAAGTGTCCGTTTATCGTGTTCCCGATCGGAATGCGGCGCGGTCGTTTATCGGCTTCAAGCATATAAATGGTGCAGCGAAGTGGGAATCCTACGCGAAGGCAAAATTCGCAGCCGAGTGGTATAAATCCGGGAGCGTGTCGCTCGAACAAATTTCCGAGAAGATTGGCGACCGACATGACACCATCAAAAGAATGGTCGCTGCGATTTATGTCCTGGAGCAGGCCGAGCGGGAAAATGTATTTTCCCTATCAGACCGAAAGATTACAAAGTTCAATTTTTCTCATCTATACACGGCGCTGTCCAGAACAACCTATATGGCATACTTGGGACTGGAAACCGCGTGGTCCCGTTATGACCCCAAGCCTGATCCCGTTCCCGCCGACAAGCTGGAGCGGCTCCGTGAAGTCTTGGTGTGGATTTACGGCTCCAAGGAAGACGACAAAGAGCCGGTCGTTCAATCGCAGAATCCCGATATCAAGAACCTTGGGGAAACGCTCGCCAGCTCCGAGGGCCTCCACATCCTGAGAGCGGGCGGGACACTGACGGAAGCACACGCAAGCACGCGCCCCGCCGACGAGACACTTTCGGCTGCGCTCATCCGCGCTCGCAGCACGCTTCGCGAGGCTGCCAATAGCCTGCGCGGCTATGACGGTCGTGATCCGTCCCTATTGAACATTGCCGAGGATGTTTCAGAAACCGCTCAAACGGTTTTCGAACGAATGAAGAAAAAACATCGGGATGCCATGGGGGGATAGCGTGGCGGTTGAATTATATTTTCCTCAAGACGAGACGGGTGTTGGGAAACCAAACTTTGATTTGGCTGCCGACTATCTGGAACTGACCGCTTTCTTCTCAGAGCAAGCGAGGTCATTCACGAAAGACCTGATCAACGCGACTGAAATAGGCGCAGAGCAAGATTATGGCGACGTGGATGAAGAGATGACCAACCGAGAAGAAATCGTCTCCGGCGCTGTCAGTAGAATTGACGGCAGGCGTCGAGCCCTTTGCGATTCCTACCCATTCGCTTTGGACGAAAATGGCGATGTCCTCACGTTCGTCGGTCAGGCCCCCTCATATGGGCAGGCAGCCTATATCCTTTCGTTAATCCTCTCCCATTTGAAGGCCATTTCTCCGATTCTGGACGGTTCGGCTGTTTACCCTACGGATGCGGAGATCACAGAACTGCGAAAATATTTTCAGTATTTCGCGACGGCGGCCCTGGCGGCCGAAGTGAACGGACGAGCTTGGTCCTTCGGGCACCCGCGCCCGGACAGGACCAATTTCCATACGAAGCTCGCCGAAATTTGGGGCGTTTTCCGAGACGGTATCTTGCAACCGGCCATCGGAGTACCTGAAAGGCCGCAGGATGACCAGATAGATGTATTCGCAGCGCGTCTGCATCCGGATGGTCTGCCCGGCTTCTTGCTTGCGGCCGGGCAAGTGGCAACGGGCAAAAACTGGCGGGAGAAGTCGCTTCGCACCCATCTACAACATGTATTTCCAAGCCGCTGGTTCGGGCAGCAGCCCGTGACTATGATGATGTGCTACCATATCATTCCGTTTACCCGGCCAGACGATGACTTCTTCGACGACTGTCGTGTCCTTGGAAACGTCCTTCATCGTCTTCGCGTCCCTTACCGTGTGGCGGAGGCGCAAAAACTCCACGCGCAGGGAACGACTATCGAAGCCTTCGACCAGCTCGCCGCAGCAGTAGATTGGGTAAAGTCCTACGCGATGAGAGGAACGGTGGCGGCATGAGAGGTGTCCTGCATCCGAGGTGCAGGTGCGCAGGCTGGACAACAAGTTCGAATGCTGGAAATTGTACTCGGCAAGAGGATGCCCACTGACGGGCAACCTCGCCGCGATTATCGCCAAGCGTGGAAGCTGTTACGCCGCAAACGCACGCATGGAGACGGGCCTCGGACGACTACGAAGATCGCGATCAATTTCGTGTAAGGGCGACGGAACGTCAGGAACAATGAGATTCTTACTAAAGAACATAACTTCCCGACCTCTGGTGACGTTACGTGCGCTATAGTTCAGGGTGTATTGAAGCCAAGGAGCACTAGCGTAGAGATCATGTATCGGCCGCACGTCATCATAAGAA
>JAGWRU010000079.1 GCA_028869595.1 Rhodospirillales bacterium
GCACTACCTTCACATCCTGGCGGGCCCGCCGCGCGAGGAACCAGGTGGGAATGATCGCGTAGTCGGCGGCGGGGTCGTCGAGGCAGGCGACGATTTCGGGCAAATGCCGCCACACCATCGCCTCGGTCACTTCGATGGTTTCGTGGCGGGCGCCGAGCGCCTTGGCCACCACGGCGGCCTGGGCGCGCTCGTCGGCGGCGCCGGGGTGGGCGAAGCCGGCGGTGAAGGCCAGCACCGGCTGGCTGTTCAGCCGCGCCATCAGGGCCAGCAGGACGGAGCTGTCCACCCCGCCCGAGAGAAACATGCCGTACGGCACGTCGCTGCGCTGATGCAGATCGACACTCTCCTCCAGCGCGCGATCCAGCCGGGCGAGCGCGGTCGCCTCGTCGATGGCTTCCGGTCCGCCTTCGGGCAGGGCGATGCTGCGACGGCGATCCAGCACATGGCCTTCGCCGCAAGTGACGGTCTCGCCCGGCAGCAGCCGCTGAATGCCTTCGAAGATGGTGTCGGCGCCGGTGGTGAACTGCAATTGCAGCAACTCGTTGCGGGCCATCGGGCGCACGCGCCGGCTCACCAGCCCGGCTTCCAGGATCGCCTGTGCTTCGGAAGCGAAGACCAGCCCGCCTTCGATCTGCGCGAGATAGAGCGGCTTGATGCCGAACGGATCGCGCGCCAGGGTAACGGTGCGGGCGGCGCGTTCATGGATGGCGATGCCGTACATGCCGCGCAGCCGGTCGGTGAAGGACGCGCCTTCGGCCCGCCAGAGATGCAAGGGCGGCTCGCAATCGCTGTTGGTGGCGAAGGCGATATTCGGCAGATCGGCGCGCAGTTCCCGGTAATTATAGATCTCGCCATTGGCCACCAGCGTCGCCGTGCCGGCATAGAGCGGCTGATCGCCGGTCACCAGATCGATGATCGACAGGCGGTTATGGGCCAGTGCGATGCGTCCCACCACGGAATGGCCGGAGCCGTCCGGACCGCGATGGGCGAGCGCACCGATCAGCGCCGACAGCGTCGCCGGATCGGGCGCGGGCGCGCCGGGGGACAGGATCAGGCCTGCAATGCCGCACATTCAGGCTTTCTCCACCGTCGCGAGAAAATTCCGCCAGCGCGCCAGCACCGGTGCGGGCGCGAATTCCGCTTCGTAGCGGCCCCGCGCCCGCGCCGCCAGATGCGCCGCGCGGGCCGGATCGGCGCAGAGGGCGGCGATCGCCGCCGCCAGGGCCTTGGCATCCTCGGTCGGTACCAGCACCCCGTCCTCACCGTCACGGATCACCTCGCGCGGGCCATCGGCGGCGGCGGCAACCACCGGGCGGGCGGCGGAGAAGGCTTCCAGCACCATATTGCCCAGCGGCTCGATGCGCGAGGCGCAGACGAACAGATCGGCCATCGCGAACAAGGCGGCGGTATCGTCGCGCCAGCCGGGCAGATGCACCCGCGCGGCGACGCCGCATTGCGCGGCCAGCGCCGTCAAAGCCGCCCGCTCCGGCCCTTCGCCGGCGATCACCGCATGCATGCCGGGCAGATCGGCCAACGCGCGGATCAGCACGTCGAAACCCTTGTTGCGATGCAGCCGCCCGAGCGCCAGCAGCACCGGGACATCGGCACCGATCCCGAGCGCGGCGCGCGCCGCCGGGGCCGCACCGCCCATATCCGGGGTGAAATTGGGCAGATGATGGACCCGCCCCGCCGGCCAGCCCTGCGCCGCGATCCAACCCGCGATGCCGGCGGTATTGCCGATCAGATGGTCGCAATGGCGGTAATAGGAAAGGTCGTAATACCCGCCCAGCCGGCCGGCCAGCACCCAGTCGCCGCGCGGGGCGAAGCGGGCGGCGCGGTTCATCCAGGCAATCGCAACGCGCGGGGCGAAGCGGCGCAGGGCCGCGGCCAGGCGCGGGCGGGTGAGGAGGTCGAGCGGCCCGCCGAAGCCGAGCTGCAATGGCGCCGCCCCGCCGGCCGCCAGCCGTGCCGCGCGGGCGGGATCGCGGCGGATGACCGGCAGCACCTCCTCGCCGGCGGCATGCAAAGCGAGGGTCAGACGCTCGAAGAACAGTTCCGCCCCGCCCGCCGGGGCGCCGGCAATGATCTGGGCGATTTTCATGCGGCGGGAAGAAGGCGGGGTCGGACCATGGCGGCACAATAGCATGGCTTGCATGGGCGCGTCGCCGTGCCCAGCTTGAGGGGATGACCGACTCCCTCGCCATGCTGCCCTCCCGCGCCGTGCTGGAACTGACCGGCGCCGACCGCGTCGCCTTCCTCCAGGGGCTGGTGTCCAACGACGTGACCCTGGCCGCACCCGGTCGGGCGGTCTGGGCGGCGCTGCTGACGCCGCAGGGCAAATGGCTGACCGACTTCTTTATTTTTGCCGAGGGCGATGCGCTGCTGCTGGATGCCGAGGCCGATGGGCTGGAGGCGCTGGCCGGCCGGCTGCGCCGCTTCCGCCTGCGCGCCAAGGTGGACATCGCCGCGCGCGCCGATCTGGCGGTGATGGCCGGCTGGAACGGCTATGTCGCGCCGCCGGGCGCGATCGCCGCGCCCGATCCGCGGCTGGAGGAAGCGGGCATCCGCATGCTGGTCCACGCCGATGCGGTACCCGCCGCGAGCGCCGATTTCGCCGCCTGGGACGCGCATCGCCTGCGGCTCGGTCTGCCCGATGGCGCGCGCGACCTGGAGGCGGAAAAGACCGTGCTGCTGGAAGCCGGCTTCGATGCGCTGGACGGCATCTCCTGGACCAAGGGCTGCTATATGGGCCAGGAGCTGACGGCGCGAACCCGCTATCGCGGCCTGCTCAAGCGCCGGCTGGTGCCGGTGGCGGTGGAAGGGACGCTGCCGCCGCCGGGCACGCCGATCCTGCGCGAGGGGGTGGAGATGGGCACGCTGCGCTCCGGCCTGGGCGGTCAGGCCCTGGCGCTGCTGCGTCTTGAGGCACTGACCGCCGGCTTGCCGCTGCAGGCCGGCGCCGCCCGGCTGACGCCGCGCATTCCCGGCTGGATGGCGGCGCCCGCGCCGTAACTTTTTGCCAAGCCCTGCCCTGCTATCGGGGCGCGTATGAGCCTGGCCATCACCGCACCCGCCGCCCCGCCCGCGCCGGCCAGTTTTCCCGGTGGCGTCTTCGTGCGCCACGCCGCCCTGGCCCTGCTGCTGGCCGAGGCGGCGATGCTGGCCTTTCTGATCGCCTGGACGCATGGGGCGGTGGTGCCGCTGGCGCATCCGACCTCCACCGATTTTGTCAGCTTCTATGCCGCCGGGGTGCTGGCCAATGCGCATCTGCCGGCGCTGGCCTATAATCATGCGGTGCACGCGCTGGCCGAGCAGCAGGCAACGGCCTATGGCGCGCCTTATCAGTTCTTCTTCTATCCCCCGACCTTCCTGCCGATCTGCCAGGCGCTGGCCCGTCTGCCCTATCTGCCGGCCTTTCTGCTGTTCCAGGCCGCGACCCTGGCCGCGTTTCTGGCCGCGATCCGCCCGGTGCTGGCCGCGCGCGGAAAATGGCTGATCCCGGTTCTGGCCTTTCCGGCGGTGTTCTGGACCATCGGGCTGGGGCAGAATGCCTTCCTGACCGCGGCGCTGCTGATCACTGCGGCAAGGCTGGCCGATCGCCGCCCGGTGCTGGCCGGGCTGGCGGCGGCGGCGCTGTGCTATAAGCCGCATTTCGCGCTGCTGATCCCGGTGGCCTTCGCGGCCGGCGGATATTGGCGCGCCTTCGCCAGCGCTGCGCTGGCGACGCTTGCCGCGATCGCGGCCACCGTGCTGGTCTACGGGTCGGCATGCTGGCTTGCCTATCTGCATGTCTTTGCCGGTTCGGCGGCGGTGTACCAGTCCGGGCGGATCGATTTCGCCGGCATCGTCACCGCCTTCGGCGCCGCGCGGCTGGCCGGACTGGCTCCGGCTGCGGCCTATGCCGTGCAAGGCGTGGCCAGCCTGGCGGCAGCGGCGGGGGTCGCATGGCTGTGGCGGCGCGATGCCGCGCCGGAACTGCGCGCCGCCGGCCTGCTGGCCGGCACGCTGCTGGCCGTGCCGCTGGCACTGCTGTACGATCTGATGGTGCTGGCTGGCGCGCTGGCCTTTCTGGCCGCCATCGCCGCCCGGACCGGCTGGCGGGTGGGCGAGAAACCGGCCTTCCTGCTGGCCGTGACAGCGGCGTTGTTCGGCCGGTATTTCGCCGCCCCCACCCATGCCTCGCTGGGCTTTCTCAGCATCGTTTGCGTCTTCGCGCTGGTGCTGATCCGCGCCGCCGCACCCCGCCTCCGGTAGCCCGGCACCGAAGGGGCTGCAAAATATTTTCAATTTCGGCGCAATGACGCCTTCCGTTACCGCTTGTCACGGCTAGATGGCGCCTCGTCGCGGGAAATCCCGCATGTCTGACGAGGAATTACGGCCGATGAACATCCTGCTGGCCGACCGCCACGCCATGCTGCGTCAGGGCATGACAGAATTGCTGGCCCGCGCCCGCCCCGGTTGGGCGGTCAGCGAGGCATCCAGCGTCGATACGCTGCGCACGGCGATGGAGGCGGCCCCCGCCGCGTTGATCATTCTCGATCCGATGCTGCCGGGCCTGTCCGGCACCCTGTCGCTGGCCGCGTTGCGCGCCGAGTTTCCCGCCAGCCGCGTCATCGTGCTGGGCGAGAGCGACGATCGCACGGCCATTCTCGATTGCCTCTCGGCGGGCATGCACGGCTATGTGCTGCGTTCCGCCTCGATGGAGATGTTCTTCCAGGCGGTGGAGACGGTGCTGGGCGGCGGCGTGTTTGCGCCCGCGACGCTCGCCGCCCTGCCCGCCGCCGGGCCGGCGCCGGCTTCGCTGCGCCCGATCGCGGCGACGTCGGAATTGACCGACCGGCAGATCGCCGTGCTGCGCCTGCTGTCGGAAGGATGCTCCACCAAGGACATCGCCCGCCGCCTGGGCCTGGCGGTCGGCACGGTGAAAGTGCATCTGGCGGCGGTGTATCGCGCGCTGGGCGCCCGCAACCGGGTAGAGGCGCTGCTGCGCGCCAGCGGCGAGATGGCCTTCATCCCCGACTTCTCCGCCGCTGCCGCGTTTGGCGGCGCGCGGGTGAATTAGCCCCTTCCAAAGCAGGGCGGGGCTTGCTATAGCCCGCCCCCGCCGCAAGGCACGGGCGGGCGCATAGCTCAGTTGGTAGAGCAGCTGACTCTTAATCAGCGGGTCCAAGGTTCGAGTCCTTGTGCGCCCACCACCCCGATCCGCGGTTTCCCCTCGCCGGCATCTCTGACGATACGTGGGGACGATACGCCAGCCTGGGTGGCAAATCCCGCGACCCGTGCTAGCCTTGTTCCCACAGCGACATATCGCAGACCGTTTTGCGCCCGCCGGCGATCGCGGCGCATGCGCCGTGAGGGAATGATCAGTGAGCACTTCTTCCATTTTTGCCCGCGTGGTTGCCGTCGTCGGCGGCGCCGCCTTGCGCATGCGCCGGCTGCGCGAGGGTGATCACACGCCGGCCTGGGGCACCGCCCCCGCCATCCCTGAGGCCAAGCCGCAGGGCGCGATCCCGACCTTGAAAATGCCCACCGCCAGGGGCTGGGCTCCCGGCCAGACCCCCGAAGCGGCGCCCGGGCTGAAGGTCAATGCCTTCGCCACCGACCTTGATCATCCGCGCTGGATCGAGGTGCTGCCGAATGGCGATGTGCTGATCGCCGAAGCCATGAGCGTGGATCGCTCGCCGCGTTCGCTGTTCGATTATGCGATGGTCAGCACCATGCGCCGGGCCCGCGCCATGGGGGTCAGTGCCAACCGGATCACGCTGCTGCGCGACGCCGATGGCGATGGCGTGGCGGAAATCCGGGAAGTGTTCCTCGACGGCCTCAACCAGCCTTTCGGCATGGCGCTGGTCGGCGACACTTTCTATGTCGGCAATACCGACGGGCTGATGGCCTTCCCCTATACCCCGGGCGCCACGCGGATCACCGCACCGGGCACCCGGCTGGCCACGTTCAAGCCGGGCGGACACTGGACACGCAGCCTGCTGGTCAGCCCCGACCGGACGAAAATCTATATCGGCGTCGGCTCGCTTTCCAACATCGCCGATTACGGCATGGAGGAGGAGGAGGGGCGCGCGGCGATCCATGAATTCGATATCGCCAGCGGCACGACCCGCATCTTCGCATCCGGCCTGCGCAACGCCGTGGGCACGGCGTGGGAACCGACCACCGGCGCGCTGTGGACGGTGGTCAATGAACGCGACGGGCTGGGCGATGAAACCCCGCCGGACTACCTGACCTCGGTGCAGGAGGGCGGGTTTTACGGCTGGCCCTATTGCTATTGGGGCCAGACGATCGATGACCGCGTGCCGCAGGATGCCGCGAAAGTGGCCAGCGCGCTGACCCCGGATTATGCGCTGGGCGGGCACACCGCCTCGCTCGGCCTGTGCTGGCTGCCGGCCGGCACGCTGCCGGGATTTCCCGATGGCATGGCGATCGGCCAGCACGGATCGTGGAACCGCAGTAAACTGAGCGGCTATAAGCTGGTCTTCATCCCCTTCGTGAACGGACGCCCTTCCGGCGCGCCGCGCGATATCCTCACCGGGTTCCTGGCACCGGACGAGAAGGAATCCTATGGCCGGCCGGTGGGCGTGGCGATCGGCCCCGATGGCGCGGTGCTGATGGCCGACGATGTCGGCGATGTCATCTGGCGCGTCACCGGCGCGTGAAGGCCGGCGCGGGATGGAGCAGCCCACGCTACCCATCCCGCGCCGCCTCTCTGTTCAGCCGCGCCCATTCCAGCGGCAACGCGTCCGCCTGCGGTGATCAGGCGCTAGGCAGGCTCCGCATTGCGCTCCGCCATCATCGCAACGAAGGCGGGGCGCGCCTGGCAGGCAGTGATCCAGCGCTGCACATGCGGGGCGGCGGCGAATAATTCCGGCGCGGCCTGGGCATAGCGAATAATTTCCGCGACGTTCAGATCAGCCACCGTGAAGCGTCCGCCCACCAGATACCCACCGCCCGCCGCCAGCGCGCGATCCAGTACCGCGAATTTTCGCGCGAGTACCGCAACGCCCGCATCATACAGCGCCGGGTCGCGCGTTTTCACCGCCGGCGCATTCTTCATGACCTGCAAGGCCACGGCTTCGCATTCGGTCGCCGCCCATAGCGTCCAGGCCAACATGCGGCCTTCCTCGGCCAGATCGCGCGGCGCCAGATCGCCGCCATGCTTGCGCGCCAGATACAGCGTGATCGCCAGGGATTCATGCAGCACCAGCCCATCATCATCGATGCTGGGCACCAGACCGCCCGGATTGATGGCCAGGAAGGCAGGCGATTGCGTGTGCAGCGGCGCATCCGGCGCCGTCGCATCGGCCAGGCGGTAATGCTGGATCACCGGCACATGCTCATAGGGAATGCCGAGTTCGCGGGCCATCCAGATCGGCCGCGACGCGCGCGAGCGCAAAACGCCGTAGATTTTCAAAGCCATCCGGACATGTCCTTCCTAGCAGGGGGAATATCAGCGGCCACGATAGCAATATGCGGGCGGCGTGGCTTGCGCATCTTCGGCGGCGATTTCCGCCATCCGCCCATGCAGTGGCGACAGCGCGCAGGCCGGATCGGTCGCCGCCGCATCGCCTGCAAGCGCCATGGCCTGGCAGCGGCAGCCCCCCCAATCCTGCTCGGCCAGCGCACAGTCTCGGCATGGCGCGCCCATCCACGCCGTGCCGCGAAACGCCAGAAAGGCCGGCGCGTGGTTCCAGATTTCGACAAGCGCATGATCACGCACCGACCAGAATTCCAGTCCGGGAATGGTCTGTGCCGCGTGGCAGGGCAGCACCATGCCGGACGGACTGACATTCAGCGACCGCCGGCCCCAACCGCCGAGGCAGGGCTTCGGCCGACGCGCATAGTAATCCGGCACCACCAGATCGATCGCCAGGTCATACCGCCCCTCGCGGCGGATCGCCTCGACCGCCGCCATCGCGTGATCGACCTGGCTGCGCGTCGGCATCAGCGAAGGCCGATTCTTCAGCGCCCAGCCGTGATATTGCGCATGGGCGATCTCCACCCGCCCGGCACCGAGCGATGCGGCGAGTGCGACCAGCGTCTCGACCGCGTCGATATTGGCGCGATGGACCACGATATTGACGGTGAAGGCCAGACCCAGCGCCGTTACCTGTCGGGCGAAAGCCAGCTTGCGGGCATGCGCACCGGCATAGCCGGCGATGCGATCGGCGTCTGCGGCGTCCGCCGCTTGCAGGGATAGCTGCACATGATCCAGACCGGCAGCCTGCAATGCGGCAAGCCGCGCGCCGTCCAGCCCGATCGCCGAGGTGATCAGGTTGGAATAAAGCCCTGCCATCCGCGCCGCGGCGACGATCTCCGTCAGATCGCGCCGTGCCGCGGGCTCGCCGCCGGAAAGATGCAGCTGCAGCACGCCCATCGCGGCCGCTTCGCGAAACACCCGCGCCCAGTCGGCGGCTTGCAGCTCCTCCTCGCGCCCTTCCAGGGCCAGCGGGTTGGAGCAATAGGGGCAGGCCAGCGGGCAGCGATGCGTCAGCTCGGCAAGCAGGGCCAGGGGGGCCGGGGCGGGCGCGGGCGGCGTGCTCATACGATCAGGCGCCGGGCGGCGAGTTCGGCCAGCAGATCGGTGACGTCGGCGGCGATTTCTGCACGCGCGGCGGTGTAGAGCGCGGCCAGCGCGTCGATGATCTGATCGGGCGCGTGTCGGCCGTCGCAACGCTGCACGATCTCCCTGGCCGGGCCTTCAAGCTCGACCACCCGTTCCGGCGCCAGCAGCACCCAGGCCTGGCGCGTGGCGTCGTGATGCAGGCGCACGCCGGGCGCCAGCTTTGGCCGCGCCGGGATGGCGGGCGGGCTAGACATCGGGCACGAACGCGCCGGGCGGGATCAGGCCGGGCGTGACATAGGCATAATGCAGCGCGTCCAGCATGCTCCACAGCACATCGCATTTGAAGGCCAGCGTATCGACGACACGCTGCTGCTGCTCGGCGGTGCGCGCATGCCGCGTCACCCAATCGAGCGCGAACTGCGCGTCGCGTTCGGCCTGGGGCGGGCGCTGGTCGAAATAGGCCATGATGTCCGGGGTGATGAAATCGTAATGCGCCAGCATCCCGCTCATGCGTTCCGAGATGATCTGCGGCGAGAACAACTCCGTCAGGCAGGAGGCGACCGCTTCCAGCATGCTGCGCTCGCGCACGAAATGGAGATAGGCCTGAACCGCGAAACGCGTCGCCGGCAGCAGCATGCGCGTCGAGACGACCATCTCCCGATCAAGGCCAAGCCCGTCGGTCAGGCGCAGCCAGCGTTCGATACCGCCGGGGCGGGTATCATCGCCATCATGATCCTCCAGACGCTTGCGCCATTCCCGCCGCAGCGCCACATCCTCGCATCGCCCGATCAACGAGGCATCCTTCAGCGGCACCATCGACTGATAGTAATAGCGGTTCAGCGCCCAGGCCTGGACCTGACCCTTGCTGCACTCGCCTGCGTGCAGCATGCGATGGAACGGATGCAGATTGTGATAGCGCCTGGCGCCGAGCGCGCGCAGCCTTGTTTCCAGATCCGCACTCACGCCCGCACCTCCATCCCGTCATAGGCGATTTCGAAACCCGCCGCCTCCACCAGCCGGCGTTCGGGCGAGCCGGCCAGCAGAATCGGGTTGCTGTTGTTGATATGCAGCAGAATCCGCCGCGCCGCTAAGCCCGAGAGCGCCTCCAGCGTGCCGCCGGCGCCGCTGATCGGCAGATGCCCCATGCGCCTGCCCGTTTTGTGGCCAAGCCCGGCCACGATCATCTCGTCATCGGTGAACAGCGTGCCGTCGAAGAACACCAGATCGACATCCTCCAGCCAGCGTCGCACGGGCAGGCTGACCTGCGCGCAGGCCGGCGCGATCAGGGTGCTGCGGCCATACGCCGAAAGCCGCGCCGCGTACCCCTCTCCCGGTTCGGCAATCGTCGCACCGGGCGTTTCCCGGTAGAGCGGCAGTTTCCCCGGCATTTCCAGCAAAGTGAGCTCCAGCCCAGCGCCGCAGGCGAGCGTCTGGCCGGCTGCAAACGGGCGCAGCGTGACGATTGCCGGGTCCAGCACGCCGAATATCGGATTATCGCGCAGATTGGTCAGAATGGGTGGCGCGGCATACACGGTGAAGGGCTGGCGTTCGCGCAAGGTCAGCAGCCCGGCGATCGCATCGATATCGGCGCCCAGCAGCACCACCGCGACGATGGGGGAATGGCGAAGCCCTGCACCGGGCCAAAGCTGCGGCGTTCGCAGGATCTGCTGGCGCAGATCGGGCGAGGCGCCGACAATCACCCACTCCGCACCGTTGCCGCTAAGCGCCACACTTGCCTGCGTCGCCGGGCGAACACGCGGATCACCGGCCCGCGCCAGACGGCACAGCCGGCACCCACAATTCCACTGGGGAAATCCGCCCCCGGCCGCGGCCCCCAGCACGATGGCCGAGAGCCCTGCCGCATCATCTTCCATGCGGCGATCCGCGGATCACCGCAGCTTACATCGCGGCGGGCAGATAGCCGTTGATTTCCATACCGACGCAGATTTCGCGAAGCTTCGGACGAGTCCAGGCCATTGCCATCTCCTGCCAAATAAGGGTTGGCGGAAAAATACAGGGGAATAGCCCACCGGTCCAGGGCGGCCGACGCCCTTGCGCGCCGCCACCGCCATTGCCACGATCGGCGGGGCCGCGACCGATCCGGCGGGCGCCATGGCCGGCACCCAGGCCAACGCCTTTCACATCACCGAGGAAAACGTCATGACCATGCTGGGCTGGAGCGAGTACCGCGATCAGATCGCCGGGCGCGTCGGGGAACTGGGCAAGCTCAGCCCCGACACGGTGAAGGGGCTCAGCACGCTCGACCATGCCGGCGAAAAGGCCGGCCATCTCGATGCCAAGACACGGGAATTGATCGCCCTCGCGGTCGCCGTAACCACGCGTTGCGACGGCTGCATCACCTTCCACAGCAAGGCAGCGATCGAACACGGCGCCACGGACGGGGAAATCGCCGAGGCGCTGGGCGTGGCCGTGGCGCTGAATGCCGGCGCCGCGGTGGTCTATTCGGCGCGCGTGCTCGACGCGGTGGCCGCGCATCGCAAGGGCTGAACGGAGGGAGGCCGCAGCCCCCGCACACGCTAAAGAAAGAAGGATGGGTTCGCCTGCGCGCGCCCATCCTTCTCTATCTCTCTGTTTGATCGCGCGCATCAGACCGACGGCGATTCCGCCTTCGGTCATCACGCTCTAATCGCGCGAGCGCACCAGCCTTCCCGGCTTCGCCCCGGTTTCCTGGCCCTTTTCGAAGATCGGCACGCCGGAGCAGATGGTCATCTCATAGCCGTCCACCTGCTGCACCAGACGCCGCCCGCCGGCCGGCAGATCGAAGATCACCTCCGGCGCGTGCAGCCGCAGCCGTTCGAAATCGATCACGTTGACATCCGCCTTCAGCCCGGGCGCCAGCCGGCCGCGATCGTGGAAGCCGAAAAACGCCGCCGTTTCGCTGGTCTGCCGGCGCACCACGAATTCCAGCGCCAGGCGCGGCCCGCGTGCCCGGTCGCGCACCCAATGGGTCAGCATCGAGGTATTGAGCGAGGCATCGCAGATCACCCCGCAATGCGCCCCGCCATCGGAGAGACCCAGCAGCGTGTGCGGATCCTCGACCATCTCGCGCACCACCTCCAGGTCGCCATGCACGTAATTGGTGATCGGGAAATAGATCATCCGCCCACCATCGCCGCCGGTCAGGTAGTCGTAGCAATAGGCATCCGGCGTGGTGCCGGCCTTGGCGGCCAGGGCGGCGATGCTGCGCTCCGGCGGCGGTTCGTAATCGGGCGGATCGCCGAGCAGATACATCCGGTCCCAGCGCGTCGCGATCTGGCGCGACAGCGGCGGCAGCACCTCCAGCAGATGCGGCGAGGCCTCCTGCGACAGGATCAGGGCGCGCATCGCCGGATCGCGCAGCCGCGCCAGCATCGCCGCCGCCGGCAGGCGCGCCACCTCGGCAAAGGCCTCGCGCAGGGCAAAGGGATTGAGTGAGGTGCCGAGCCCCAGCGTCAGCCCGACCGGGCGGCCGGCCACCTGTGCCGATAAAGGCAGCCCATCGGCACGCGCCGCGCGCACCCCGTCCATCAGCCGGCGCCAGCGCTGCGGGTCGTAGCTGCGATCGGTCAGCAGGAACCAGACCGGCCGGCCGCTATCCTGGGCGACCTGACGCAGCCAGCGGAATTCCGCCGCCTCGTCATCGAAATCCGACAGCATGCCGAAGGCCCCGCGCCCGGCCCGGCCCATCGCCTGGCCGATGGCGATCAGCTCCTCATGCTCGGCATAGCGGCCCGGCACCAGCGCACCGGCGAGTGTCTTGTGCTGATCGGTGCGGCTGGTGGTGAAGCCGACCGCGCCGGCTTTCAGCGCCTGTTCAGTCAGCCGGCCCATCGCCGCGATATCCTCGGCAGTGGCCATCTCGCGGTTGATCGCCCGCTCGCCCATGACATAGACGCGCAGCGGGTGATGGGCGATCTGGGCGGCAACATCGATGGTGCGCGGCAGGCGCTCCAGCACGTCGAGGTAGTCGGGAAAACTCTCCCAGTCCCAGCGCAGCCCCTCGGACAGCACGATGCCGGGAATATCCTCCACCCCCTCCATCAGGTCGATCAGCGCCTGATGGTGCTGGCGGCGCACGGGGGCGAAACCGACGCCGCAATTGCCGAACACGATGGTGGTGGCGCCATGCCAGGAGGATGGGGCGAGCACCGGATCCCAGGTCGCCTGACCGTCATAATGGGTATGCACATCGACCCAGCCGGGTGTCACGAGGCGGCCTTCGGCCCCCACCTCCCGCCGGCCCGGCCCGGCCTTGCCGCCGATCTGGCTTAGCCGGTCGCCATCGATGGCGACATCGCCGGTATAGGCCGGCGCGCCGGTGCCATCGACGATGGTGCCCCCCCGGATGACTAGATCGTGCATTCCTGGATCCTCCGTCCCGCATTCTTGAGCACAGCATTCCATGCCCCCGCCGCTTTGCAAAGCAGCCGGCCCGGCAATAGCCGCTGGGTGGAAGATCGATTAGAACGGCGCGACCGCGATAAGGGGGGATGCCATGCGCCGGATTGCCGCCATCGACACGTTCTGCGTGCCGCCGCGCTGGATTTTCGTGCGCGTGCGCACCGAGGACGGGATGGAGGGATGGGGCGAGGCGATCGTGCCCAAGCGGGTGCGCGCGATCGCCGGCGCCATCGCCGACATGGCGGAAAATCTGCGCGGCGACGATCCCGACCGCATCGAGGATATCGCCCAGCGCCTGCGGCGGGGCGGATTTTTTCGCGGCGGGCCGATCCTGGCCAGTGCCGCGGCGGCCATCGAAACGGCGCTGTGGGACATCAAGGGCAGGCGCTACGGTCTGGCGGTGCACGAATTCCTCGGCGGGCGGGTGCGCGAGCGGATCAAAGCCTATGCCTGGATCGGCGGCGACCGGCCCGACGATGTGGTGGCCCATGCAAGGGAGCGCATCGCCCAGGGATTTTCCACGGTGAAGATGAACGCGACGCCGGCGCTGCCGCAGCTTGGCGGGCATGCGATCATTGAAGCAGCGGCGGCACGCATGGGGGCGCTGCGCGATGCCTTCGGCGATACAATCGAAATCGCGGTGGATCTGCACGGGCGGGTGCATCGCACCGCGTTGAAGCCGCTGCTTGCCGAACTCGCCGCGTTCCGCCCGATGTGGGTGGAGGAGGCGACCTTGCCCGAAAACGAGGAAAGCCTGGCCGTGCTTACCCGCGCCGCCGGACCGATCCCGGTCGCGACCGGCGAGCGCCTGATTGCGCGCTGGGATTTCAAGCGGCTGCTGGATAGCGGGGCGATCGACATCATCCAGCCCGATATCTCGATCACCGGGCTGTTCGAGCTGGAGAAGATCGCCCGGCTGGCCGAGATCTACGATGTCGCGGTGGCGCCGCATTGCCCGAACGGGCCGATCTCGCTGGCCGCCTCGCTGCAGATCGGCTTTTGCGCGCCGAATGTGGCGGTGCAGGAACAAAGCCTTGGGCTGCACTATCATCAGGGATTTTCCGGCCTGCCGAAAGCCGATCTGCTGGATTACCTGACCGACCCGCAACCGCTGACGACCATCGATGGCGCCTTCCTGCCGCCGCGCGGGCCGGGGCTGGGCATTGCGCTGAATACCGCGCGGATCATCGAGGCCGCCACCGAATGGCACTTGCCGGACGCCGATTGGCGGCACGAAGACGGCGTCTATGCCGAATGGTAGGCGCGCTCAGCGTACCCCGGCGCGCATGAAATTCTGCATGAACTGGCGCTGAAAAATCAGGAAGGCTACCAGCAGCGGCGCCACCGACATCAGCGTGGCCGCCGTGATCACCGACCAGTCGAGCCCCTGGTCGGGGGTGGCGAACATCGCCAGCGTCACCGTCAGCGGGCGGGTCGATACCGAATCCGTGACGATCAGCGGCCAGAGGAAATTGTTCCAATGGAAGCTGACCAGCACCAGCCCGTAGGCGATGTAGGTCGGGCGCGCCAGCGGCACGTAGACGCGCCACAGCCGACGGATCGGCCCCAGCCCTTCCAGCCGTGCCGCCTCGTCCAGCTCCTGCGGTACCTGACGGAAGCTCTGGCGCAGCAGAAAAATCCCGAAAGCGGAGCCGAGATAGGGCAGCGCGATGCCAAGTAGCGAATCGATCAGCCCAAGGCGGGAGATGGTCTGATAATTCTGCACGATCAGCACATCGGGCGAGACCATCAACTGCACCAGCACCAGGGCAAAGACGAGATCGCGGCCGGGGAAAGAAAGTCGTGCGAAGGCGAAAGCCGCTGGCGTGCACAGCGCGAACTGCACCACCAGGGCGATGGTGATGACGATCGAGGTATTCAGCAGGCCCTGCGCGAAGGGCGCGCCGTTCCAGGCGCGCACGAAATTCTCCAGCGTCAACGGTGCGAATACGTCGAACCCGGTCGCTGCCGCGCCGGAATGCAGCGCCGCCCAGATCGCCCAGAATAGCGGGGCGATCCAGATCAGGCCGAGCAGCCAGGCCCCCAGCGTCTCGATCGCGGCGAAGCGCGCCGTCATCGGTAATGCACCCGGCGGCTGAGCAGGCCGAACTGCACCAGCGCCACGATCGCGAGCCCGGCCAGCAGCACCGAGGTGAGCGCCGAGGCATAGCCCGCATCCCAGTACTGAAACCCGACTTCGTAGATGTAGTACAGCAGGATCGTGGTGGCGTTATCCGGCCCGCCATGGGTCATCACCACGATCTGGTCGATCAGGCGAAAACTGTCGATCACGACATTGACGAAGACGAACAGCGAGGTTGGCGTCAGCAACGGCCAGAGCACGCGGCGGAAGAAATTCAGCCGCGAGGAGCCTTCGAGCATCGCCGCCTCGCGCAGCGTGGGCGGGATCGCCTGCAATGCGGCGAGATAGAAGATCATGTAGAAGGATGCCTCGCGCCAGATCGCGACGGCGATCATCGCCGGCAGCGCGGTCGCGGTGCTGCCCAGCCAGTTCCAATTGCCAAGGCCGAACGGGGAAAGCAGCCGGTCGATCAGCCCATAGCCCGGGGTGAAGAAGAACAGCCAGATATTGGCGATGGCGATCATCGGCAGCACGGTCGGGGTGAAATAGGCGACCCGCAGAAACACCCGCCCGGCGATCCGCGCCCCGGTCGCGGCATCGACGGCCAGCGCCATGATGATGGCCAGCGCCATGCTCAGCGGGATCACCGCCGCCGCGTAGAGGGCGTTGTTGCGCAACGCCTGCCAGAACACAGGATCGGCAACCATCGCACGGTAATTGCCCAGCCCCAGAAAAGGCGGTGCCTTGCCGTGCAGCCCCTGGCCGAACAGGCTGCGGATCAGCACCGCAACCGTCGGATAATGGGTGAAGGCAACCAGCAGCAGAAGCGCGGGCAGAATCAGCATCCAGCCCGCGATCGCCTCCTTCCGTTCGCCGCGAATCATGCCTTGCGATAGGGCGCAAGCACGCGTTCGGCATTGGCCTGCGCATCCGCCAGCGCCGCCTGGGGCGATTTGCTGCCAGCCAAGGCCGCCTGCAAGGCGGAATTGAGCGGCAGCGTCACCTGCTGGTTGGCATGGGTGGAAAGCTCCGGACGGGCGAATTGCAACTGATCGCGCGCCACCTGCGCCTGCGGGAAGGCAGCGACGTATTTCTTCATCGTCCCGGTCTGCCACGCATCCATGCGGGTGGCGACATAGCCGGTGGCGATCGACCAGGCGGCGCAACGCTCCGGCGCCGTCACCCAGCGGGTGAACAGCAAGGCAGCTTCCTGCTGCGCTTTGGACGCGGTCCTGAAGATATGGAAATTGGCCCCGCCCGTCGGCGTGCCGCGCTGCGCATCGGCGGGCAGCATGGCCACGCCGAAATCGAATTTCGCATTCTGCCGCACGAAGCTCAGATTGCCGGTGGTGGTCCACATCATCGCGGTACGCCCGGCGACGAAATCATTGGGCGTCGCGCCCCAGTCGATCACGCCCTTGGGCGAGACGCCCTGCTTGGCCAGATCGCACCAATATTGCAGCGCCGCCACCGCACCGGGGCGGTTGAAATACACTTCCGTGCCATCCGCGCTCATTAATTGCTGGCCGGCTTCGATGGCCAATGCCTGATACAGCCAGTAGGTGCCGCCGGTCGCGGGGATCTGCACCCCCCAGCGCGACACCGCATCGCCGCTGCGCGCCACCAGCTTATGGCCCATCGCGGTTTGCTGCGCCCAGTTGGCCGGCGGGGTTTCGGGATCGAGCCCGGCCTGCTTGAACGCCTCCTTGTTCCAGAACAGCACCGCGGTGGAGCGCTGGAAAGGAATGCTCCAGGTATGGCCCTGGACATTTCCGTTGGCGAGGAAGGCCGGAAAGAAGCCCTGCATCCAGGCCTTTTCCTCGGCGGAGGTTGCCAGCGCGTCGAAGGGGATGATCGCGTCCTGGTCGATCAGCGTATAGACCTGGATCGCGCCCAGCATGGCCAGCGGCGGCGGATTGCCCGATTTGAACGCGGTCAGCGCCTTGGCGATGGTGGCGTCGTAATCCCCGGCATAGACCGGCTTGATCTCGATCTCGGGATGGACCTTGGCGAAGTCGCCGGCATAGCCGTCGATGATCTTGGTTACCGGGCCGGAAACGGCGATCGGGAAGAAGAACGGGATGGTCAGCCGGGTATTGGCCGCCCGGCCGATGGCCGGCATGGCAAGAGCCCCAATTCCGGCAAGCGTGGCGCGGCGCGTCAGGCGGGTCATGCGAGGCATCCTATGTCCGATGGGGAAGGGATCAGGCGAAAACCGGCGCCTCGGCAGGGGCGGAGGCGATCCGCTTACCGCTGGCAGCGTCGAAAAGATGCGGTGCGGCATCGAGCGCGAAGGCAACCGGCGTGTCGGGCGCCAGGGCGATCCGCCCGGCCAGCCGTGCCTGGATCTGCGCGCCGGCACCGATGGCGCAGACCAGCACGGTATCGGCACCCAGATATTCCGCCGCCACGATGCGGGCGGGGATGCCGCCATCGCTCAGCCGCAGCGTTTCCGGACGAATGCCGGCCAGCAGGGCGCCGCCGCCTTCCGGCGCGCGGGCGATCAGCTGCGTCGTGCCGACGATGCTCACCCCGTGCGGGCCGCGTTCGAGGGCCAGCAGGTTCATCGGCGGCGTGCCGATGAAGCCTGCGGCAAAGACGGTCTCCGGCTGGGCGTACAGCAGATCGGGCGCGGCATGCTGCTCGATCCGCCCGTCGCGCAGCAGCACCACGCGGTCGGCCATGCTCATGGCTTCGGTCTGGTCATGCGTCACATAGATCATCGTGATGCCCAGCCGGCGTTGCAGGGCGAGGATTTCCCGACGCATCTCGGCACGTAACTGGGCATCGAGATTGGAAAGCGGCTCATCCATCAGACAGACCGGCGCGCGGGCCACCACCGCGCGGCCCAGCGCCACGCGCTGCTGCTGCCCGCCCGATAATTGCGCCGGGCGGCGATGCAGCAGATGACCGATGCCGAGCAGTTCAGCGGCTTCGCCCAACCGGCGGTCGCGTTCGGCGCGCGCCAGGCCACGTGCTTTCAGTCCGAACACCACATTCTCCGCCACGCTCAGATGGGGAAACAGGGCGTAGGATTGAAACACCATGGCGATGCCGCGCGCGGCGGGGGGAATTTCCGTGACATCGCGCCCGCCGATTTCGACGCGCCCCGCGCTCGGCTGTTCCAGCCCGGCGATCAGGCGCAGGCAGGTGCTTTTGCCGCAGCCGGACGGGCCCAGCAGCACGGTGAAACTGCCGGCGGGGATGTCGATGCAGACATGATCAAGCGCCGTCGCCGCGCCGAAGCGGCGCGTGACGTCGAGAAGGCGCACACTCGCGCTGCGGGCGGAAGGATCGGTCATCGGCGCCGCGTCTTTAGCGGCGGGGGCGATGGCGGTGGGTTACACTACGGTGAAATCAGAACAGGTTTTCCGCAGGTAGCCCCAGCAATATCTGCCCCACCGATTCGAAATGGATCTGGCGTCCCTGCGATTGCTGCGATACCGCGTTGATGTCGCGCAGCCGCCGTTCGAAGGGCTGATCCTCGAAAATCGCCGTCGACCCGGCGGCGTGATACAGCATGTGCACCACATCCCGCGCCTCGTGGATGGCAAAAGTCGCGGCCAGGCGGATCATCGCCGCTGCCCGCCCCGCCGGGGTGAAGGACGCCGTCCCTTCCGCAGTATCCGCACAGGCCAGCGCCCAGGCATCGCCCAGCACCGCGTGCAGATAAGCCCGCGCCGCGCCCAGCCGCGCCACCGAACGGGCAAGTTGCGATTGCACC
>JAGWRU010000080.1 GCA_028869595.1 Rhodospirillales bacterium
TTATCCGCCCAACATGCATGCCCCGACGGCGGAGGTGATCGCGGTGGCCGAGGCGCTGCGCGGGCGCGGCGGCCTCTACGTGACGCATATGCGCGACGAGGCCAAGGATGTCGTCCCCTCGATCGAGGAGACGCTGGCGATCGGGCGTGCCGTCGACGTGCCGGTGGTGATCAGCCACCATAAATGCGCGATGCCGGAAAATTACGGACGCTCGACCGAGACGCTGCCGGTGATCGAGCGGGCGGCGGCGTCCCAGCAGGTCGATTTCGACGTCTATCCGTACGCCGCCGGTTCCACCGTGCTGATGCCGGCGCGGGTGCGCGCCGATGTGCCGGTGAAGATCACCTGGTCGGTGCCCCATCCGGAAATGGCCGGCCGCGCGCTGGCCGAGATCGCCGCCGAATGGCATCTCGATCTGGTCGCCGCCGCCGAAAGGCTGAGCCCGGCCGGGGCGATCTTCTTTCAGATGGACGAGGCGGATGTGCGCCGCATCCTGAGCCATGAGAAGGCGATGATCGGCAGCGACGGGCTGCCGCACGACAGTTTCCCCCATCCCCGGCTATGGGGCACCTTCCCGCGCGTGCTGGGCCATTATGCGCGCGATCTCGGCCTGTTCAGCCTGGAGACGGCAATCCACAAAATGACCGGGCGCACCGCCGCGGTGTTCGGCCTGAAGGATCGCGGCGTGCTGCGCACCGGCGCCTTTGCCGATCTCGTGCTGTTCGATCCGGCCACGGTGCGCGACGCGGCGGATTTCGAGAACCCGACCCGCCCCGCCGAGGGCATCGCCGAGACCTGGGTGAATGGCGAGAGCGCCTATCGCCCCGGCATCGGCGCGACTTCGGCACGGGCGGGACGGGTGGTCACACGAAATCGTTGACTTCGGCAACCAATTCGCACACCCCTCTCCGTCCCCCCCGGGGAGGCGTTGCCATGCATGCCGAGATCGCCGCGATCCGCCATTTCAGCCGCTTCTATACCCAGCGCATCGGCGTGCTGCATGAAGGGCTGCTGGGCAGCCCGTTCTCGCTGGCCGAGGGGCGGGTGCTGTATGAAATCGGCACCGCGCCGAACTGCACGGCGGCCTGGCTGGCCGCGCGGCTCGATCTCGATCGTGGCTATCTCAGCCGCATTCTCAAAAGCTTCGACGAACGCCGGCTGATCGCGCGCAGCCCCTCGGCCGCCGACGGGCGCGCCCATCTGCTGCGCCTGACCGCCGAGGGGGTGCGTCATTTCGCCGCCATCGATGCCCGTTCGGCCGAGGAGATCGGCACCGTGCTGCAACGCCTGCCCGCCACCGCGCGCGCCCGTCTGGTGGCCGCCCTGGCCGAGGCCGAAGCGCTGCTGGGCGGCGCGGCAGAGGTGGCGCCGGTGCGGATCCGCGGCCATCGCCCCGGCGATCTCGGCTGGATCGTCCATCGCCAGGCGATGCTGTACGCCCAGGAATATGGCTCGGATGGCAGTTTCGAAGCGCTGCTTGCCGGGATCGCGGCCGATTTCCTGAACGCGCATGATCCCGCCCGCGAAGCCTGCTGGCTGGCCGAGCGCGACGGCGCGCCGCTGGGCTCGGTGATGCTGGTGGCTCAGGATGCGGAAACCGCCAAGCTGCGGGTGCTGTATGTGGAGAAGGCGGCGCGCGGCCTGGGCATCGGGCGGCTTCTGGTCCGCCACTGCATCGATCAGGGACGAGCCTTCGGCTATCGCCGCATGCGGCTATGGACCAATTCCGTGCTGTGCGCGGCACGACGGATCTATGAGACGAAGGGGTTCGTGCTGACCGAAAGCGCGCCGCATCGCAGCTTCGGCCAGGATCTGGTGGGCGAAGTGTGGGAGAAGGCGCTTTAATCCTCGCGCGTTACTCCCCGCTTTGGCACGCCTGCACCGCCGCCAACAGGCGGGCGCGGGCAAGCACCATCAGCCGGGGCTGGCTGTCGGGGATCGCGAGGAAGCCGAAACGGGCATAAAAACCCTCCGCCGCCGCATCGAGCGGATGCGTGGCCAGCGCCCGAAACCCGATCTGCGCGGCGACATCCGCCGCCCGCAGCACCGCATCGCGCAGCAATGCCCGGACGTTCTGCGCCTACAGCACCACTGCCGCGCCCGGGCGCAGCACGCCATCGCCCAGCGCGACCAGATAGACGCCCATATCGGCATGGCCGAAATGCGCCACCAGTTCCGCCGGCACTCGCATGTCGCGCACCGCCGTTTCGGGATCGACCTCGGTCGCCGGGCAGCGTTTGGTACGCCGCACGACGCGAAACGCCACGCCGCCAATGGCGATTTCCTGATCCAGCCGGTCGAATTCCGCCCAGGGCGGCAGCCCGTCGACCAGCAGATTGCCGCGAAACCGGCGTGGATCGACCGGCCGGCCGATCGCCGCCGCCAAAGCGCGGACAGAGGCGAGGTTGATCAGCGAAATCGCCTCCATCATCGCGGCCGAAACCACGCTGACATCGGTGAAGCGATGCCCCGGGGCGGCAACGACGCGCAGGCGCCGGCCCTGTAATTCCTCGGGGATCAGCGCGCCCAGCGCATCCTCCACCGCGGCACGCCCGTCCGGCGTCGCCAGCGAGGCGGCGATGGCGGGCAGCCCCGGGCCGTTCAGATGCAGCATCTCGCCCGCTTCCTCGAAGCGGCTGCGATAGCGCGCGAGCGCTGCGTGGCGGGCGAGCATGGCGAATTTCGTCTTGGGCTGCGGCACGGGATGGGCGGGATCGAAGGGCGTGTCGGGCAGGGCCAGCGCATAGCTGCGGTCCAGCTTCACACCCTGACCTGGGCGCACCGGCAGGCTGGCCATCGCCTCGCCGCTCAATCCCTTGACCACGTAGCGGGTCAGCGCGTGCAGCGTGCCGGTCATGCCCATTCCCTGCCGCTCAGCAGCGAAGGCAGTTCGGCCAGGGCTGCGATGGTGAAATCGGGCGGCGCGCCGATCGCCTCCACCCGGGTGCGCAGCGCGCGATACATCGTCGCCGGCCCGACCGGCCCCGCTGCCAGTTCCGCCGCCAGCGCGGCGGGCGCCTGGCGTTCGATGCGCGCCACGGTAAAGCCGAAGCGCTTGGCGCCGGCCACGTCGAAGCCGTTGGAGGTGACGAACAGCACCCGCGCGGGCGGCACGCCGAGTCGGGCCTCGACCAGCGCATAGGCGCGCGGATCGGGCTTGTAGGCGCGCGCCGCATCGATGCTGAGCACCTCGGGGATCAGATCGGCGAAGCCGGCATGGGCCACCAGGGCGGCGAGCATGGCCGGGCTGCCATTCGACAGGATCGCCGCCCGGCGCCCGCCCAGCGCCGCCAGACACGCCCCGGCATCGGGATAGGGCGAGAGCGTGTTGTAGCTGTGCGCGATGCGTTCCAGCAGCACCGCATCGGCGGCGAGCCCCAGCGCGCCCAGCGTGTAGCCCAGGGCAGCGCGCGTCACCGACCAGAAATCCTCGTACTCGCCCATCATCGAGCGCAGCCAGGAATATTCGAGCTGCTTCATCCGCCAGATCTGGGTGATCAGGCCGCCCTGGCCGGGAAACGCCTCCTCGGTCAGGGTGGCGACCGATTGCACGTCGAACAGCGTGCCGTAGGCGTCGAAAACGACGGCTTCGATGGCCATGGCTAAATCCTCGCCCGCCGTGCCAGCCCGCCATGCGCATCGAGCAGGCGGTCGAACCAGGGTTGCAGGGTATCGTCGGCGGCAAGCAGGGCAAAATCGCTGGTGCAGCGCGCCCATTGCAGCGCGGCGAAGGGGATGTAATCGGCGTAAAGCGGCGCCGCACCGCCCAGAAAGGGCCGGTCCTTCAGCGCGACGCGCAGCGGGTCGAGGCTTTTGCGGAACTGCTCCACCCTGGTCTCCCGCCCAGCCATCACGCTTTCCAGCGACCCGCCCAGGCGCTTTTCGCGGCTTTCGCGGAAATAGGCGCGGTCCTTCTCGTGCAGACAGGCATGGATATCGGCGATGATCAGCGGCGCGATGCCCGCCACCATCACCCGGTCGGTCCAGGCATTCAGCAGATGGGTCGGCCCGATCGCCCCTGCCCCGCCGAACAGCGACGGGCGGTCGGGATAGGCCTCCTCCAGATAGAGCGCGATGGCCCAGGAATCGGCGATGGCGCGATCGCCATCGGCCAGCACCGGCACGGTGCGCGCGCCAGCGAAGGCGATCGCCTCCTTGTCGGTGAAGCGCCAGGGCCGTGCCTCCACATCCAGGCCTTTATGGGCGAGCGCCATGCGGGTGCGCCAGCAATAGGGGCTGAAGCGCCGATCCTCCTCGGCGCCGGCCAGATCGAACAGCACACGCGGGGCGGGGACGGACATCGGCTTCTCCTGTGCGGCTGGCGGCAGAGTGGCCGAAATCGACGGGCCACGCGAGCCTGTGCCCGGCGGCAAATCAGGCATTGACATGTCAGTGTGTGGTGACAGACTGCGCCCCTCGTTCCGGGGGGAAACGCAATGGCCGTGCCTGCGCGCGTGATACTGATCGCCAGCGGCGATTTACGCGAAAGCGCCAACCGCATGTGTTGGCCCGCCCAGGCGGAGATGGAGGCGAAGCTCACCGCCGCCCTGGCCCGGCTGGGCACCAAGGTGCAGCGCGCCAATCCCGTCGATCCCGCGACCGGACACGGCTTCATCGCCAGCCAGCGCCAGGGCATGGACGTCTTCGCCGGCATCGACCGCGACGCGCCGCTGATCGCAGCCGAAGCGGTCTGGCAATATTCCCATCACGTCCTGGCCGGGCTGATCGCCCATCGCGGCCCGATCCTGACGGTTGCCAACTGGTCCGGGCAATGGCCGGGGCTGGTCGGGATGCTCAATCTGAACGGCTCGCTGACCAAGGCGGGCGTCGCCTATGCCACGCTGTGGAGCGAGGATTTCACCGATGCGTGGTTCCTGGAAAAACTCGGCGAGTGGCTGAGCACCGGGCGCGTCACCCAGGATGAGAGCCATGTCCGCCGCTTCGAACCGGGCGCCGTGCCGGCCGATCTCGACGCCGTGGCGCGCGCCATCGCCGCCGATCTGCGCCGGCACCATTCCATCATGGGCGTGTTCGACGAAGGCTGCATGGGGATGTACAACGCCATCATCCCCGACGAATTGCTGTTCCCGCTCGGCGTCTACAAGGAACGCCTGTCGCAATCGGCCTTGTTCGCCGCCGCGCGATCCGTCCCCGAGGCCGAGGCACGCGCCGTCTATGACTGGCTGCGCGGCCGCGGCATGCGCTTTCACCTCGGCAGCGATCCGGCCAGCGCACTGACCGAGACGCAGGTGCTGGATCAGTGCCGCACCTATATCGCCGCCGCGCGCATCGCCGATGGCTTCGGCTGCGAGACCATCGGCATCCAGTATCAGCAGGGGCTGAAGGATCTGCTGCCGGCCTCCGATCTGGCCGAGGGGCTGCTCAACAATGACGACCGCCCGCCGGTTCTTCGCGCCGATGGCAGCGAAATCCGCGCCGGTCAGGCGATCCCGCATTTCAACGAAGTGGATGAGTGCGCCGGCCTCGATGCATTGCTGACCAACCGCGTCCATCGCGCGCTCGGCCAGCCGGTGGAGACCACGCTGCACGATATTCGCTGGGGCGATGCCGATCGTTCGGGCAGCACCGATGCCTATGTCTGGGTCTTCGAAATCTCCGGCGCCGCACCGCCCGCGCACCACATCGATGGCTGGGCCGGTACCGACAGCCTGCGCCAGCCGCCGATGTATTTCGGCCTGGGCGGCGGCACGGTGCGCGGCATCGCCAGGCCGGGCGAGATCGTCTGGTCGCGCATCTTCGTGGCCGGCGGCGCGCTGCACATGGATCTCGGCCGGGCCAGCGTGGTCGCGTTGCCGCGCGCGGAAACCGAACGGCGCTGGGCCGATACCACCGCGCAATGGCCGATCATGCATGCCGTGCTGCACGGCGTGTCGCGCGATCAGATGATGGCCCGCCACAAAGCCAATCATGTCCAGGTGGTCTATGCCGCGAACGCCGCCGCCGCGGATCGGGCGCTATGGGCGAAAGCCGCCCTCGCCGCCGAACTCGGCATCGCGGTATCGCTGTGCGGCGACACACCCGCACCGCAGGCGGGCTGAGGCATGGGCGCGCTGCTCGGCATCGATGTCGGCACCGCCAGCGCGCGCGCCGGCGTGTTCAGCGCCGACGGCACGTTGCTGGGCCATGCCAGCCAGCCGATCGCGCTGTGGCGCCCGGCTGCCGGCTTCGTGCAGCAATCGAGCGAGGATATCTGGCAGGCCGTGGCCATTGCGGTGCGGGCGGCCATGAATGGCGCCGGACATCCCGCCATCGACGGCATCGGCTTTGACGCGACCTGTTCGCTGGTCGCCCTCGATGCCGAAGGCGGGCCGGTTTCGGTCGACCCGGCGGGAGCGGCCGCACAGAACGTCATCGTCTGGATGGATCACCGGGCCGAGGTGGAGGCGGCGGCGATCAATGCGGGCGGGCATGACGTGCTGGCCTATGTCGGCGGGCGCATCTCGCTGGAGATGCAGACGCCCAAACTGCTCTGGCTGAAACGCCATCTGCCGGAACGCTTCGCGCGCATCGCCCATTTCTTCGACCTGCCCGATTTCCTGACCTACAAGGCGACCGGATCGCGAACCCGCTCGCTCTGCTCCACGGTCTGCAAATGGACCTATCTGGGCCATGAGGGACGCTGGGACGCGGCGTATTTCAACGCCATCGGCCTCGGCGAGCTGACCAAGGACGGGTTTGCGCGGATCGGTGGCACGGTTGCCCCACTCGGGGAAAAACTCGGCGGGCTGAGTGCCGAGGCGGCCGCAACGCTCGGTCTCCCCCCCGGCATTCCGGTCGGCGTCTCGGCGATCGATGCGCATGCCGGCGGGCTCGGGGTGATCGGCGCGGCGCTGGATGGCGCGACCGATTTCGACCGCCGCCTGGCTTTGATCGGCGGCACATCGAGCTGCCATATGGCCGTCTCCCGCGCACCGCGCTTCGTGCCGGGCATCTGGGGACCGTATTTCTCCGCCATGCTGCCCGGCTTCTGGCTGAACGAGGGCGGGCAATCGGCGACCGGCGCGCTGCTCGATCACATCGTGCAAAGCCATCCCGCCTATCCGGCACTGGCCGCGCTGGCGGCGGGCGAACACCGCCACGTCTTCGCGGTGCTGGCGGAGCGCCTGACGGCGCTGGCCGGCCCCGGCATGGCACATGCCCCGCTCGCCCGCGATCTGCACGTGATGCCCGATTTTCACGGCAATCGTTCGCCGCGCGCCGATGCCAGCCTGCGCGGCATGGTCTCCGGCCTGACCTTGTCGGCCGGGCCGGATGATCTGGCCCTGCTCTATCTCGCCACCATCCAGGCGATTGCCTGCGGCACGCGCCATATCGCGGCGGCGCTGAACGCGCAGGGCTACGCCATCGACACGATCCTCGCCTGCGGCGGCGGCACGCGCGATCCCGTCTATCTCCAGGCCCATGCCGACGCCACCGGCTGTCGCATCGTGCTGGCCCGGGAAGATGAAGCGGTGCTGCTGGGATCGGCGATCCTGGGCGCGGTGGCCAGCGGCGTCTTCCCCTGCATCGAAGCCGCCATGGCGGGCATGAGCCGGGCCGGGCGCATCATCGCCCCCGATCCGGCGATGCGGAATTTCTACGACGCAAAATACGCCGTCTTCCAGCGCATGCATGATGACCAACTGGCCTATCGCGCCCGGATGGCGGGGGTCTGAAATGGCCCGCATCCGCCGCGCGCCCGGACAGGCCACTCAGCGCCATCAGGCCTATGAAGCCTTCACCCGCCGACTGATCGACCGCGAACTAGCCCCCGGCCAGTTCGTGACGCCGAAGGAGCTTGCCGAGATCACCGGGTTTCGCCTGAACGCGATCCGCGAAATGATCCCCCGCCTGGAAGCCGAAGGCCTGCTGCACGCCATTCCCCAGCGCGGCCTGCAAGTGGCGCAGCTCGATGTCGGGCTGGTGCGCGATGCGTTTTCCCTGCGCGAAATGATCGAGCAGACGGCGCTGGCCCATTTCGTCGCCGCCGCGCCCGAGGCGCTGATCGCCGGGCTGATCGTGGCGCATGCAGCGGTGCGCGATGCCGCCACGCATGGCATCGATGCCGGCCTGATTGCCGAAGCCCAGCGCGTGGACTGGGGATTTCACGATATCGTGGTGGATTTCCTGGGCAATGTCCTGATCAGCGACATCCACCGGGTCAATGCCATCCGCATCCGCATGATGATGCCCGAGCGGGTGACGCTGTCGGAAGACACGCTACCGCCGGCCATCGCCGAACATGAGGTCATTCTGGAGGCATTACGCCGCCGCGATGGCCCCGCCGCCGCCGCCGGGCTGGCCGCCCATCTGGCCAGCGCCCGCCGCCGCGCGCTCGGGATCGAACCCGAGCCGATCGCCCCGCCCCCGCAACCCCCAAGGAGGAAACCATGAAGAAACTACCGCGCCCGCTCGCGCGCGCGCTGCTTGCCGCGACCACGGCACTGGGCCTGTCGATGCCGCTGGCCGCCGCCCATGCCGCCAAGACGGTGGTAACGCTGTGGTCCTGGAGCCCCGTGCAATCGACCACCCAGGCGATGGTCGCCGCGATCGAGAAAGCCCATCCCGATATCGAGGTGCGGGCCACGATCCAGCCGCACAACCCCTACTTCACCGCGCTGAAGGCCGCCGCCGCTTCCGGCACGCTGCCGGATATTATCGGCCTGCCGCCCGGCGCCTTCACCCAGGAATACCGCCCCAACCTGATGGATCTGTCGAGCGTCGCCCCGGCCTTGTGGGGCAAGGACTGGCAGAAGAATTTCGCCCCCGCTTTGCTGACCCAGGCACGGCTCGGCAATCCCAAGGGCGATCAGGGCTTCTACATGCTGCCGCAGGAAGCGGAGGTGCTGAATATCTGGTACAATCGCGCCGCCTTCGCGAAAGCCAAGATCGCCGCGCCGCCCAAGACCATGGCGGAGCTGGTGGCGGACGCCGCCAAGCTGCGCGCCGCCGGCTTCATCCCCTTCTACCAGGGCGGCGGCACCGAGCTGTTCGATGCCTGGGTCTATATGCAGATCGCCGCGCAGACCGATCTGAAAGGCCTGCTCGCCGCCCAGGAAGGCCAGCCCGTATGGACCCAGCCCGGCATGGTTGCCGCTGCCGCCGCCTGGCAGCGCCTGTTCACCGCCAAGGTGGTGCAGGATGGCGCGCTCTCGGCGCTGCAATACCCGACCGGGGCCAATCTGTTTGCCGCCGGGCGCGTCGGCATGATCTCGCTCGGCTCCTGGTGGCTGCAGCAGACCGCGCTGTCGGATAATCCGGCGCTGAAGACCATGTCGGGCTACGGCAAGTTCTTCTTCCCCGCCGTCTCCGCCCATAGCCATGTCAGCCCGCCGATCGGCGGCATCGATATCGGCTGGGGCATCACCAAGACGGCACAATCCTCGCCGGCAGTGACCAAGGCAGCCCAAATCGTGCTGAAGGAATTGATCAGCGGCGTGGGCGAGCAGGTCGCGCTCGATCAGCTGAACGATCTGCCGGCCTTTCACGGCATGAAGCCGAGCCACACGCTCGATCCGCATCTTGCGCCGATCTATGACAGCTACATCGCAGAATTGCAGACGGCGCATCCGCACGCCATCGGTAATCCGGTGATCTTCGATGCGCTGGTGGCCAATCTGCAGGCGATCGCCGCCGGGCAGAAAACGCCGGCCGCCGGCATGGCCGCGGTGCAGGCAGTGGCCCAGAAGCAGGCGCATTGATCGCATGAGCACCAGCGCCGGCAGCACCGCCTTGCCCCGTCTCCGCCCCCGCACCCGCCGCTTTCGCATCGGCGCGAGCCAGGCGGAGGCATGGCTCTATGTGCTGCCGGCGCTTCTGCTGTTCCTGCTGTTCGAACTCTACCCGATCCTCGCCAATCTCTGGACCAGCGTGGCCCAGGCGAAAGGCGGGCCAAGCCTGATCCGCTATGGCGAGGCGGCCGGCGATCCGGTCTTCTGGCTGGCCTTGCGCAATTCGGTACTCTGGGTGGTGGTTTCCATCGCCGCCGAGATCGCTATCGGCTTTCCCCTCGCCGTGCTGATCGAGCTCGGCATTCCGCGCGGGCGGGCCTGGTTCCGCACCTTGCTGTTCCTGCCGATGGTGGTTACGCCCTCGGTCATCGCGCTGGTTTTCACCACCCTTTACGCGCCGGATTACGGGCTGCTCTACGGGGTGTTCCGCAGCCTTGGCCTGGGCGGCAGTTTCCCGGCCATTCTCGGCGAGCCGGCGCTCGCCACGTACGGCATCATCGCGGTCAATGTCTGGCAATGGTGCGGCTTCTTCGTGCTGATGTACTGCGTCGGCATCGCCCAGCTGGATCGCGAGATCCTCGATGCCGCGGCAATCGACGGCGCCACCGGCTTCGCGCGGGTGCGCCACGTGATCTGGCCGATGCTGCGCGCGACGCATGTCTCGCTGATCGTGCTAGGCACGGTGCAGGCCTTGCAGCAATTCCCGCTGATCTACCTGATGACCCAAGGCGGGCCGGCCAACGCGTCGCAGACGCTCGCCACCTATATCTTCCAGACCGGCTTCGACGAGAACCGGATGGGCTATGCCTCGATGGTCGCGGTGGTGCTGTTCGCCCTGGCCTTGGCGCTGATCGCGGTGGAATACGCCATCGCCGATGAGTGGTGGGGCAAGCTGCGCGCAGGCTGGCTGAAGGGGGATGCGCGATGATCCATGCAGGTTCGCGCGCCCCGGCGCGCATGCTGATCGCCTATGCCGTGCTGGCCGGCGCCTGCGCGCTGAGCCTGCTGCCGACGATCTATATGATCGATATTTCGCTGCGCAATGCCGAGGATAGCTTCGCCCCGGTGCTGATCGCCGGCCACGTCACCTTCGCCAATTACATCGCCGTGCTGGGGCATGGCGAATTCATCCGCTTCTTCCTCAACAGCGCCTTGGTCGCCGGGCTGACCGTGCTGGCGACGCTGCTCTGCGTCACCGCGCTGGCCTATGCGCTGTCGCGGCTGAAGCTGCGCGGCGGCTCGATCGTTTTGCTGGTGATCATGAGTGCGCTGCTGCTGCCGCTCGCTTCCCTGCTGATCCCGATCACCGTGCTGCTGCGCACGCTGCACATGACCAATTCCTATCTCGGTCTGGTCGGGCCGGAAACCGCGCTCGGCATCGCCTTCGGCACCGTCATTGTCAAAGGCGCGATGGACGGCATCCCGCTGGAGCTGGAGGAGGCGGCGCTGCTCGACGGGGCCAATTCCTTCACCGTGCTGGTGCGCATCATGGCCCCGCTCTGCCGCCCGGCCCTGCTGGTGATCGCGGTCTGGCAGTTCCTGTTTTCCTGGAACGAATTCTTCCTCGCCCTGGTGATCATGTCGCGCAACGAGATGAAAACGCTGCCGCTGGCGCCGTTGTTCTTCGAAGGGCCGTACATGGCCGATCCGGGCAAGCTGTTCGCCATCCTGACCCTGATCGGGGTGGTGCCGATGCTGTTCTACGCCGTGCTGCAGCGCTGGTTCGTATCCGGGCTGATGGCCGGCGGCGTCAAAGGCTGAGACGAATTCGTGAAGGAGACGGAAATGAGCGACGCAATCAAGGGATTATGGGTAGCGCTGGCTACACCGCTGCGCGATGACGGCACCATCGACACCGTCGAAATGGCCCGCCATGCCAAGGCGCTGCTCGGGCAGGGCTGCGACGGCATCGTGCTGTTCGGCACGACCGGCGAAGGCACCTCGTTTTCCGGCGCCGAACGCCTTGCGGCGACCGAGGCGCTGCTGAAAGCGGGTATTGCCGCCAGCCAGATCGCGCTCGGCACTGGCTGCCCGGCGATCACCGATACCATCGCCTTGACGCGCGGCATGCGCGGCCTGGGGCTGACCCATGCGCTGATCCTGCCGCCCTATTTCTACCGCGATGCCTCCGATGAAGGGATCGGCGATGCCTTCAGCGCGGTGATCGATCAGGTGGCCGATCCCGCGCTGCGCGTCACGCTGTACCACATCCCGCAGGTCTCCGGCGTCGCCATTGCGCCGGCGGTGGCCGCCCGGCTGCGCGCGCGCTTCGGTGCGGTGGTGGCCGGGCTGAAGGATAGCAGCGCCGATTTCGCGCAATTCCGCGCCTTCCGCGCCGGCGCCCCCGATCTTGCCATTCTGGTCGGCAACGAGGCCGATATCGGCCGCGCGCTGGCCGAAGGCGGGGTCGGCACGATCTGCGGCATGGCCAATATGGTGCCGGGGCTGGTGCGCGCGATGTTCGCCGCCACGCCGGGCGAGGAGGCAATGAAGGCGGCACTCGGCCTGATGCGCGCGCCCTTCATGTCGGTGATGAAATCCACCCTGGCGGCGCAGACCGGCCATGCCGGCTGGCGCCATGTCCGCGCCCCGCTGGTTGCCGCCGATGCGGCGCTGGGGGTGGAGATCGCGCGCGGGCTTGCCGCCCTCACCGCCCGCCGCGCGGCCTGAGGATCGGCGATGCTCGTCGCGGGGCCGCGCATCTTTCTGTCCGCGCCCGAGGGCAAGGCGGGATTTGCGCAGTGCCACGCGGCGAGCATCCTCTGCCCGGCGCACGGGCCGATGGTTGCCGCCTTCTTCGCCGGCACCAAGGAAGGCGCCGGCGATACCGCGATCTGGATCACGCGGCGGATCGGTGGGGAATGGCAGGCGCCGCGCCGGGCACTGGCCGAGGCGGGGCTCGCGCATTGGAACCCGGTGCTGCATGTCGATGGCGCGCGGCTGCTCCTGTTCTACAAGGTCGGCGCGAGCGTGCATGCATGGCGCACCCGTCTGGCCGTGTCCGAGGATGGCGGGGAAAGCTGGAGCGCACCGCGCGCTTTGGTGGCCGATGATCCCCGCCCGCGCGGGCCGGTGAAGAATAAGCTGCTGGTGCTGGCCGATGGCGTTTGGCTCGCGCCCGGCTCGACCGAGGATGCGCGCCGCTGGGATGCCTTTATCGATCGCAGCGAAGATCGCGGCACCACCTGGCAGCTTGCACCGATCCCGCTTGCCCATCGTCCGCCCGCCGCGCCGGGGACGGGGCTGTGGCAGGGCCTCGCCCAGGATGCGTTATGGGAAAGCGATCCCGCCCGCGCCTTCGCCTGGGACGGGGTGATCCAGCCCAGCCTGTGGGAAAGCGCGCCGGGGATGGTGCATGCGCTGATGCGCTCCACGCGCGGGGCGATCTATCGCAGCGATTCCCGCGATGGCGGGCGATCCTGGTGCGAGGCCTATGCGACCGCGCTTGCCAATAACAATAGCGGCCTCGATGTGACGCGGATGGCGGATGGGCTATTGGTGCTGGCCTGCAATCCGGTCGCCGGCAACTGGAGCGCGCGCAGCCCGCTGGTGCTGCTGATCTCCCGCGATAACGGCGCAAGCTGGCAGCAGGCGGCGGTGCTGGAGGACGAGGACGGGGAGTTTTCCTACCCCGCCATCATCCCCTCAGCCGACGGGGGCGGGCTGCACATCGCCTATACCTGGAACCGCAAGGCGATCGTCTGGCGCGGGATCGAACGGCTTCAGGATCGGCTCGCCACGACCTGAGGCGCCGGCACATCCCAGCCGCCGCCCAGCGCGCGGAAGCTTTGCACGGCGGCACGCGCCGCATCGGCCCGGCTGGCATCCAGCGCATCGCGGGCGGCCAGCAATTGCCGATCGGCATCCAGCACATCGGTCAGCGGGATCGCACCATCGCGATAGGCCTGTGCGGAGAGATCGCGGGAGCGCTTCAGAGATGCCACTTCCTGCTTCAGCACCGCGACGCGCTGGATGGTTTGCGACAGGGACATGAAGGCATTTTCCACATCCTCGGTCGCCTTCAGCGCGGCCTGACGATACTTGGCCAAAGCCTCGGCCTCGGCCCCGTGCGCGGCGGCGACCTCGGCATCGACCTTGCCGAAATCGAACAGGCGCCAGCGTATCGCCCCGGTCAGGGTCGGCTGGAAAGCCTGCTGGGTGAACAGATGATTGGCGCTGATGCTGTCGAAACCCAGAATGCCGGACAGCGAGATTTTCGGATAGTAATCGGCGATCGCCGCGCCGATCCGCTCGTTGGAAGCGGCCAGGTGACGTTCGGCGGCGATGATATCAGGCCGGCGGCGCAGCACATCCAGCGGCGTATCGTCCGCACCGATCGCCGGCACCGCCGGAATGGTTCCAGGTACGGCCAGCATCTTCGCATAGGTACCAGGCTGCGCGCCCATCAGCACGTCCAGCCGGTTGAGCTGTGCCTCCAGCCCGATGCGCAGCGGCGGGATGGAGGACTGGGCCTGCTCGATCAAGGCCTGGGCCTGGGCCACTTCACGCGCCCCGGCCAGACCCAGATTGTCGCGCGTGCGCACCAGACCGAGCAGCTTGCGATCCGTCTCCACCTGATCGCGCGCCACTGCCAGACGGGCCTGATCGCCGCGGATGCGGATATAGGCATCGGCCGCATTCGCCGCGACGCTGATGCGCGTGCCGGCCTGCTCGGCCTCCGCCGCTTCCGCCTCGTCGCGCGCGGCGGCGGCGTTACGGCGCAGACCACCGGCCAGATCGATCTCCCAGCTTGCCGCCGGGCCGATGCTGTATTCGTGCTGATCGCGGTTATAGCCGGGCAGGCCGCGCGCCAGGGTGCCCAGCGGACTGGTCAGGCTTTGATGCTGGGCGATGTCGGTCGCCTCGAAATCGACAGTCGGGGCAAGCTCGGCGCCCGCCGCCGCCGCCGCCGCGCGAGCCTGCGCGACACGGGCATAGGACGCGGCGAGATCGAGGTTCAGCGCCAGCGCCCGGCGCACCACCGCGAACAGCATCGGATCGTCGAACCCCGTCCACCAGCGATCCAGCGGTGCCGCCTGGCCCGCCGCGACGCGCTGCACCCGCGCGGCATTATGGAATGGCACCAGGCTGATCGCCGGGCGATGGTAATCGGGGCCCACCGCACAGCCCGCCAGCAACAGCGCAGCCAGCGCAGAAACCCCTGCGCGCATCGGCATCTTCGCGATCATGACACATCCTTGCGGCGCAGGCTGCGCACCAGCGTGTAGAAGGCAGGCGTCAACAGCAGCCCGAACCCGGTAACGCCCAGCATGCCGAACAGCACCGCAGTGCCCAGCGACTGGCGCATCTCCGCCCCTGCCCCGGTTGCCACCGCCAGCGGCACCACCCCCAGGATGAAGGCGAAGGAGGTCATCAGGATCGGACGCAACCGGGTGCGCGCGGCATGCACTGCGGCCTCGGCCGGGCTCGCGCCATCGGCTTCCTTCTGATGGGCGAATTCGACGATCAGGATGGCGTTTTTCGCGGCCAGCCCGACCAGCACCACGAAGCCGATCTGCGCCAGGATGTCGATCGGCATACCGCGCGCCAGCAGTCCGGTAACCGATGCCAGCAGACACATCGGCACGATCAGCACGATCGCCAGCGGCAGGCGCCAGCTTTCATATTGCGCGGCCAGCACCAGAAAGACGAACAAGGCGGCGGCCCCGAAGACCAGCAGCGTCGGCGTGCCGCGCTGTTCCTGCTGGAAGGCAAGTTCGGTCCATTCGAAGCCGATGCCGGGGGGCAGCACTTGCTGGGCCAGTCGCTCCATCCGGTGCAGCGCCGTGCCGGTCGCGACCCCTGGCGCTGCCACCCCCTGCACCTCGGCGGCGGGGAACAGGTTATAGCGCGGCACGCGATAGGGGATGGTCTCGTCATGCAGCGTGGCGACGCTGCCGATCGGCACCATCCGGCCCTGGGCGTTGCGCATCTTCAGATCGGTGATATCGGCCCGACCGGTCCGCCAGGGCGCATCGGCCTGCACGATGACCTGGTAGGTGCGGCCGAGGAAATTGAAGTCGTTGACGTATTGCGAACCGAGATAGACCTGCAAGGCGGAGAACACGTCATTCGGCACCAGCCCCAGCTTCTCGGTTTTGGCGCGGTCGATATCGGCATAGACCGAAGGCGAGCCGGTATTGAACAGCGTGAACACGCCGGCAAAATCGGGATCGCGATTGGCCGCACCGACCAGGGCATGCGCCGCATTCACCAGGGCCTGCGATCCCAGCCCGGCGCGATCCTCCAGCATCATCTTGAAGCCGCCGGCATTGCCGATTCCCTGCACGGGCGGCGGCGGAATGGTCAGGACATAGGCATCCTTGATCACCGATAAGCGCTTGCGCAGATCGGCCAGCACGGTATTCGCCGTCACGCCGGGGATGGAATGGTTATAAAGCGATGGCAGGCCGGAGAAGATCGTCGCGTCGTTGGATGCAACCGTGAAGGTGGTGGCATCCAGCCCGGCGAAGGGCGCGACATGCTCCACCCCTTTGGTCGTCAGGATGATGCCGATTGCGCGCTTCAGCACCGCCTCGGTCCGCGCGAGCGAGGCGCCGGGCGGCAATTGCAGCACGGTGATCAGATAGCCCTGATCCTGCTCCGGGATGAAGCCGGTGGGGGCGCGGGCGAACTGCACGAAGGCCGCGGCCAGCAGCACGGCGTATAGCACCGCCACCAGCGCCAGCCCGCGCACCAGGCGCCGGGTCAGCCGGGCATAGCGATCCGACATCCATTCGAAGCCGAGATTGAAGCGGGCGAAGCCGGCATCGAGCAGGCGCAGCGGCCAGGCCGCGCGGCGCGCCACGGGGTCGTGCGCCTTAAACAGCACCGCGCACAAAGCCGGGCTGAGGGTCAGGGAGACGAAGCAGGAAATCACCGTCGAGGCGGCAATCGTCACGGCGAACTGGCGGAAGAACTGTCCCGAAATGCCTGAGAGAAACGCGGAAGGCACAAACACCGCGCACAGCGTCAGGGCGATGGAGATCAGCGCGCCGCCGACCTCGTCCATGGTGCGGTGCGCTGCCGCCGGCGGCGACATGCCGGCGCGGATATTGCGCTCCACATTCTCCACCACCACGATCGCATCGTCGACGACGATACCCACCGCCAGCACCAGGCCGAACAGCGACAGGTTGTTCAGCGAGATGCCCAGCGCGTACAGCACCGTGAAAGTCCCCACCAGCGAGACCGGAATGGCGATCACCGGAATGATCGCCGCCCGCCAGCGTTGCAGGAACAGGAAGACGACGCCGACCACCAGCAGGATCGCCACGAAGATGGTGGTCACCACCTCGTGCACCGATTTGGCGACGAAGATGGTCGGATCGTAGATCACGATATCGGCGACGCCGGGCGGAAAATCCTTACGCAGCGTCTGCATGGTGGCCAGCACTTCGTGCTCCACCGCCAGCGAATTGGCGCCGGGCTGGGCGAAGATCAGCAGCGGCAGGCCGGGACCGCGATCCATATAGGCGGCGGAACCGTAATCGGAGGCACCGATTTCCACCCGCCCCAGATCGCGGATCCGCGTTACCCGCCCCGCCGCATCGGTCTTGACGATGATATCGGCGAATTGCTGCGGCGTGGACAGCCGGCCCCGGGTGCGCACGTTGATCTGATAGGCCGGTCCGGCCGAGGCCGGCGGCTGGCCCAGAATGCCTGCGGAAACCTGCAGATTCTGCGCCCGCAGCGCGGCCAGCACCTCGTCCGCATTCAGATCGTGCGCGGCCACCTTGTCGGGGTCGAGCCAGATGCGCATCGCATAGTCGCGCGCCCCGAAGATCTGCACATCCCCGACGCCGGGCAGGCGGGCCAGGGCGTCCTTCACATGCAGCGTGGCGTAATTCGACAGATACAGCGTGCCGCGCGAGCGGTCCGGCGAATAGAGATGCACCGCCAGCAGGATATTCGGGGTTGCCTTGCGCACCTGCACGCCCAGGCGCTGCACATCCTGGGGCAGACGCGGCAGGGCATCCTGCACGCGATTCTGCGTCAGCATCTGCGCGACGTTCAGGTCGGTGCCGATGCGGAAGGTGACGGTGATGGTCAACTTGCCGTCGCCGGTCGATTGGCTGCTGAGATACAGCATGTTCTCGACGCCGTTGATCTCCTGCTCCAGCGGCGTCGCCACGGTGCGGGCCACGGTATCGGCCGAGGCGCCGGGATAGGCGGTGGTGATCTGCACCGTCGGCGGCACGATTTCAGGGTATTGCGCGACCGGCAGGATGACCAGTGCGCCCAGGCCGATCAGCGTGATGAAGACGCTGACCACGGTTGCGAAGATCGGGCGGTCGATGAAGAAATGGGGCAGGCGCATGGATCTGTCTCCTGCCTCAATGCACGCTCTGATAGGCGATGGTGCCGGGATGGGTGGCGACTTTCGATCCGGGCGCGGCATAGACCAGCCCGCCGATCACCACCCGGTCGGTTGGCAATAATCCGCTGCGGATCACCCGCAGCCCGCCGCGCAGATCGCCCAGCACCACCGGCTTGGGAACGACCGTGCCGTTGGCCGCCACCGTCAGGACGATGTGCTGATCCTGATCGGGCAGCACCGCCGCATCGGGCACCAGCAGGGTCGGGGCGGGCGGAGCCACCTGCAGGCGCAGACGGGCAAATTCGCCCGGCGTCAGCAGCAGATCGGGATTGGGCACCACCGCGCGGGCACGCATCGTGCCGCTGGCGGGGTCGATCGCGTTATCGACGAAATCCAGCACCCCGCCGGGCCGATAGAACTGATGATCGGCCAGGGTGATGGCAACGGGCTGGCCCAGCGCGCCGTGCCCGGTGGCACGGTAGCGCGCGAAAGCCAGATAATCCGCCTCGCTCATGTCGAAATCGAGGTGGATGGGATCGAGCGAGACGATCGTGGCGAGCAAGGTCGTGGGGCTGGTGGCAGCACGGCTGCCGGCGATCAGACTGCCGATGGAAACCAGATGCGCGCCGATCCGCCCGGTGAACGGGGCGGTGATACGGCAATGGGCGATATCGAAGCGGGCATCATCGATACGGGCATTGGAATCGGCAATTGCCGCCTCTGCCGCGCGGGCATCGTAGCGGCGCTGATCGACATTCTCCGCCGTACCGTAATCGCTGCGCTTCAGCGCCTCGGCCCGCGACAATTCGCGATTGGCGAGATCGAGCCGTGCCGTCGCCGAAGCCAGCGCCGCATGGGCTTTCGCCAGGGCGATTTCATAGGGGCGCGGATCGATGGTGAACAGCAGATCGCCACGATGCACGACCGCGCCATCCTTGAAGTAGATGCCGGTCAGCGTGCCGCCGACCTGGGCGCGCAACGCCACCCGATCGACTGCGGCAAAACGCCCGAGAAATCCCAGCCTGGTATCGACATCGCGCCGCAACGGCAGGCTGACCGTGACCTGGGCCAGGGCGGGCGTCGGTGCAGCCACCGGCGTTGCGCCATGGCTGCGGTAGTAATACCCGCCCGCCGCCACCAGCGCCGCCAGCGCTACAACCCCGGCGATCCGCCAGCCCCGCCGCCGCGCCACCGCGACATCGGCACCGGCCACACGCTCTCTCGTCTCGCTCACGCCGCCATCCTTCTGCCACGCCATTGCCCGGCATCGATGACGATGCGGAACTTACGAGGGCGTTAGATGATGGTCATCATTTGTCCATTCAAGGGGAGGTGATCCTTTTAGATGATGTTCGGACTCTTATATGAAAGCTGCTATACGGATCCGGGGAACGAGGATCGTCCATCATGCGCAAATCCAAACAGGAAACCGCCGAAACCCGCCAACGCATCCTGAAGGAAGCCGGCATCGCCTTCCGCCGCAAAGGCATCAAGGCGACCGGCATCGCCGATCTTATGGCCGCCGCCGGGCTGACCCATGGCGGCTTCTACCGTCATTTCCCGTCCAAGGAGGATCTGGTGGCGGAAGCCTGTGCCACCTGTCTGATGGCGCCCGCGATGAAGGCCACGCAAACGGAGCCGGACGGGCTGAAAAGCATGGCCGGGGTCTATCTCGCCCCCGCGCACCGCGACACCCCCGATACGGGCTGCGTGTTCGCGGGCCTCGGCAGCGAACTCGCCCGCGCCGACGACAAGACCAGAAAAGCCGCAACGGCAGGATTTCTGCGCATGATGGAGGCGGCGATGCGCGGCGGGCCCAAAGCCACCGCCAAGGCCGCCAGGGAACGCGCGATGGTGGCGATTGCCGCGATGGTCGGCGCCGTCACGCTGTCGCGCATCGTGACCGATCCCAAGCTGTCAGCCGCGATCCTGGCCAGCACGCGCCACCATATCGCTCAGATGTAGATCAGTGCCGGCAGAACGGCGCAGCTGCCTAAGGGAACAGCCCGCGCGTCAGCTTGGCCGCGCGCACCCGCTCCACCCCGATCGACAGGGCGGCAAGCCGGCTGGTGATCCGCCGCTCCCGCGCGCGGGTCCATACCGCCGCGAAGGCGCGATCCAGGATGGTGGCGAGGCGGGCATTGACCTCATCCTCGCTCCAGAACAGGCATTGCAGATCCTGCACCCATTCGAAGTAGGACACGATCACCCCGCCCGAATTGCACAGAATATCGGGGATCACGATGATCTCCGGGCGCTGGGCGAGGATGGCATCGGCCTCCGGCGTCACCGGCCCGTTCGCCCCTTCGGCGATCACCCGGCATTGCAGCGCCCCGGCATTCGACCCGTCGATCACCCGCTCCACCGCCGCCGGCACCAGAATGTCGCAGCGTTGGGTCAGCAAGGCGGCAGGATCGATGCCCGGCGCGCCGGTGAAGCCGGCCAGGCTGCCATGGCGTTCGGCATGGGCAATCATCGCTTCCAGGTTCAGGCCGCGCGGATCGTAAAAGGCGCCGGCATAATCGCTGATGCCGATGATCCGCACGCCGTGCAGCGCGGCCAGCAATTGCGCCGTCGTGCGCCCGACATTGCCGAAACCCTGCACGATGGCGGTGCAGCCGGCGATCTCGATCCCCGCCGCCTCGCAGGCGCGCGCGGCAAGATGGGCAACCCCCCTGCCCGTCGCCTCTCGCCTGCCCAGCGTGCCGCCGATGGAAACCGGCTTGCCGGTGACGATCTCGTTCACCGAATGGCCCTCATGCATGGAATACGTGTCCATGAACCAGGCCATCACCTGTTCGTCGGTGCCGAGATCAGGGGCCATCACATCGGTCTGCGGGCCGATGAAGGGGATCATCTCCTGCATGTAGCGCCGCGAGACGCCTTCGAGTTCCCGCCGCGACAAGGCGCGCGGATCGCAGGCGACGCCGCCTTTCGCGCCGCCATAGGGCAGACCGGCCAGCGCGCATTTCCAGCCCATCCAGACGGCGAGTGCGGCCACCTCGCCGAGATCGAGATTGGGGGCGAAGCGCGTGCCGCCCTTGGTCGGGCCGAGCGTCAGGTGATGCTGCACCCGGAAGCCCTGAAAAACCTCGGTGCTACCATCGTCACGATGCACCGGCACGGAAACGGCGATGGCCCGCTTGGGCAGCAGCAGCCGCGCCCGTTCGTCCTGGGGGATGGCAAGATGATCGGCAACGACGCGGAATTGTTCCGCCGCCATGTCGAA
>JAGWRU010000081.1 GCA_028869595.1 Rhodospirillales bacterium
CCGGCTTCGCGGCAGCGGGCCTGCTCGGCGCGGACTTCGCCGCCGCCGCGGGGCGCTTCGCCTTGGCCGCGGCCGCCGGCCGCGTCGTGTCCGGCTTGGCGCTGCCCGTCCTGACCGCCTTGGCCGGCGCGGCAGCCGCGCGCTTGGGTTTGCCGGCGAGGTCGGTTGCGCTCGATGCGCCGGCGGGTTTCGCCGTCGCGGCTTTTCGGATATCCGCCAGCTTCACCACCTGCGCGGCCTTCTTCGCGCCCGAACCGGGGCGTGCGGGCGTGGTCATGGCTGCACCCCGCAGCGCGGGCTGCGCAAAAGGGCGCGGTGCGGGACCCGGCAAAGGCGGCGCACCCGGCGGGGCGGGCGGATCGCTTGATGGCACATTGGCTGGACGTCGTTTTTTGGGCTGTGGGGGCAAACTAGCCAGAGCGGTGACTTTGTCACTCCGCTCGCCGCCGGTCAAAGGGCGATGTTCCGTTCTCGCCACCCTTATTCCGTTCAGCGGAATACCATCCGCCGGGAAAGGGAAAAATTAATGAACATGCCGGCCAGCGATCCGGCGGCGACGGCAAAGACCGGTTGGCGTGCGCAGAGCGGCGAGATCGTCACCAGGATCGCATAGGTGCCGCGATTGAGCAGGATGCCGGGCAGGTTGGCCAGCAGGAAGCGCGCCCATTGCCGATGCGCGGGTCCGCTGCCTTGGCCGCGAAATGTCCATAACCGGTTGAAAAGCCAATTGCCGCTCGCCGCCACGCCATAGGCGAGCGCGCCTGCGCCATAAAGGCCCAGCACGCCACGCGTGCCGTAGACGGTGGCCGTGTCGAGCAGGAAGCCGACCGTGCCGACCACCGAGAACTGCAGAAACTGCGCCAGCACGCGCAGCCGCTCCGGCGGCAAAGCGCGGCGGGCCGGGGCGGGCAGGTGGCGAAAGATTCGCAGCAGAAACGTGTGCATGACACGCAGGTTCTAGCGGGATTCTGTTACGAAATCGCCATGCCGCCGGCAGAGGGTTCAGCTTGCCCGCGATCCGCGTCATTTTTATTGCGTCGCGTCGCGGATTTGCCGCGCTCCTCCTCTTGTGTGCCGGACGCGGGGCTGCCATGCTTCTTTGCACTGCACAACGCGCATGCAGCAAAGGGCCGATGTCGGTACGAACTGGGCGGATCGCTCATTTCGTAAGCATTTGTGTCTGATCTGCTTCCGCGCCCATGCATCAATCACCGCGCCGGGGCGTGCCCGGCACCAGAAAGCGGCCCTCTCAATGCGGCCGCACCAGCGACGGGGTCAGGCGATGGATCGACGGAGTTTTCTCAAATCGGCGGCCACGAGCGCGGCGCTTGCCTCGGGCGGGCTGATGGCGGGCGGGCTTACCATGCCGACGATCGCGCGCGCCGCCGACAACAAGGTGCTGCGCTTCGTGCCGCAGGCCAATCTGGCCAATCTCGATCCGATCTGGACCACGCTGTACGTGGTGCGTAATGCCAGCCTGCTGTTTTACGACACGCTGTATGGCGTCAACAGCCAGTTGCAGCCGCAGCCGCAAATGTGCGCGGGTCACCAGCTCTCCTCCGACGGGCTGACCTGGACGTTCAAGCTGCGCGACGGGCTGAAATTCCACGACGGCTCGCCGGTGGCGTCGAAGGATTGCGTCGCCAGCATCAAGCGCTGGATGGCCCGCGACGGCATGGGCCAGATGATCCACGCCCAGCTGAACGAGATCAGCGCGGTCGATGACAAGACCTTCCGCATCGCGTTGAAGAAGCCCTTCCCGAAGATGCTCTATGCACTGGGCAAGGTCGGCACGCCGGTCTGCTTCATCATGCCCGAGCATGTGGCGATGACCGATCCGTTCAAGCCGATCAGCGACTATACCGGCTCCGGCCCGTTCAAGTTCAACAAGGCGGCCTGGGTGCCGGGCGCCAGCGCAGTGTTCGAAAAATTCACCGATTACGTGCCGCGCCCGGAAAAGGCGAGCTGGCTGGCCGGCGGCAAGCGGGTGAATTTCGATCGCGTCGAATGGAAGATCATCCCCGATGCCGCGACCGCCGGGGCGGCGCTGCAGAGCGGGGAGGTCGATTGGTGGGAAAGCCCGATCAACGATCTGATCCCGACGCTGAAAGCCAATAAGGGCGTCGCGGTGGGGATTTCCGATCCGCTGGGCAATATCGGCGATTGCCGCTTCAACCATCTCTACCCGCCTTTCAATGATGTGCGGGTCCGCCGCGCGGTGCTGATGGCAGCCAATCAGGACCATTACATGGAAGCGGTGTCGGGCGACGATCACTCGCTATGGTCCGATCTCGACAGCTACTTCACGCCGGGCACGCCGTTCTCCACCAATTACGGCGGCAAGATCCTCAGCGAGCGCAATATCGCCGCCGCCCGCAAGCTGATCACCGAAGCCGGCCAGATGGGCGCGAAAGTGGTGATGCTGGTCGGCACCGACCTGCCGATCATCAAGGCGCAGAGCGATGTGACCAACGATCTGCTGACCAAGCTCGGCTTCAAGGTCGATTACGTCGCCACCGACTGGGCGACGGTGGGCTCGCGCCGTGCCTCCAAGGCAGCACCCGACAAGGGCGGGTGGAACGTGTTCCATACCTGGCATGCCGGGGTGGATTGCGTGAATCCGGCCGCGGATATCGCGATCTATGCGAATGGTCCCGGGGCCTGGTTCGGCTGGCCGAGCTCGCCGCCGCTGCAGGCCAAGATCGAGGAGTGGTTCAACGCCACCGACGATACCGCGCAGAAGGAGGCGATGAAGCAGATCAACAAGGGCTCGGCCGATTTCGGCACCTTCCTGCCCACCGGCTTCTTCAAGTTCTACCAGGCGTGGCGGACCAATATCCACGGGGTGGTGCAGGCGCCGTTCCCGTCGGTCTGGGACGTGACGAAAAGCTGAAGGCGATGGAGCGCAGGTTGAAGACGGGCGGATGGCGCGGCGCGGGGATGGATGATCGATGCTGTCCTATGTGATCCGCCGCATCCTGGCGACGATTCCGGTGATGCTGATCGTTGCCTTGTTCGTCTTCAGCCTGCTCTATCTCGCGCCCGGCGATCCGGCGGCGGTGATCGCCGGCGACCAGGCGTCGGTTGCCGATATTGCCCGCATCCGCGCCTCGCTCGGCCTCGACCGGCCTTTCCTGGTGCGCTTCGGCAGCTGGCTCTGGCATGTGCTGCACGGCGATCTGGGCACGTCCATCTTCACCAACCTGCCGGTCACTCACATGATCGCGCAGAGTATTCAGCCGACTTTCTCGCTGATGGTGCTGACCCTGATCCTGTCGGTCGTGGTCGGGGTGCCGCTGGGCGTGATCGCGGCAGCGCGGCAGGGAAGCTGGATCGACCGGTCGGTGATGCTGATGGCGGTGTTCGGCTTCTCCACCCCGGTCTTCGTGATCGGCTATCTGCTGGCCTATCTGTTCGGGCTGGAGCTGAACTGGCTGCCGGTGCAGGGCTTCACCCCGATCACGCAGGGATTCTGGCCCTTCCTGCGCAGCCTGATCCTGCCTTCGGTGGCGCTGGGCATGATCTATATCGCCCTGATCGCGCGCATCACCCGCGCCACCATGCTGGAGGTGCTGTCGCAGGATTACGTCCGCACCGCCCGCGCCAAAGGGGTGGGGGAGCGTTCGATCCTGTTGCTGCACGCGCTGAAGAATGCCGCGGTGCCGGTGGTGACGGTGATCGGCCTCGGCGTCGGGCTGCTGATCGGCGGGGCGGTGGTGACGGAAACCGTGTTTGCCATTCCCGGCCTCGGCCGGCTGACCACCGATGCCATTCTGCGCCGTGACTATCCGGTCATTCAGGGCGTCGTGCTGCTGTTCAGCCTGACCTATGTGCTGGTCAATCTGATCGTCGATCTCCTCTATACGGTCTTCGACCCGAGGATCCGCTATTGAGCACCACCTATGAGGCCGCCCCCGAGCTGCCGGAAGTCCTGGCCGAGCCGCGCAAGCGCGGACGGATCGCGACCTTCATCCGCCGCCACCCGACCATCGTCGCCGGCGGCGGATTGCTCACGATCATGATCCTGGTGGCGCTGCTCGCGCCCTGGCTGGGCACCGTCGATCCGACGGCGATCAAGCCCTGGATGCGCACCCGCCCCCCCTCGGCGGAGCACTGGTTCGGCACCGACATGCTCGGGCGCGACATCTATTCGCGCACCATTTATGGCGCGCGGGTATCGCTCATCGTGGGCTTCGCGGTGGCGCTACTGTCTTCCGTCGCGGGCACCGCGCTGGGTCTGGTCTCGGGCTTCGTGCGCTGGCTGGACACGCCGATCATGCGGGTGATGGACGGGCTGATGGCGATCCCCGGCATCCTGCTGGCGATCGCCCTGATGGCGCTGACCCAGGGCTCGGTCACCAATGTCGTCGCGGCGATCACGGTGACGCAGATTCCCCAGGTCGCCCGCCTGATCCGCGGCGTGGTGCTGTCGCTGCGCGAACAACCCTATGTGGAGGCGGCGATCGCCTCGGGCACGCGCACTCCGATGATCATCTGGCGGCATATCCTGCCCAATACGCTGGCCGCGCTGTCGGTGCAGGCCACCTATATCTGCGCGGCGGCGATGATCACCGAGGCGATCCTGTCCTTCATCGGCGCCGGCACCCCGCCCACCATCCCGAGCTGGGGCAATATCATGGCCGAGGGCCGCTCTCTCTGGCAGGTCAAGCCGTTCATCGTCTTCTTTCCCGCCGCCTTCCTCTCGGTCACGGTGCTGGCGGTCAATCTGCTGGGCGACGGGCTGCGCGATGCGCTCGACCCGCGCATGGCCAAGCGGCTGTAAGCGCCATGGCATTGCTGGAAGTCGAAGCGCTGCAGACCCATTTCGCAACCCCGGATGGCGTGGTGCGCGCCGTGCAGGGGCTTTCCTTCACCATCGAGGCGGGCGAGACCGTCGCCATCGTCGGCGAATCGGGCTGCGGTAAATCCGTCACCTCGATGTCGATCCTGCGGCTGATCGCAAGCCCGCCGGGCAAGATCGCCGGCGCCATCCGTTTCAACGGCCAGGACCTGCTGGCGCTGGACGAGGCGGCGATGCGGCGCATTCGCGGCAACGAGATCAGCATGATCTTCCAGGAGCCGATGACCAGCCTCAATCCGGTGCTGACCATCGGGCGGCAGATCGGCGAGACGCTGCGCCTGCATCAGGGCCTGGATCCAGAAGCCGCCCTGGCCCGGGCGCGGGACATGCTGGCCCTGGTCGGCATCCCGGCGCCGGAACGGCGGGTGCATGAATATCCGCATCAGCTCTCGGGCGGCATGCGCCAGCGGGTGATGATCGCCATGGCGCTGGCCTGCAATCCCAAGCTGCTGATCGCCGATGAGCCGACCACCGCGCTGGATGTCACCATCCAGGCCCAGATCCTCGACCTGATGCGCGAGCTCAAATCCCGCATGGGCTCGGCGATCATGCTGATCACCCATGATCTCGGCGTGGTCGCGCAGATGGCCCAGCGCGTGGTGGTGATGTATGCCGGGCGCAAGGTCGAGGAAGCGCCGGTCGGCGCGCTGTTCGCCGCGCCGCTGCATCCCTATACGCGTGGCCTGCTGGGCGCGGTGCCCAAGCTGGGGGCCTCGCTGGAGGCGGCGGGGCGGCAGAAACTCGCGGAAATTCCCGGGCTGGTGCCGTCCTTGCGCGCGCGGATCGTCGGCTGCGCCTTTGCCGGGCGCTGTGCCCATGCCGATGAGCGCTGCCGCAGCGTGGCGCCGGCGCTGCGCAATTTCGGCCAGGGCCGCGCGGTTGCCTGCCATTATGCCGAGGCGCTGGCCGCGGCGCAGGCCGCACCGGTCGCGGGGGCGGCATGAGCACGACGATGGATGGCGCGACGGATCGGGTGGGTGCCAGGACGGTGCCGCCGCTGCTCGACGTGCGCGGGTTGAAGAAGCACTTTCCCATTCATGGCGGCGTGCTGGGCGGCGTCACGGCGCGGGTGCATGCCGTGGACGGGGTCAGTTTCAGCATCGCCAAGGGCGAGACCTTGTCGCTGGTGGGCGAAAGCGGCTGCGGCAAATCCACCGTCGGCCGGCTGGTGCTGCGCCTGATCGCACCGACCGCGGGCGAGGTTCTGCTCGACGGCGAACGCATCGATACGCTGCCCGCCGCCCGGCTGCGGATGGTGCGCAGCCGCATGCAGGTGGTGTTCCAGGACCCGTTCTCCAGCCTCAATCCCCGCCTGCGGGTGCGCGAGATCCTGGCCGAGCCGATCCGCAATTTCGGCCTCGCGCGCGGGCGTGCCGATCTGGAGAAGCGCATCTTCGCGCTGATGGACAAGGTGCGCCTGCCGCGCGAGGCGATCGACCGGCTGCCGCATGAATTCTCCGGCGGGCAGCGCCAGCGCATCGGCATCGCCCGGGCGCTGGCCACCGATGCCGATCTGATCGTCTGCGACGAGGCGGTCTCCGCCCTCGATGTCTCGGTCAAGGCGCAGATCGTCAATCTGCTGGCCGATCTGCAGGCCGAATTGGGCTTGTCGCTGCTGTTCATCAGCCATGATCTGGCGATCGTCGAGCATATGACGCATCGCGTCGCGGTGATGTATCTCGGCCGCATCGTCGAGATCGCGCCGCGCGCGGCGCTGTTCGCCCGCCCGGCGCACCCCTATACCCGCGCGTTATTGAGCGCGGTGCCGGTGCCTGACCCGACCGCGCTGCGCCGCCATGTGCCGCTGACCGGTGATGTGCCGAGTCCCATCCATCCCCCCGCCGGCTGTCATTTCCACACGCGCTGCCCGCACGCCTTCGACCGCTGCCGCAGCGAGGCGCCGGTGCTGAGCCCGCGCGGGCCGGACCACATGGCGGCCTGCCATCTTGCGGAATAGCGCAATCGCCCCAGCTTGAACCTTGACCGTGGCGGGGCTGGGCGATCACACTCCGCCCCGACCTTTCCGCGGGCAGTGCGCCGGGCGACGGCGCGCGCTGCGGAACGCGCGACAGACGAGACCCATTGAGACAGGACGGGGGGGATGCGATGCCTCAGGTAAGCCTGACGGTGAACGGCAAGCAGCACAGCGTGGAGGTCGAGGGCCGCACCCTGCTGGTGGAGTTGCTGCGCGAGAAGCTGGCGCTGACCGGCACCCATGTCGGCTGCGATACCAGCCAATGCGGCGCCTGCGTGGTGCATGTGAACGGCATGGCGGTGAAATCCTGCACGATGCTGGCGATGCAGGCCGAGGGCGCCAAGGTCACGACGATCGAGGGGCTGGCGGCGGCCGACGGCACGCTGCACCCGATGCAGGAGATGTTCCGCGAGCATCATGCCCTGCAATGCGGCTTCTGCACCCCGGGCATGGTGATGACGGCGATCGACCTGATCCAGAGCCACCCCCAGGGCATCACGGAGGAGCAGATCCGCGACGGGCTGGAAGGCAATCTCTGCCGTTGCACCGGCTATCATAACATCGTCAAGGCGATCGCCGCGGCCTGGCCGCTGATGCACGGCAAGACCGCCCAGGCTGCTGAGTGAGACAGGCTGCTGAATGAGGCGGGCGGCGGCATAAGGCAATCCATCCGCCTGCGAGACCCGCGCGCGCCCTGCGTGGCGCGCGCGTAATCCCCCGGTCAACAGGGGGCGCTGCTGCAAGAATGCGATCGGGCGGGCACGCCATGCGCGCCGCCAGGACAGGGAGGTCAGGATGGGATTCGAAGGCATCGGTGCCTCGGTTCGCCGCAAGGAGGATCGCCGCTTCCTGCGCGGGCAGGGCAATTATACCGACGATATCAATCGCCCCGGCCAGACCTATGCCTATATCCGCCGCGCCGATCGTCCGCATGCCCGCATTCTGAGGATCGATACGGCCGCCGCCGCCGCCTCGGCCGGGGTGCTGGCGGTGTTCACCGGCGCCGACATTGCCGCCGATCAGCTTGGCGGCATTCCCTGCGGCTGGCAGATCCACAACAAGGACGGCTCGCCGATGGCCGAGCCGATGCATCCGGTGATCGCCACCGGCAAGGTCCGCCATGTCGGCGATCCGGTCGCGGTGGTGGTGGCCGAGTCCCGCCAGCACGCCAAGGATGCGGCCGAGAAGCTGGTGATCGACTACGAGGACCTGCCGGCGGTTGCCACCATGCGCGACGCCATCGCCCCGGGCGCGCCGCTGGTGCATGACGATGCTCCCGGCAATCAATGCTATGACTGGCATATCGGCGACAGGGAAGCGACCGAAGCCGCCTTCGCCCGCGCCGCCCATGTCGTGAAGCTCGATCTGCTGAACAACCGGCTGATCCCCAACGCCATGGAGCCGCGCGCGGCGATCGGCGAGTTCGACAGCAATTCCGGCGACTACACGCTGTACACCACCAGCCAGAACCCGCATGTCATCCGCCTGCTGATGGGCGCCTTCGTGCTGCACATCCCCGAAAACAAGCTGCGGGTGGTGGCCCCCGATGTCGGCGGCGGCTTCGGTTCCAAGATTTATCACTATGCCGAGGAGGCGATCGTCACCTGGGCCGCCGGCAAGCTGATGCGGCCGGTGAAATGGACGGCCGAGCGCAGCGAAAGCTTCATGTCCGACGCGCATGGGCGCGACCATGACAGCACCGCCGAAATGGCGCTGGATGCGGACGGCAAATTCCTCGCGCTGCGGGTCCGCACGCTGTGCAATATGGGCGCCTATCTCTCGACCTTCGCGCCCTGCGTGCCGACCTATCTGTATGCCACGCTGCTGGCCGGGGTGTACGCGACGCCTGCGATCTATGCCGAGGTGCGCGCGGTCTTCACCAACACCGTGCCGGTCGATGCCTATCGCGGCGCCGGCCGGCCGGAGGCGTCCTATCTCCTGGAACGTCTGGTCGATGTCATCGCCGCCGATACCGGGATCGACCGGATCAAGCTGCGGCGGATGAATTTCATCCCCGCCGATGCCTTCCCCTATCAGACGCCGGTGGCGCTGCAATATGACAGCGGCGATTATGTCGCGACGCTGGAGGCGGCGCTGAAGCAGGCCGATTTCGCCGGCTTTCCGGCCCGCCGCGCGGCGGCGAAGGCGGCCGGCAAGCTGCGCGGCATCGGCATCTCCACCTATCTCGAAGCCTGCGGCATCGCCCCTTCCGCCGTAGTCGGATCGCTCGGCGCGCGGGCCGGGCTGTACGAGGTGGCCAATATCCGCGTCCACCCGACCGGCAGCGTGACGGTTTTCACCGGCACCCACAGCCACGGCCAGGGCCATGAGACGACGCTGGCCCAGCTTGTCTGCTCGCAGCTCGGCGTGCCGATGGAGCAGATCGAGGTGGTGCATGGCGATACCGCCAAGATCCCGTTCGGCATGGGCACCTATGGCAGCCGCAGCCTCGCCGTGGGCGGCTCGGCCATGGTCAAGGCGATGGACAAGATCATCGCCAAGGGCCGCAAGATCGCCGCCCATCTGATGGAAGCCTCGGTCGAGGACGTCACCTTCGAGGATGGCGCTTTCAAGGTCGCCGGCACCGATAAATCGAAGACCCTGACCGATGTGTCGCTGGCCGCCTATGTGCCGCATAATTATCCGATCGAGGAGCTGGAGCCGGGGCTGGAGGAGACCGCCTTCTACGACCCCAAGAATTTCACCTATCCCGGCGGCTGCCATATCTGCGAGGTGGAGATCGACCCCGATACCGGCGTGACGCGGGTGGTGAATTTCACCGCCGTCGATGATGTCGGGCGGGTGATCAACCCGATGATCGTGGAAGGGCAGGTGCAAGGCGGCGTCGCCCAGGGAATCGGTCAGGCGCTGCTGGAAAATGCGGTCTATGATGCCTCGGGCCAGCTCCTCAGCGGATCGATGATGGACTACACCATGCCGCGCGCCGATAATCTGCCCAATATCACGGTCGGCACCGAAAGCACGCTCTGCACCCATAATCCGCTGGGGGTGAAGGGTTGCGGGGAGGTCGGCGCGATCGGTAGCCCGCCCGCCGTGATCAACGCCGTGGTGGATGCCTTGTCGGAATTCGGCGTGCGGCATCTGGACATGCCGGCCTCGCCGCAGAAGATATGGTCGATCATCGAGGCCGCCCGGGGACGCATGGCGGCGGAATAGCCCGCCGGCCCGCCGGTCGAAGTCAGAGAAGGACGCTGCAATGTACGAATTCGCGTATCAGAAGCCGGCCAGCGCCAATGCCGCCGCCGCGCTGCTTGCCGCCGATATGGAAGCCAAGGCGATGGCTGGCGGCATGACGTTGATCCCGGTGCTGAAGCAGCGGCTGAACAAGCCCAGCACCGTGGTCGATCTGGCCGCTGCCGGCCTGGTCGGCATCAGCGAGGCGGGCGGCGTCGTGACCATCGGGGCGATGACCACCCATGCCGCGATCGCCGCCTCGGACGTGGTGCGCGCGAAAATCCCGGGGCTCGCCGAGCAGGCCTCCTGGATCGGCGATAATGCGGTGCGCCATCGCGGCACGATGGGCGGCAGCCTGGCCAATAACGACCCCTCCGCCTGCTATCCCTCGGCGGTGCTGGCACTGGGCGGCACCATCGTCACGACCAAGCGCGAAATCGCCGCCGACGAGTATTTCCAGGGCATGTTCACCACCGCCCTGGAGCCGGATGAGATCATCACCGCGATCCGCCTGCCGGTGCCGCAGAAATCGGCCTATGAGAAGTTCCGCAACCCGGCCTCGCGCTATGCGACGGTGGGGGTGTTCGTGGCGCAATTCGCAGCCGGCGTGCGCGTCGCCGTCACCGGCGCCGGGCAGAACGGCGTATTCCGCCACAAGGAGATGGAGGCGGCGCTGAGCAAATCCTTCACCGCCGATGCCATCGCCGCGATCAAGACGCCGGCCGACGGGCTGAACAGCGACATCCATGCCAGCGCCGAATACCGCGCCCATCTGATCGGGGTCATGGCTCGCCGGGCGGTGGCGCGGGCGCGCTGATTGCCCGCCCCCGCGCAGTCGGGCCTGCATGTCGCGGTGATCGGCGCCGGCATTGTCGGTGCCGCCACCGCGCTGGCGCTGCTCGATGACGGGCATCGCGTCAGCGTGATCGATCCCGCCCCGCCGGGCGGGCCGCAGGCGGCCAGTTTCGGCAATGGCTGCTGGCTCAACCCCGGCTCGGTCGTGCCGATGTCGATGCCGGGGCTGTGGCGCAAAGTGCCGGGCTGGCTCGCCGATCCGCTCGGGCCGCTGACGCTGCGCCCATCCTATCTGCCGGCGGCGCTGCCCTGGCTGTGGCGCTTCCTGCGCGCCGGGGCAACGCCGGCGCGGGCGCGGGCGATCTCGCGCGCACTGGCGCCGCTGCTGGCCGATGCGCCGGTCCGCCACGCCGCGTTGGCGCAGGCGGCCGGCGTCGGCCATCTGATCCGCCGCCAGGGGTTGATGCATGTCTTTCCCGACCGTGCCGCGTTCGAGGCGGAAGCCTTCGCCTGGCAGCTCCGCCGCGAAGCCGGCATCGCCTGGCTGGAACTGGATGAGGCGGAACTGCGTCAGCGCGAGCCGTCCCTCGACCGGCGCTATACCTTCGCCGTGCTGATCGAGGCGGGCGGGCATTGCACCGATCCCGGCGCCTATGTCGCCGCCCTGATCGCCCATGCCGAGGCGCGCGGGGCGAGCCGTGTCGCTGCTGCGGCTTCTGGTTTTCGCATCGAGGCCGGCAGGCTGCGCGCCGTACGTCTGGCCGATGGGCGCGAGATCGCCGCCGATCGCGCGGTAATCGCCGCCGGCGCGCGTTCCGCCGCCCTGGCGCGTGAAGCAGGCGATCGTGTGCCGCTGCAAAGCGAGCGCGGCTATCATGTCGAGATCCTGGATGCCGAGGCCGCGCCGCGCCTGCCGATCATGCCGAGCGACGGCAAGATGGCGATCACTCCGATGGATCGCGGCCTGCGCATCGCGGGGCAAGTGGAGATCGCCGCCATCGATGCCGCGCCCAACTGGGCCCGGGCGCGCATTCTGCGCGATTTCGCCCAGCGCTTCCTGCCGGGCCTCGCCCGCGATCTGCCGGAGGCGCGGCTGCGGCTGTGGATGGGCCATCGCCCCTCCACCCCGGACGGGCTGCCCTGTATCGGGCCGGCGCGCGCCAGCTCCGATATCGTGCATGCCTTCGGCCATGGCCATGTCGGTCTCGCCGGCGGCGTGACCTCGGCGCGGCTGGCCGCCGATCTGGTCAGTGGCCGTACCCCCTCGCTCAATCCAGCGCCCTACCGCGCCGCGCGCTTCGCCTGAGCCGGAACCAGGCAGCGATGCCCGAGCCAGGCGCATCTTTTTTCCCCAATCCCAGCCGCGTGGCGCTGCCACCGGGTCCGCCCGTGCTGTGCCTGATCGTCGATGCGGAGGAGGAGTTTTTCTGGGACCCATCCTCCTATACGCCGGGCGGCAGCCGCACCTATTCGATCCACCACCAGGACAGGGCGCATGCGATCTTTCAATCCTACGGCGCGCGGCCGACCTATCTGCTGACCTATCCGCTGGCCAGCGATCCCGATTCGGTTTCCGTGCTGCGCGGCTATCTGGCCGATGGGCGCTGTGAGATCGGTGCCCAGCTGCATCCCTGGGTGACGCCGCCTTTCCTGGAAGGCCAGACCGAGGCGCAATCCTTCGCCGGCAATCTGCCGCTGGAGGTGGAGCGCGAAAAACTCGCCCGCCTGACCGGCACCATCGCCGAGCGCTTCGCCGTGCAGCCCACCGCCTATAAGGCCGGGCGCTACGGCATCGGTCCGCATACCGCGACCTTGCTGGAGGAGGCGGGCTATCGCGTCGATACCAGCCTGATCCCGCGCACCAGCTATGCCGCGACCGGCGGGCCCGATTTCGCCGATTTCGACTATGCCCCGTTCTGGTTCGGCCGCGAGCGGCGCATCCTGGAACTGCCGGTCACCCGCGCCCTGGTCGGCGCCTTGGCGCGCCCGTTCCCGGCGCTGTACGCGGCGGCGACGCGCCGCCTGCCGGGCCGGCTGCATGCGCCGGCCCTGCTCGCGCGCAGCGGTTTGCTGGAACGTGTCACCCTGTCGCCCGAAGGCTCCGACCTCGATGCCATGTGCCGGCTGACCCGGGCCTTGATGGCGCGCGGCCAGCGCATCTTCACGCTGAGCTACCACACGCCCTCGCTGGAGCCCGGCAATACGCCCTATGTCCGCAATCAGCGCGATCTGGCGAATTTTCTCGATGCGCTGTCGGGCTATCTCAGTTTCTTCCGCGACACGCTGGGCGGCAGTTTCGCGACCATCGGCGAATTGCACGCAAGCCTGCTGGCGGGGCAGGAGCCGCCGCCGCCACTGCCGCCGCGCGAATTGCCGCGCCTGGCCCCCGGCACACGCTGCCTGGTGGTCGCCAATACCTTCCCGCCCGTGCATGGCGGCTCGGCGGTGGTCTATGACAGCCTGGCGCGCTTCGGCCGCGGCCGCGTCGCGGTGCTGGCCCCCGAGATCGATTACCGCAACGACATGTTCCTGCGCGGCTGGCGCGAATGCGATCGCGCGGCGCCGTTTCCGGTCTATCGCATCGCGCGATTGCGCACCTCGCTCGGCGCCGGCGCACCCGGCATCTGGCCGCGTTTGGTCACCGCGTTGCAGGAATTGCATCTGCGCATCGCCCAGCTTCTGGCGCTGCGCCGCGTCGTCCGGCGCGACGGGATCGGGGTGATCTGCATCGGCGAGCTGATCGGCAGTGGCTGGCTGACCTTCTGGTGCCGTCCGTTCCTGCGCTGCGCCAGCATCGTCTATGTCCATGGTGAGGAGATCAGCACCCGCACCCAGTATGATCGCGACGGCCGCCGGCGTGGGCGCTGGCTGGGCCGGGCGGATGCCATCGTCGCGGTCAGCCGCTTCACCCGCGACCATCTGGTAATGGCGATGCATGCCGATCCGGCGCGCATCCATCTGATCAGCAACGGTGTCGATCTCCGCCGCTTCACGCCGCGCCCGCGCCGGGCGGAGCTGATCGCCCGCTACGGGCTGGCCGGCCGGCGCGTGCTGCTGACGGTGGGCCGGCTTTATCAGCGCAAGGGCATGGATAAGGTGATCGAGGCCTTGCCCGAGGTGCTGGCCCGACTGCCCGACCTGACCTATCTGCTGGTCGGCGAGGGGGCGCTGCGGCCGACGCTGGAGGCGAGCGTGCGCCGCCTGGGTCTGGGCGATCGGGTGGTATTCGCCGGTGCCGTCGCCGATGACGAACTCGTCGATCACTACGCGCTGGGCGATGTCTTCATCATGGCCAATCGCGAAATGCCCGATGGCGACAATGAAGGATTCGGACTGGTCTTTCTGGAGGCGAATGCCTGCGGCGTGCCGGTGATCGCCGGTCGCGCCGGCGGTTCGGTCGATGCGGTGCAGGACGGCGTCAACGGGCTGGTGGTGGACGGCAACGATGTGGCCATGATCTCCGCCGCCATCCTGCGCCTGTTCGAGGATGAGGCGCTGCGTCTGCGCCTGGCCGCGCAGGGCCTGGCTATTGCGAGCGCGGCGGGCTGGGACCGGCGGGTGGATGAATTCCTCGCTTTATGCGAAGCGATCAGTCCGCCGCGCCCGAGCGGGCAGGCCGCAGCTGCTCCGCCAGTGCCGCAACCCGGCGGGCATTCCCCTCCCAGGTGAAATCACGCGCGGCAATCTCGGCTTTTGCCGCATCGCCCAGGCGCGTGCGCAGCGCGGCATCGCCAGCCAAGCGGCGCACTGCCTGCCACATCGCCGCCGCATCGCCGGGGGCGAATAGCAGCGCGGTTTCGCCGTCGGCCAGGATTTCGCGGATATTGGGCTGATCGGGCGCGACGATGGCGCAGCCGGCCGCCATGTATTCGAAAATCTTCAGCGGCGAGGCATAGGCAACCGCGCTGGGCTGCAAGGCGATGTCGAAACCCGCGACCAGAGCGGGGATCTGCGCGCGCGGGGCAAGCCCGGTGAAGCGCACCCGCCCGGCCAGCCCGGCGGCGGCGGCCTGCGCCTCCAGCGCCGGGCGGGCCGGTCCGTCGCCGACCACCACCAGCGACAAGGCCGTGTCGTGTTCCGAAGCCCCGCTTCCCGAACTCCCGCTTCCCATTTGGGCGATCACCGTATCCAGCCCGTGCCAGCCGCGCACGAAGCCGACAAAGCCCAGCACGATGCGTCCCTCCCGCCCGGGATCGCGCGCCAGATCGGCGAAGGCTTCGGGATGGATGCCGTTATGGATCACCGCGACGCGGGCCGGATCGAGGCCGGCAGTGGCGACGATATCCTGCTTCAGCACCTCGGTGACGGCCAGCACGCGGGCGGCGCCGCGCCAGACGCGGTTTTCCAGCAGGCGGGCGATGCGGCGCAGCGCCAGCGCGCCGAAACGCGCCCGCTCGGCGGCGATCGGGGCATTGACCTCCAGCAGCAAGGGCAGGCGATGGCGGCGCGCGACCCGCAGACCGGCGAGGTAATAAAGATTGTAGCGCTCATAGATCGCATCCGGGCGGAAGGCGCGGCAGGCCGCATCCAGCCGTCGCGTGGCCGGGATGTTGTAGAGAATTTCCGCGATTTCCCCGAGCATGGCGGGCAGGCGGGCGCGGATCGCCGCGACCAGGCGGCTTTCGCCGCCGAAATCGGCGCGCTCGTAGAACCCCGGGCCGACCACCTGGACCTCGTGGCCTTGGGCGCGCAGTGCGGCGATCAGCGCCTCGACATGCACGCTCTGGCCGTCGCGCGACTGGATGCGGTGGCTGTAGAGGATGCGCATCTCAGTCGCGCCACCGCGCATCGGCGCCGAGACAGGTGGCGCGGTCGGCCGGGGCGCCGAAATTGCGCGGCCGGATGCCGCCCATCAGCCAGGTGATCAGCGTGTAGATATCGAAGACCGGCAGACCCAGGGTTTCGCGCAGCGCGTGCGCATAGGGCGGCATATTGGTGCATTCCAGCACGATGGCGCCGATCTCCGGATGGGCCGCGACAAGCCGGCGCCCGGCATCGAGGATGTCGGCGGCGGCGGCGGCGATGTCGAGATCGGTTTTTTCCGCATGGATCAGCACGCGGGTGAATTCCCGCCCGCCTTCGGTGCCGATGATCGGGGTATCGGCGGGCACCCCTGCGCCGGCGAGATGGGCCGGCGTCAGGCTCGCCGCATGGACGGTGATGACGCCGACGCGCTGGCCGGGCGGCAGCATCGGCGCCACCATCGCCACCAGCATCAGGGCGGAGGTGGCGACCGGCACCCCGACATGGGCGGCGATCTCCTTCTGGAACAAGGCCAGAAAGCCGCAATTGGTGGTGATCGCCTCCGCCCCGTCGGCGACCAGCGCGGCGGCGGCAGCGAGGAACGGATCGAGCAGCCCGGCCGCGCCATCGAGCACCACGCGCGCCGGGCTGGCGCCGCGCACCACGCGATAGAGCACGGGAAACGGCCAGGTGCCGGCATGGCCCATATCGCCGGGAATGCGCGGGAAGGCGGCTTCCAGCATCAGGATGCCGAGCGGCGCGCCGAATAGCGGCTTGCCGCCACGGGCGATGACGGGCGAGGGGATGGGCATGCGGACCTCCGAGGGGGGTAACAAACCACGCCGCGCCGTGTCGCGGGAAGGGCGGCAATACAACCGCTGCGACGTTGATCGCGCTCGCGAATGTCGTTAGCCCGGTCCTGCGATCACGCGCGCGTATATGTCGCATCCGAAACAAGATGTCGCCGGGAGCCTAGACCGATCATGCAGCGATATTGCGCGCCTCTGCTGGCAGCATTTCCGCTGGTGCTGGCCGCGGCGATGCCGGCGCAGGCGAGTGTGCTCTCACTCGTAACGAACTCGGGCGCCAGTGTTTTTTACACTTATACCGTAAGCATTCCGTACTCCGTGACATCGCCGACCGATAGCGGCGATCCGACCGTCGCCGGCACGCTGTCCGGGGCGATTGCGGCAGCCAATGCAGCCAGCGGCACCGAAATCAACCTCGACACGAATACCATCGCCCTCAGCGGAACCTTGCCCGCGCTGGTCGGCAATGCGGCCACGATCATCGGCACGACGGCGCTGACCGGCACGCTATCGGCGACCGGGCTCGATGTGTCCTCGGGTCAGTTGAATCTCGGCACCGGCTTCGCGGCCAGCTTCACCGGCAGCAGCGGCACCAACGCTGCCGGCCCGGCGGTGACGCTCGGCAATGCCGCCACGCTCGATATCGCCGCCGGCAGCCAGGCGGCGGGCGGCACGGTGAGCGCCTCCTACTCCACCGGCGGCACTGCGGTGGTGGTGAATGCCCCGACCAGCGCGGCAAGCATCGTCAATCAGGGCTCCATCATCGGCGGCGCGGGCGGCACCAGCGGCTTCTATGCCACCGGCGGCAACGGCATCAACGCAACCGGCAATCTGACCCTCAGCAATGCCGGCACCATCGCCGGCGGGCAGGGTGGCGGCGTTGCCTTCTCCGGCGGCCTCGGCGGCACCGGCATCGAGGCCAATGCCGGTGCCGGCGCGATCAGCCTGACCAATCTCTCCGGCGGGGTGATCGAGGGCGGGATCGGCGGCGTGCCGGGCAGCGGCGACATCAACGGCACGGGGATTGCCACGTCCGGCAACGTCTCCATCATTAACCAGTCCGGCGCCTCCATCCTCGGCGATTCCAGCGGGGTTTCGGGGGTGAATTACAGCGGCGGCGTGGCCATTGCCGCAGGCGCGGGGGCCGCCATCACCAATGCCGGCACCATCGCCGGTAGCGGCGGCGGGGTGGAGCGCTATGCCATCAGCGCGAATGGCAGCACCATCGTCAACCAGTCCGGCGGGCTGATCGAAGGCGGCAACGGCACCGAGAGTGGTGCCGCCGGTGCCGCCGCCATTACCGGCTATGATCTGGCCATCACCAATGCCGGCACGATCCAGGGCGGGCGGGCGGCATCCGGCGCCGGCGCGCAGGCCGATGCGATCGACCTGACCGGCGGCACCAATACGCTGACCTTGCAGCCCGGTTCGACGATCACCGGCAATGTTGTCGCCGCCGGCAGCTCCAACCTGGTCCTGGGCGGCGGCACCGCCGGCACGTTCGACATGGCGAACCTGGGCAGCACGGCGCAGTACCAGGGCTTCACCGGCTTCGACGTGACCGGCACCTGGACATTGAGCGGGGTGAGCAGCGCCAATCCGGCGGTGACGATCAATGGCGGCAATGCGACGGTGACCACGGACGGGGCGCTCGGCACCGGCAGCCTGACCGTCACCGGCGGCGGCATGCTGCTGCTCGACGCCAATGGCGGCGGGCCGGGCAGCACCGCCACGGTGCAGAGCGGCACGCTGGAGGTCGGCGATGCCTCCCATGCCACCGCCACCCTGTCCGGGGACGCCACGATCCTGTCCGGCGGCACGCTGATGGGCCATGGCACGATCGGCGGCAACGTGACCAATGGCGGCGATGTCCATCCCGGCGGCTCGATCGGCATTCTGCATATCGGCGGCAATTACACCCAGAGCAGCGCCGGCACCCTGAGCATCGAAATCACCCCGAACGCCGCGGCAGGCCCCGGGATCGGCTACGACCAATTGGCGGTGGCCGGCACGGCATCGCTGGCCGGCACGCTCGCCGTGCTCGACGATGCCGGCACCTACAGCGTCGGCAGCCGCTACACCGTGCTGACGGCGGCGGGCGGGCGGACCGGCAGCTTCGCCACCGTGACCGCGAGCCCGATTTTCGCCGCCTATATCACGCCGAGCGTCACCTATGACGCGAACAACGTCTATCTGACCCTCGATCCCACCCCGTCGGCCACCGGCGGCGCGCCGCTGCTGGTCAATGGCGGCCAGCAAGTGCCCGATATGCTGACCGCGATGACCGCCTCGGCGGCGGCGGTGGGCGATGCGGTGCTGGCCGATGTCTGTAGCGCGGCGGCGCAGGACCATGCGGTGCCGGGCCAGGGCTGCGAGGTGCGTACGCTCGGCCACGGCAACCGCGCCGAGCTGTGGATGAGCAGCATTGGCGGGCTCGGCACGGTGACCGGCAGCGGCGCGCGGGCGAGTTTTCACGACAGCAATGGCGGCGTGCTGCTCGGCGGCGGGCTCAGCCATGGCGGCCTGACGCTGGGCCTCGGCGCGGGCTATGTCGCGACCATGCTGAATTTCTCCGATGGCAGCGATGCCAGCCAGAACACGGCAATCGGCTTCGTCTATGCCCGCTACACGACCGGCCATCTGCATCTCGGCGCCATGGCGGGGTATGGCGGCGGCGCGGTGGATGGCACCCGTGCCTTGCCCGGCACCGGGCTTACCGCCAGCGGCAACCGCGCCGGCACCCTGGCCGTGGTGCAGACCCGCGCGGCCTATGACATCGCGCTCGGGGCTACGACGATCGAGCCGCGCGCGACCCTTGCCTATCTGCACGCCGATCAGGCGGGGTTCACCGAGACGGGCGGCAGCCTGCTCGATCTCACCTATGCCGATACCGGGACCGATCAGCTGCAGGGGCGGCTGACGACGCGGGTGAGCCGGCAATATCGCCTCGGCGACTGGGCGTTGGAACCCTGGGCGGAGGCCGGTCTGCGCGAGGCCTTCACCGGGCTGGCGCGTACCGCCTATGTCACCGATGGCGGCTACAGCGCATCGGTGGCCGGGGTCTCGCCGGCGCCGCTGGCAGGGGTGGTCGGGTTGGGCGTGGAGGCGGCGACGACGCACGGGCTGGACGTCTTCCTCCACTACCAGGGCCAGTTCGCCGCCAATCTGAACGAAAACGCCTTCAGCGCCGGCATCGCCGCGCATTTCTGACGCGCCGGCCGGTATTTGCCCAAACCCCGGGGCGCGGCTACACCAACGCCGTCGAGAAACGTGGAGGATGCCATGGCCGAACGGCCTTTCACCCAGGCGGACCTGGATGTGCTGACCCAGTGGGACACGCCCACCATCTGCAACGGGCTGGAGCTGATCGTGCCGGAGCGGCGCGCCATCGGCTTCACGGTGGAGCCGATGGTCTGCATCGATCCCAAGGCCAAGCCGATCATCGGCCTGGCCCGCACCGGCATGATCCGCGCCAAGGAACCGCCACGCGGCAAGGTGGCCGATCGCGCCGATTGGTACGACTATGTCGCGCCGAGCGATTTCCCGACCATCGCGATCCTGCAGGATATCGACGATCAGCCGGGCTACGGCGCCTATTGGGGCGAGGTGCAGTCCACCATCCATAAATCGCTGGGCGTGCTGGGCTGCGTGACCAATGGCTCGTTCCGCGACCTCGATGCCTGGGCGCCGGGGTTTCAGATGGTGGGCGGGCGCGTCGGGCCCAGCCATGCGCATGTCCATATGGTGAGCTTCGGCGGGCCGGTGAACGTATTCGGCATGGGCGTCGGCCATGACGACGTGATCCATGCCGATTTCCACGGCGCGGTGGTGATCCCGGCCGAGGCGGTGAAGAAGCTGCCGGCGGCGATCGATCTGTGCACGCGGCGCGAGAAGGTGATCCTGGATGTCTGCCGCGCGCCTGACTTCACCGGCGCCAAGCTGCGCGAGGCGCTGAAGCGCTCGGGCGAGATCCATTAAGGGCTGCCGCCCCGCCCGCCTCTTGACGGCGCGGCGGGGCGGGGTTCTGCTGCGCTCTCCCCATTCTGCGCCCCGATCAGGAGGTCCGCATGAACCAGATCGCATCCGCCCAATCCCTTTCCAACGTCTCGGCCGAGGAATGGGCGCTGCGCTGCGACCTTGCCGCGCTGTATCGCCTTGTCGCGCATTTCCGCATGACGGATTTCATCTACACCCATCTCTCGGCGCGGGTGCCGGGGCCGGAGCATCATTTCCTGATCAACCGCTACGGCGTGCTGTTCCATGAAATGCGCGCCTCCGATCTGGTGAAGATCGATCTCGACGGCAATATCATCGATCAGGGCGGCGATCTGCAGACGCGCAAGGTCAATGCCGCCGGCTTCACCATCCATTCGGCGATCCATATGGCACGGCCCGATCTGCTCTGCGTCATGCATACGCATACGGCGGCAGGCATCGCGGTGTCGGCGCAGAAGCGCGGGCTGCTACCGCTCAGCCAGCAATCGATGAAATTCTATAACCGCATCGGCTATCACGATTATGAAGGCGTCGCCCTCGATCTCGGCGAGCGGGATCGTCTGGTCGCTGATCTCGGCAGTCACAAGGCGATGATCCTGCGCAATCACGGCCTGCTGGTCGGCGGGGTTTCGATCGCCGATGCCTTCCTGACGATGTACACGCTGGAACGCGCCTGTCAGGCCCAGCTCGCAGCGATGTCCTGCGGCGAAGAGCTGATCTTTCCCCCGCATGCGGTCTGCGAGCATGCCGGCGAACAGCTCAACCGCGAAGGCAATGAGGAGCATCAGGCGATGGCCTGGCAATCCGCGCTGCGCCTGATCGAGAACGACAAGCCCGATTACCGCAGCTAGACCCATGAGCCTGAACCCTGCCGTCATCGTCGCCCCGCGCCTGATCGAAGCCGGCGGCGGGGCGGTGGCGAAGCTGCCGGCGCTGCTGACGACGCTCGGCCTGTCGCGCCCGCTGGTGGTCAGCGATCCGTTCCTGGTCTCCTCGGGCATGATCCGGCGCATTCTCGATCCGCTGGAGCAGGCCGGGATCGCGGCAGCGGTGTTCAGCGACACCGTGCCCGATCCCACCGATACCGTGGTCGAAGCCGGTGTGGCGGTGCTGCGAGCCGGGGATTTCGACTGCCTAATCGGCTTCGGCGGCGGCTCGCCCATCGATACCGCCAAGGCGATGGCGATCCTGGCGGCCGGCGGCGGGGCGATGCGCGATTACAAGGTGCCCCATGCCGCCGATCGTGCCCTGGTGCCGATCGTCGCGGTGCCGACCACCGCCGGCACGGGCAGCGAATGCACCCGCTTCACCGTCATCACCGACAGCGCGCGGGACGAGAAAATGCTGATCGCCGGCCTCGGCGCTTTGCCGCTGGCCGCCATCGTCGATTACGAGCTGACTTTCGGCCTGCCGGCGCGGGCCACCGCCGATACCGGCATCGACAGCCTGACCCATGCGCTGGAGGCCTATGTCTCCCGTCGCG
>JAGWRU010000082.1 GCA_028869595.1 Rhodospirillales bacterium
CGTGCCGATCGTGATGCTGACCGCGATGGGGGAGGAGACCGACCGGATCATCGGCCTCGAGCTCGGCGCGGACGATTATGTCGCCAAGCCGTTCAACCCGCGCGAGCTGCTGGCGCGCATCCGCGCCGTGCTGCGCCGTGCCGGCGAATCGGTCGAGCACCGCACGGACGCGGGCACCCACGCGCTGCATTTCGCCGGCTGGACGCTGGAGCCTGCACGCCGGCGGCTGCTCAATCCAGACGGGGTGGAGGTGGCGCTGACCGGCGGGGAATACGACCTGCTGCTCGCCCTGGTGGAACGCGCGAACCGGGTGCTCACCCGCGACATGCTGCTCGACCTGCTGCGCGGGCGCCAGGCCGGGCCGTTCGACCGGGCGATCGATGTCGCGGTTAGCCGGCTGCGCCGCAAGCTGGAGGATGACGGGCGCAACGCCCAGCTCATCAAGACGGTGCGCGGCGGCGGCTATGTGCTGGCCGCCTCGGTCGAACGCCTGTGAGGCGGTTGCGTCTGTGGCCGGCGAGCCTGGCCGCGCGCACCGCCCTGGTGCTGGTGCTGGGTCTTGCCGTGGTGCAGGGCGTGGGGCTGACCATCCACGCGCTGGACAGCATCGATCTGCAGCATTTGGCCGAGGCGCGCAATGTCGGCATCCGGGTGATGGGGCTGTATCGCGCCGTCGTCACCTCGCCGCCACCGCAACGCGCGCGCATCGTCGAGGAGTTCGGGCATGCCCCCGATTTTCAGGGCAGCTTGTCGGCAGGACCGCCCACCGCCGCGCTGCCGCCGGCCGTCCCGCCGATCCAGCGTCTGGTGCGCCTCAGCCTCAATCTGATGCCGCTGCCGCGCTTTCTGCATCCGCGCGAGGTGCGGGTGCTGGGCGGGCCGGAATTCAACCGCCTGGCGGTCGGGCTGATGCTGCCCGGCGGCGATACCTGGCTCGACATCACGCTCGATCTGCACCCGCCGCGGCCATGGCATTCGCCGACCTTCCTGATCGCCTTCCTGCTGATGAGCGTGACGGCGGCGGCGCTGACCATCTGGGCGGTGCGCCGTCTGACCGCGCCGGTCGCAACGCTGGCCGCCGCCGCCGAGGCACTGGGCCGCGACGTCAATGCGCCGCCTTTGCCCGAGGATGGGCCGTCGGAAATCGCCACCGCCGCGCAGGCCTTCAACACCATGGCCAGCCGCATCCGCCGCTTCGTGCAGGACCGCACCGAATTGCTGACCGCCATCGGCCATGATCTGCGCACGCCGATCACCCGGCTGAAACTGCGCGCCGAATTCATGGAGGATGACGAGCAGCGGCGCAAAATGCTGCTCGATCTGGAGGAGCTGGAGGCGATGGTCTCGGCGACGCTCGCTTTCGGCCGCGACGTCAAGGGATCGGAACCGGTCTCGCCGCTCGACCTGGCGGAATTGCTGCGCACGATTCTGGACGAGGCCGGCGATGCCTGGCCGGATGCGGCGGAAAAACTCGCCTATCAGGGGCCGGCGCATCAGATCGTGCGGGCCCGGCCGCTATCGCTGAAGCGCGCGCTCGCCAATCTGGTCAGCAATGCGGTGCATTATGCCGGCGGGGCGCGGGTGCGGCTCGGCCTCGCCGCCGATGGCGCTAGCGTGAACATCGAGGTGGAGGATGACGGCCCCGGCATCCCGCCGCAGGAACTCGACCGCGTTTTCGAGCCGTTTCATCGCCTGGAAGCCAGCCGCAACCGCGAAACCGGCGGCGTCGGGCTGGGCCTGCCGATCGCCCGCAATATTCTGCGCGCCCATGGCGGCGACATCACTTTGGCCAACCGCCCCGGCGGCGGCACCAAGGCCAGTGTCAGCCTGCCGATCTAGCACCGCCTCAGCCGGCCTCGGCCTCCAGCCGGTCATAGCCGCGCAGCCGGTAGATCGCCGCGGCGATGATCCAGCTTGCCGCGAAGATGGCGATGATCAGATAGCCGATCATGCCGAAATGATCGTTCAGCGCCGCGATCGCATCCCAGAACCGGCCTTTCAGCGCGAACTGATCCTGCACCAGCCCCAGCGCCTCGATCCCGCCGACCAGCACGGCGACCAGCACGGAAACCAGGGTGATGGTCAGGTTGTAGTAGAGCTTGCGCACCGGCTTGACGAAGGCCCAGCCATAGGCGCCCAGCATCAGGATGCTGTCGGTGGTGTCGACCAGCGCCATGCCGGCGGTGAACAGGGCGGGAAACACCAGGATCGACCAGATCGGCAGGCCCTGGGCGGCCTGGGTCGCGGAAATCCCCAGCAATCCCACCTCGGTCGCGGTATCGAAGCCGAGGCCGAACAGCACGCCGAGCGGATACATGTGCCAGCTCCGCCGGATCAGGCGGAATATCGGGCGAAACAGCCGCGCCAGCAGCCCGCCGCCGGCGAGCAGCAGATCGAGATCCTCCTCCCGATAGGGCGCGCCCGCCTTCACGCGGCGGAAGCTGCGATGGATGGAGAACAGCACGGCGATGTTCATCGCCGCGATGGCCAGCAGGAACAGCGCGGAGACCGCCGTGCCGATGATGCCGCCGAGATGGTGCAGGAAGCCGATACGCCCTTGAAACGCCGTCGCGGTCGCGGCGATCGCGACCGAGGCAAGCAGCACGATGGTCGAATGGCCGAGCGAGAAATAGAACCCGACCGCCGCCGGGCGGCGGCCTTCCTGCATCAGCTTGCGCGTCACATTGTCGATGGCCGCGATGTGATCGGCATCGACGGCATGGCGCAGACCGAAGGAATAGGCGAGCAGGGCGGTGCCCAGCAGCACCGGATGGCTGCGAAAGGCGGTCAGCGCCCAGGCCCAGGCGCCAATATTGGCGGCGATCAGAACGACGTAGAGACCCAGGATGCGCCGCCCCAGCCGGTCGCCGCGATCGGCGCGGAGGATGGCGCGCAGACGGCGCATCGCCCTCAGCCCGGCGGTGGCGCGGTGGCGGCGATGCAGGGTTCGGCGGCGATCGCCGCGTACCATGCCGCAAGGCGCGGGCGGCCTTCCCGCCAGGGCTGATGGGCGAAGCGGAAATCGAGATAGCCGAGGGCGGCGGCGATGCTGATCGTGCCGATATCGATGCCGTGATGCGGCGGATCGGCTTCCAGCGCGTCGAGGCTGCGCGCGACGATCGCCTCCTGCCGGGCGATCCAGGCGATGCGGCCTTCATCCTGCGACTTGGCGAGTTCCGCCCGGCGCGGCACCGAGGCGTCCAGAATGCCGTCGCCGAGTGCCTGTAATTTCAGCGCCCGCCAGCGCGCCGCGCCATGTTCGGGAAACATCGGCCGGGCCTCGCCGATGCTGTCGAGAAATTCGCAGATCACCGGGCTGTCGTACAGCGCCAGCCCGTCCTCGGTGGTCAGGGTCGGGACTTTCGACAGCGGGTTCTGTCCGGTCAGATCGGCGGCCGACAAATGCGGATTGCAGGCCACGCGCTCGATCTGCCCATCGATGCCGCGCGCGATGGCGCAGGCCATCACCTTGCGCACATAGGGGCTGGTGGCGGAGTAGAACAGTTTCATCGGAGCTTCCTTCAGCGGATGCGACGCGGCGCGACGGCGTTCAGAACCGGTCCTTGCGCGCCCGGATCGCCCCCAGCGTCGCGGCATCGCGGGCGCGCAGGAACGGATTGGCGGCGCGTTCATTGCCGAGCCGGGCGGGCAGGGTGGGCTGGCCGGCGCGGCGCTGCGCGGCGGCCTCGGCGGCGCGCGCGATCAGGGCCTGGTTCTCCGGCTCCTCGGTCAGGGCGAAGCGGGCATTGCTTTCGGTATATTCATGCCCGCAGCAGACCAGCGTGTCGTCGGGGAGGGCGGCGAATTTGCCGAGGCTGGCAAACATCTCCGCCGCCGTGCCTTCCAGCAATTTGCCGCAGCCCAGGCTGAACAGCGTGTCGCCGGGCAGCAGAACGGCGCCGTCGGCAAAGAAATAGCTGATATGCCCGCGCGTATGGCCGGGCGTTTCCATCACCTGCGCGCGCGCCTGGCCGAGCGACACCGTATCGCCCTCGGCCAGCGCGATATCGAGCGCGGGCAGACGATGGCGATCGGCGGCCGCGCCGGCCACCTTGCAGCCGAAGCGCGCCCGCACCGCATCGGTGCCGGCGACGTGGTCGGCATGGTGATGCGTCAGCAGGATCAGGTCGCAGCGCCCGCCCGTCGCTTCCAGCGCGGCGATCACCGGGGCGGCGTCGGCCGGATCGACGATGCCGACGGCGCCGTCGCTGCCGCGCAGCAGCCAGGCGTAATTATCGGAAAGAATGGGGATGGGGGTCGCGGTCATGCTCATCCGGCAAGCCTAGCATCCGATCGGCGGATGGAAAACCGCCGCACGCGCGGCGGGCGGACATGGTATAGCCGGGCCATGGCGGCGGACACCCATGCGGCGGCGGATTTCTACGGCACGGCGCGCGGCGCGGTGGCGGCGCGGCTGCTGCGCGCCCGGTTGCTGCAATTCTGGCCCGATCTGGCCGGCCAGTCGCTGCTCGGCATCGGCTATGCCGCGCCCTATCTCCGCCTGTGGCGGGAGCAGGCGTACCGCACCATCGCCCTGACCCCGGCCCAGATGGGCGCGGCGCGCTGGCCGGCCGGGGCGCCCAACCTATCCTGCACGGCCGAGGAGGATGCGCTGCCTTTCCCCGATCTCTGCTTCGACCGCATCCTGCTGGTGCATGGGCTGGAGGGGGCGGAGAATGCCCGGCGCCTGCTGCGCGAATGCTGGCGGGTGCTGAAGGATGACGGGCGGCTTCTGGTGGTCGCGCCGAACCGGCGCGGCGTCTGGGCCTATCTGGAAGCGACGCCCTTCGGCCATGGCCAGCCTTATTCGGCCGGTCAGCTCGGCCGGCTGCTCGCCGCGACCCTGTTTCGCGTCGAGCGGCGCGACAGCGCGCTCTATATGCCGCCGGCCAGGCTGCGCCTGATGCTGCGCAGCGCCAAGCTGATCGAACGCACCGGCCGGCGCCTCGCCCCCGGGCTGGCCGGGCTGACGCTGACCGAGGCGGTCAAGGACACCTATGCCGGCGTGCCGCTGCACCGCGTGCCGCGCCGGCGCCTGGTGCTGGCGGAAGTGGCCTGAAGCACGGCACGAAGCGGATGGCCGGCCAGACCATGATCGGTGAACCAGGGTGAACCGGTCATGGTCCAGGCGCGGCGGGCGGGCGGGCGGGCTTCCCGTCAGGCCGGCGCGCCGATCGCCGGAAGCTCGTCCACCATGCCCGCCAGCACCTCGGCGATGTGGCGGGCGGCGATCGGCTGGCCCTCCCGGTGCAGGCGGCCGGCAATATTGAGCAGGCAGCCGAGATCGCCGGCCAGCACCGTCTTGGCCCCGGTGGCGGCGATGTCGCGCGTCTTGTCGGAGACCATGCGCACCGAGATCTCGGGGTATTTCACGCAGAACGTACCGCCGAAGCCGCAGCAGATTTCCGGCTCGGCCATTTCCGTGACGCGGATGCCGGCCTTGGCGAGCAGGGCGCGCGGTTCGTCCTTGATGCCGAGCTCGCGCAGGCCGGAGCAGCTGTCGTGATAGGTGACGCCGCCGCTCAGGCTGCTCGCCGGCAGGTCGGGCAGCGGGCGGATGCGCGTCAGGAAGGCGATCAGCTCATGGGTTTTGCCGGCCAGCGCCTCGGCCCGGGCGCGCAGGCCGGGATCGTCGGCGAGCAGCCCGGGCAGATGCGCATGCAGCATGCCGGCGCAGGAGCCGGACGGCACCACGACATAATCATAGCCGGAGAAGGCATCGAGCACGCCGAGCGCCAATGCCCGCGCGGTGGCCCGATCGCCGCTGTTATAGGCGGGCTGGCCGCAGCAGGTCTGGGCGCGCGGCACCTCCACCCGGCAGCCGGCGCGTTCCAGCAGGCGCAGCGCGGCGAAGCCGATGCTCGGCCGGTGCAGATCGACCAGGCAGGTCACGAACAGGGCAACGCGCGGGGCAGGGCCGGCGGCGGGATCGGTCATGGCGGGTGCGGTTCCGAGGGCGGTCAGGGTATCAGCTGCGCGGAGTATGCGCCGGCAGGTCGCGCGCGGCCACCTTGCCGGCGCGGCCGGGCGCGGCGGTATTGGCGGCATCGGCGATGGCGCGCGGCAGCAGCAGGAAGGCCCGGCCCTGGCTGTGCATCAGCCCGGCCTCACGCGCCGCGTCCGGCCCCCAGCCGAAATAGATATCGCCACGGATCGGCCCGCGAATCGCCGAACCGAGATCCTGGGCGAGCATCAGATGATCGAAGGGCCTGCCCGTCGCGGTATTGGTGGTGGCGACATAGACCGGCGCGCCGAGCGGCACGAAATCCCGATCCACGGCCAGCGACCGCGCCGGCGTCAGCGCCACGCCCAGCGCGCCGGGACTGCCCTCGTCCGGCGGCAGGTCCGGCAGGATGCGGAAGAACACGTAGGACGGGTTGGCATCCATCACGCCCCGCGCCGCGCCGGGATGGGCGGTCAGCCAGGCGCGGATCGACGGCGCGGAGACCGCGTTTTCCGCCAGATCGCCGCGCTGCACCAGCACCCGCCCGATCGGCACATAGGGCCGGCCATTCTGCCCGGCGAAACCGACCCGCAGGATGCGCCCGTCCGGCAGCCGCACCCGGCCCGCCCCCTGAACCTGCAGGAAGAAGGCATCGATCGGGCTTTTCAGCCAGACGATGGCCAAATGCTGGCGATCCAGCACGCCACGCTCGATCTCGGCGCGGGTGTAATAGGCGACCAGCCTGCCGCCGGCGATGCGCCCGGCCTTCAGGCCGGAATTGGGCGGCGCCGGCCAGATCAGATCATGCGGCCGGCCGAGCAGCGGCGTCTGATACGGGCCTTCGCGGCTCAGCGAGCCGGCCACTTCGGGCTCGTAATAGCCGGTGAACAGGCCGGTGCGGGCGGTGCCGTCCGACATCGCATAGGGCTGAAAGACTTTCTCCAGAAAGGCGCGGGCGGCGGGATCGTCGCCATCGGGCAGGGCGGCGGCCTGCTCGCACAAATGGAGCCACTGCCCCGCCGTGCCGGCGAGCGAGGCGGCCTGGCCGCCGCCGCCCAGCGCCTCGTCCGGCGGCACGCTGCGCATGCGCGCGCAACTGCGCAGCAGGGCCGGAATGGCGCGCGCCAGATGATCGTGCCGCCAGCCCGGCAGGGCGGTGAAGGCAACCGGGTTGAGCGTGAGCTGGCCGGGCGGGCCGACAATGCCCGGCGCCTGCGGGGCGGCGCAGCCGGCAAGCAGAGACACCAGCGCCGCGATCGCGGCGAGGCGAGGCCCAGGACGCCAGCGCATCAGGCCGAGCGGGCCGCGACGAGGCGCCAGACCGGATCGGCGGCGGAAAGATCGCGCTCGAACGTCCAGACATCGGTGATCTCGGTCACCGCATCGGTGCCGGCCTGGGGGGTGCCCGCGGCATCGCGGGTGATGCTGACCTGATCGGAGACGATGCGCACCGTGATGCTGGCGAGATTGCCGAGCAGCTCCGCCTGTTCGATCGTCGCCCCCTCGATGGCGCGGATCTCGGCCTGCTGGGTCTGATTGGCCGCCTCGCGCGCGGCGATCGCCTGTTCGAAGACGCGATACGTATCCTCGGTCAACAAACCGTGCAGCCGGACCCGGTCGCCGGCGGCGAAGGCGGTGACGATCATGCGGAAGGCGCGTTCCGCCCCGTCGAGAAAACCGGCCGGGGTGAAGCCGGAATCGATCGCCTGCATGCGCGCCAGGGTCTGGCCGAGCGGCGAGGCCGGATCGGGAAGGGCGCGGCTGCGCGACGGAGTCATGCCGGCATGGAGGGTGGCGGCTTGCGGGATCGCTGCCGGCACCGGGATCGGCGCGGCGGCGGGCGGCGGCGGGAAGGCGGCGACCTGGCCATCGATGACCTTGCCGGCCGGATTGGCAGGGCCGGCCGGCGGCGGGGCCGGGCGGAACGGATCGCGCGGCGGCATCTCCGCCGGGCGTTCATAGCCGGTCCGCCGGCCCAGAATGCTGCGCAGGCGCAACACCAGGAACGCGGCGATCAGGCCGAACAGTACCAGATCCACGGGAAAGCCGCCCGAACCACCCATATCTCGATCTCCTTGCCGAGAGAGATAGGGCGGGTGGAGCGATGCGGCAAATAAATCCCGCGCAAGCTGCGCTGCCCGGCCCTTGCCGCCATGCGCCGCGCCCGGTATCGGAACGGCATGATCCTGTTGCGTCACGGGCAAAGCGAATTCAACGCCGCCTTCACCCAGGCCAGGCGCGACCCGGGCATCGTCGATGCGCCGCTGACCGCGCTCGGCCATGCCCAGGCCGAGGCCGCGGCCGCGCGGCTGGCGGCGGCCGATGCGCCGGCGATCACGCGGATCATCGCCTCGCCCTATCTGCGCGCCCTGCAGACCGCCGCCCCGATCGCCCGGCGGCTTCGCCTGGGCGTCGAGATCTCGCCGCTGGTGCGCGAGCGGTTCAAATTCGCCTGCGATATCGGCACGCCGCGCAGCGCCCTGGCGGAGGCCTGGCCGCGCCATGATTTCAGCGCGGTCGAGGAATTCTGGTGGCCGCACCGGGAGGAAGGCGCGGCCGGGGTGATCGAGCGGGCGGCGCGGTTCCGCGCGCTGCATGCCGGCACGCCCGATCATCACGGCACGCTGGTGATCAGCCATTGGGGCTTCATCCTGGCGATGACCGGGCAGAGCATCGGCAATGGCGAATGCGTGGCATGCGACCCCGCCGCCGCCGCGCCGGAAACCCTGCTATGGCAGGCACCTCGGCCACGCCCGCCCGCGGCGGAGCCGCAATAGCACCAGACCGCGGCGGAGCCGCAATCGCACCCGGCCGATCGCCGCGCCGGTTTCGCGCCCCGCCGTTCCGTGCTACCCGGCGCGCCGGATCAGACCCAGCAGCAGAGCCAAGCGGAGCATCCCGATGTCAGAGACCCAGCCCGGCCAGCCTCAGCCCGCCCCCCAGCCGGGCGCGCCGGCGATGATGGTCAATGTGCAATATGTGAAGGACCTGTCCTTCGAGGTGCCGGGCGCGCCGCAGATTTTCGCCCAGCTGCGTGCCCAGCCGCAGGTTTCCATCAATCTCGACGTGCAGGCCCGCCGCGTGCAGGAAGGCGCGCCCGCTTTCGAGGTGGCGCTGATGATCCGCGCCGAAGCCAATGAGGCGCAGACGAACGGCGGCACGGCCACGGGCAACGGCCAGGCCGGCGCGCCGGTTTTCGTGGCCGAGCTGACCTATGCCGGGGTCTTCACCATCCAGGGCGTGCCGGACAACCAGATCGATTATGTGCTGCTGGTCGAATGCGCCCGGCTGCTGTTTCCCTTCGCCCGCAACATCCTGGCCGATGCCACGCGCGAGGGCGGGTTCCCGCCGGTGCTGCTGCAGCCGATCGATTTCATGGCGCTGTACCAGGCGCGCATGGCGCAGGGCGCCGGCACGCCGCCCATCGTCGCCTGACGGATATCGGCCGCGGCGGAGGATCGCCGGCGGCGAAAATCGGCGGCGCGGCGCTCAGGCTTCGGCGCGCAGCACCGCGCCCAGGGCCGCCATGTCGTAGGGTTTCGCCAGCCAGGCGCAATGCGGCCCGGCCCGTTCCGCCGGTGTCGCCGCGCTGCCCGAGGCGATGACGATGCGCGCGCCGGCATGACGGGCGGCGAATTCGCCGGCCATCGCCACCCCGTCCCCGTCGGGGAGGTTGCGGTCGATCAGCACGACATCGAACGGCCCGTCCGCCGCGCGCGCGGCAGCGGCGGTCGCCGCATGGCAGCCGCGATGCCCGAGGATTTCCAGCATCTCCAAGGCGATGGCGGCGATCGCCGGATCATCCTCGACCAGCAGCACGGACAGCCCGCCGGTTCCGGACGCGCCAGCGGGCGATGCGCCAGCAGGGGGGGAACCAGCGGGGGACGCGGCTGAACGCGGCGCAGCAGGCGGCGGCGCGATCGCGGGCGCCGGCAGTGACTCCGCTTCGCCGGGCGATGGCGCCGCATCGCGCAGGGCCGGCGTCTCATCCAGCGCCGGCAGCAGCAGCGCCACCGTGGTGCCGACCCCGGCGACACTGTCGATGCGAAGATACCCGCCCGATTGGCGCACGAAGCCATAGACCTGCGACAAGCCCAGCCCGCTGCCCTTGCCCACCGGCTTGGTGGTGAAGAACGGATCGATGGCGCGCGCGAGTACCGCCTCGGTCATTCCCGCGCCGGTATCGGAGACGGCGATGCGCACATAGCGCCCCGGCGGCACCGGCTGATCGATCCCCGGCACCGGGCTCGCGGTCGTCACCTCGGCCGCCTTGATTTCGATCTGCCCGCCACCTTCGCGCGGCCCCCGCGCGCGGATCGCGTCGCGGGCATTGATGGCAAGGTTCAGCACCGCATTCTCCAGCTGATGCGGATCGACGCCGATGCGCCCGGCCGCGTCATCCAGGGCGAAGCGGATGGCGATATCGGCATCCAGTGTGCGCCGCAGCAGATCCTCCATCCCGCGCAGCAGCGCCGCCGCATCGGTGGCCGCCGCGCGCAGCGGCTCGCGCCGGGCGAAAGCCAGCAATTGCCGGGTCAGGCTGGCGCCGCGCGCCACCGCGGCCCGCGCCGCTTTCAGCCGGCCCGCCGCGCGCGCATCGCTGGCCGGCAGCACGGTGCCCATAAGATCGAGATTGGCCGCGATGACGTGCAGAAGATTGTTGAAATCATGCGCGATGCCGCCGGTCAGCTGGCCCATCGCCTCCATTTTCTGCGCCTTGCCGGCGATCGCTTCGGCCTGGGTGCGCCGGGTGATGTCGGCCAGCGCCACCATCTGCCCGCCCTCGGGCGTCGCCGCCCGCCAGATCTCCAGCACCGCCCGGTCGCCGCGCCGCGCCTCGCCGATCCGCCCGCCTTGCTCGCCCATCGCCTCCGGCGGCGGGCCGGCCAGCAGCGGCGGCGACCAGGCGGCGGCCTCGGCGGCGATGCGGGCATAGGGCGTGCCCGCCACACCCAGCGCCGGATCGATGCCGGAGATGGCGAAGAAGCTGCGATTCCACAGCAGCAGCCTTCCCTCGGCGTCGAACACGGCGATGCCGTCGCGCACCATCTCGATCGTGTCGGCCAGCTGCGCCGCCTCGCTTTTCAGCGCCGCGCGCAGCCGCTCCCGCCGCCGATCGGCATGGAGCAGCGCAAGGCTGGCCAGCCCCAGCAGCAGCGCCCCGGCCAAAGCCGCCGTCGCCAGCGCCATCAGGGCGCGGGTTTCGCTGCGCAGGATCAGCGCCGCGCCGGATTCGCGCATCGCCTCGGCGTGGCTGGCGATGCGCTGCACGGCGGCGCGCAAGGCGGCGGTGGCGGCCTGGCCGCGATCCTCGTGCATCAGCGCCACCGCCGCCGCGCTGCCCTGGCGATGCGCGACATCGAGCATATGCGTCAGCGTGGCCAGCCGCGCCGCGCTGACCTGACGCAATTCCGGCAGGGCATGCGCCAGCCACGCGCTGCCTGCGGCAAGCCGGTCGAGCCGGTCGAGCGCGCTGCCCAGCCGTGCCTGGCCGGTCTGGAACGGGGCGAGATAGATCATCCGCCCGGTCAGCAGGAAGCCGCGCACCCCGGCCTCGGCATCCTGCACCGCGTCGAGCACGTCATTGGCCGCCGTCACCTCGGCGGCGGCGCGGATGGTGGCGGCGCGAAACTGCCCGGCATCGGCGATCCCCCGTCCGGCCAGCAGCAGCGCGGTCAGGGCGACGGCCAGCATGACCACGACGATGGCGGCGGCCTGCAGCCGAAAACGGGTCAACCATCCCGCCATAGCGGGTCCTTCAAGCGGTCGAGGAAGGCGGTATGCGCCGCCGCTTCCTCGGGCGTGATGGCGGCCGGGCGGGGCGTGCGCGGCGCATAGGCCGCGACCTCCGATCCTGCCGCCGCCGGGCCGTCCGCGCGGGCGTCGGCGGCGGCCAGGGACAGGCCGCGCTGGCGCCCGCCGGTCAGCTCGACATAGACCTCGGCCAGCAGCTTGCAGTCGAGCAGCGCGTTATGGGTGGTCCGCGCGGAGAGATCGATGCCGAAGCGCCGGCACAGCGCATCGAGGCTGTTGGGCAGGCCGGGAAACCGCGCCTTGGCCATTGCCAGCGTGTCGATCATGCGCGCGCGGTCCAGCGCCGGGCGGCCGATGCGCAAGAACTCGGCATCGAGAAAACCGAAATCGAAGGCCGCGTTATGGGCGATCAGCTTGCCGTCGCCGAGAAATGTCAGCAGCGCATCGGCGATCGCAGCAAAATCGGGCTTGCCGGCCAGATCGGCGGCGGTAAGCCCGTGCACCCGCGTCGCCTCGGGCGGAATATCGCGCCCGGGATCGATCAGGCAGTGGAAATGCCGCCCCGTGGGCAGATCATTCTCCAGCTCCAACGCGGCGATTTCGATCACCCGATCGCCGGTCAGCGGATCGAGGCCGGTGGTCTCGGTATCGAACAGCACGGCGCGGGTCATGGCATTGCCTTGCCGCGCAGCGCCGCGATCAGGCGCTTCTGGCGCATGGTGGCATGAAACCGCGACAGGCCGGTCGGGATCACGCTGTCGGCCAGGCGGCGTTTCGCGCGATCGGGCATCTGCCGGGCCAGCACGGTGGCGATCTCGGCGGCGCGCATGCGCCGGCGCAGACGCAGGCGATGGGCCTGCACCGCGGCCGGGGCGGAGACCAGCAGCACATGATCCACGCGCCGCGCGCCGCCGGTTTCCAGCAGCAACGGAATATCGAGCACGGCAAGCGGCGCGCCGGCGCGGCGGGCGCGGGCCAGGAAGCGGGTCTCGGCGGCGCGCACCAGCGGATGCATGATCGCCTCCAGCGGCGCGAACCCGTCCGGATGGGCGGCCAGCGCCGCGCGCAGCCGGGCGCGATCGATGCCGCCATCCTTGCCGGCCGCTTCCGGAAACCGCGCCAGCACCGGCGCCACTGCCGCGCCGCCCGGCGCATACAGGCGATGCACGGCGGCATCGGCGTCGAAGACCGGGATGCGGGCGCGGCGAAATCCCGCCGCCAGCGTCGATTTGCCCATGCCCATGCCGCCGGTGAGGCCGAGAATGCGCATCGCGTCAGGCTCGTTCCGGGGCGGGCAGATCGGCCTCGATGACCGCGCGCAGGGCGGCATCGACGATCGGGGTGACGGCGAACCAGGCGGCGAAACCCGGCACCGCCTGATGCAGCAACATGCCGAGCCCTTCGACCGGACGCAGCCCGGCGGCGCGGGCCGCCCCCAGCAGCGGCGTTTCCAGCGGCACATAGACGGCGTCGGCCACCGCCATGCCCGGCGCGGCGCGGCTCAGATCGAGATCGAGCGCCGCCTTGCCGGCCATGCCGAGCGCGGTGGTGTTGACCACCAGCGCATGATCGGCGAGCGCCGCATGGCGCGCCTCCCAGTCGAGCACGCGCACCGGCGCCAGATCGGCGGCCAGCGCCTCGGCCGCGGCCCGGGTGCGGTTGGCCAGGCTGACCGGCGCGCCGGCTTCCTGCAGGGCGGCGACGATGGCCCGCGCCGCACCGCCCGCGCCCAGCACCAGGGCCGGACCCGCCGCCGGATCGACCCGATGATCGGCGAGATTGGCGAGGAAGCCATAGCCATCGGTGTTCGATCCCTCGATCCGCCCGTCGCGGAAGTGCAGCGTGTTCACCGCCCCCGCCCGGCGGGCGAAATCGCTGACCCGGTCGCACAGCGCGCGCACCGCGACCTTGTGCGGGATGGTGACGTTGAGGCCGGCGAAGCCCGCCTTGCGCAGCCCGTCCACCGCGGCGGCGAGATCGCCCGGCGCCACCGCCAGCGGCACATAGGCGCCATCGATGCCGTGCCGGTCGAGCCAGGTGCCATGCAGCAGCGGAGAGCGGGAATGCGCCACGGGCCAGCCGATAATGCCGGCCAGACGCGCCTGTCCTGAACGAATGGTCATAGCGCGCACCATCCTTTGCCGGCGCGGCTTAATCAAGCGGCCAGGATCGGGCGGCCAGGTTCGAGCAGCCAGGATCGCGCGGGCAGGTCGGCCGATGCCGCCCGCCCGGCCGCCATGCCCGCGGCGTGCGGCAATTTTGACAGCGCCAGCCTGCCGGCCCAGCCTGCCGGCGGATGAAAGCGGGGGAAACGATGCGGGCTTTGCAAGGCATCCGGGTATTGGCGCTGGAACATGCGGTGGCAGCGCCGCTCTGCACCCGCCATCTCGCCGATCTCGGGGCCGAGGTGATCAAGATCGAACGCCCCGATGGCGGCGATTTCGCCCGCAACTACGACCGCTTCGTGCATGGCCAGTCGAGCTTCTTCGTCTGGCTCAATCGCGGCAAGCGCAGCATCACGCTCGATCTGAAACATCCGGACGCCGCTCCGGTGCTCGCCGCGCTGGTGGCGCGGAGCGATGTCGTGGTGCAGAACCTCGCCCCCGGTGCCGCGGCCCGGCTGGGTCTTGCGCATGCCGCGCTGGCGCCGGCCCATCCCGGGCTGATCGTCTGCGATATTTCCGGCTATGGCGAAAGCGGGCCGTATGCGCGGAAGAAAGCCTATGACCTGCTGATCCAGGCGGAAAGCGGGCTGATCAGCGTGACCGGCAGCGCCGATGCCCCCTCGCGCGTCGGTATCTCGGCGGCCGATATCGCGACCGGCATGTATGCCCAGTCCGCCGTGCTGGCCGCGCTGTTCCGCCGCGCCCGCGATCCGGCGGGCAGGGGGGCGAATGTCGCGGTGGCGATGCTCGACGCGCTCGCCGAATGGATGACCTATCCGATGTACCGCCTCGCCTATGGCGGGCAGGAATTGCCGCGCGTGCCGACCTCCCACCCCGCGCTCGCCCCCTATGGCGCGCATCGCACCGGCGATGGCGAGGTGATTTTCGGTCTGCAGAACGAGCGCGAATGGGCGGTGTTCTGCACCGCGGTGATGGGCGATGCAGCACTTGCCGCCGATCCGCGCTTTTGCACCATGGCGGCGCGCACCGCGCATCGCGCGGCGCTGACGGCGGTGATCGAGGCGCGGTTTGCCACGCTGCGTTCGGTCGAGGTGGTGGCGCTGCTCGATGCTGCCGGCATCGCCAATGGCCGGCTGAACAATGCCGGCGATCTATGGGCGCATCCGCAGCTCGCCGCGCGCGATCGCTGGCGCGAGATCGGCACGCCCGGCGGGCGGGTGCGCGCGCTGCTGCCGGCGGTGCGCTTCGCCGATCAGGAAGCGGCGATGGGCGATGTGCCGGCGCTGGGCGCGGATACCGATGCGGTGCTGGGCGAACTCGGCTTCGATGTGGCGGCGCTGCGCGCGGCGGGGGCGGCATGAGCGGGCCGGATTTCGATCCCGCCGCGCATCGCATGGTGGCGCAGCAGCGCTGGTTCGAGGATTTCGCGCTCGGCGAGCGCTTCGTCCTGCCCAGCCGGACCATGACCGAGGCGCTGTTTGCCGCCTTCCAGATGGCCAGCGGCGACAATCACCCGATCCATTACGATGCGGAATATTGCCGCGCGAAAGGGTTTCCCGGGATGCTGGCGCACGGCTTGCAGACGCTGATCCAGACCGCGCCGGGGGCAGGGCTGTTTCCCTTCCAGACCGAGGACTCGCTGATCGGCTTCATCGAGCAATCGAGCCGCTTCCTGGCCCCGGTTTGTGCCGGCGATACGCTCTACCCGGCGCTGACGATCGACGAGATCACGCCCGGGCGGACGACCGGGGTGATCGGATTCGCCAGCAGCGTCCATAACCAGCGCCGCCTTTGCGTGCTGGAGGGTCGGCAGCGCTATCTGCTGCGCCGGCGCCCAGATCGGACACATCAATCGTAGAATTTCAATATATTGCGGGTTGTTATTCGGCATTTCCGCAGGTTTGGCCGGGGCGGTCCGGGGATAAAAAAATCCGCCAGCGACATGATTAAGACGGGTTTTGCCATTTTGCCGCCACGAGATGGCGCGAAGGTCACGCTCCAACGACAAGTGATCGCAACAGGAGCCACCCATGGCGCGCCATGGACTTCGCCTCCATCCCGGCCGGGTTCTGCGGGAGGAATATATGGAGCCGCTGCATCTCAGCGAGGCCGATCTGGCGGCAGCGCTCGATGTGCCGCAGGAGCGTCTGCACGCCATTCTGGAGCCGGAGGCGACGCGCGTCTTCCCCGCCGCGATCAATTCCGATTTCGCCCTGCGCCTGGCCCGCTGCCTCGGCACCTCGCCGCAATTCTGGCTGAATTTGCAGGCCGCGCATGATCTGTCGGTGACCCAGGCAATGCTGGGCGCGGAGATCGAGGCACGGGTGCGCCCAATGGCGGCGTAAGCCGCCAGTTTCTTGCAGTCACTCGGCGTAAGCCGCCAGTTTCTTGCAGTCACTCGGCGTAAGCCGCCATTCTTGACGGCAGGTCGCCGCGCGCGCATCGCCACCGCGCCGCTCCCTTTCGCCCATGTAGCGAATTCGCCATTCTCCCCATGATTGATCAGCGGCGAGCGGGATCGGCGCGGCGGCGTGCCGCCGATGGTTCCGTTTCGGCGATTCGCCGTGCCGATCGATGTTCGCAATCCTTCAGGAAACGCCATGAAACTCGCGATCCCCGCCATGCTTCTCGTATCCGCCCTGGCGGTTGGCCCGGCCCAGGCGGCGCCGAAAGTGCCGAACTCGATCGCCGCCCTGATGGGCCCGACGATCGGCTATCTGATGTCGCAAAGCGATCTGTGCGGCTGGAACATGACCGAGCAGATGAGCACGACCTACGATGCCGGTTTCAAGACGATCGGTCTCTCCGCCGCGCAGCAGGCCAGCATCTGGCAGGTCGCGAAGGATCGCCGCGCCGCGCTCAATCATCTTTCCGCCGGCGCCAAAGCGCATATGAAGGCGGCCACCTGCACCGCCGCCGCCAAGGCGCGGGTCGAGGCCAATCTGCAATAGGCAGGCGCGCCACGCTACGGGCGCAGGGCCGGCCCGGCGGGGGTGACAATTTGACGTCCCGCCGGGGCGGACGCAGGCTTTCCTCAATCCGGGACAGAGTTTGCGATCCCGGTCTTGGGGGAAGCATGCGCCATGTCTGCCAGCACCGAACGGGTCGCTTCCGTCGCGCCCGGCCATAAGCGCTACATCGTCTTCGCCTTGCTGTTCGCGATGACGCTGATCAATTACTTCGACCGCACCGTGCTCGCCATCGCCATGCCGGTGCTGCGCAACGTCTTCGCGCTGTCCCCGGTCGCGGCGGGCTATCTCCTCTCCTCCTTCATCTGGACCTATGCGCCGATGCAATTGCCGGCGGGGATGATCCTCGATCGCTGGGGCACGCGCAAAACCGGCGCCATCTGCCTCGGCTTCTGGTCGCTGGCGACGGCGGCGGCGGGACTTGCCTTCAGCTTTTCCACCCTGTTCGCCAGCCGCCTCGCGCTGGGACTGGGCGAAAGCCCGACTTTCCCGTTGGGCGCGCGCGCGGTGCGCGAATGGGGCACGGTGAAGGAACGCGCCTATGCGATGTCGATCTTCGCCTCCGGCCCGGCTTTCGGCACCGCCTTCGGGGCGATCGTCATCGCCTGGCTGCTCGGCGTCGTGGGCTGGCGAATGTCCTTCGTGCTTTCGGGTGCGATGGGCCTGGTCTGGGTCGCGCTGTGGCTGACCTATTTCCGCCACCCCGAGGAAGCGCGCTGGCTGCCGGCGGCGGAGCGGGAGTATCTGCTGGCCGAACGCAGCCCGGGCGGGGCGACCGACACGGCGGCGATGCCGCTTGCCACCCTGCTTGCCAGCCGCACCATGTGGGGGCTGTTCATCACCCAGGGCTGCGTCAATTACACGCAGTATCTGTTCCTGACCTGGCTGCCTTCGTACCTGGTGCAGAGCCGGGGGCTGGATATTCTGAAATCCGGCCTCGATACCGGCATCTGCTATCTCGGCGCCGGGGTGCTGACGATCCTGTTCGGCCGGATCTGCGATCATCTGCTGACGCCCGCGGCGGTGGCGGCGGGCAAGCGGCGCTATGCCGTGGTGATCCTGGCGCTGGGGGCGGCGGTGATGGCCTTCGCGCCCTTCGTCTCCTCCCAGGCGGTGCTGCTGACGCTGATTATGGTTTCGCTCGCCTGCGTGCAGAGCGTCTTCGTCAACACCTACTCGCTGACCAATGATCTGCTGCATGCGGGGCGTTCGATCGGCACGGCGGTGGGGTTCGTGCAGCTCGGCGGCAATATCTTCGGCCTGGCTGCGCCGATCTGCACCGGCTACATCGTCGCCGGCACGGGCAGTTTCACCAGCGCCTTTCTGCTGGCCGGCGCGTTGCTGGTGATCGGGGCAGGGGTGATGCTGGGCATGACGCGCCAGCCGATCGGGGGCGCGGCCTGAACCATGCGGGCGCTGCGGATCGGCGCGATCTCCGCCGATCCGCGGCGCGATGCCGCTACCCCGCCGCCTTCGCTTCCCGCCGGCGCGCCGTCAGCACGAACTCGGTATAGCCATTGGGCTGTTCGCGGCCCTTGAACACCAGATCGCAGGCGGCCTGAAACGCCACCCCGTCGAAAGCGGGCGCCATCTTGCGGTACAGCGGATCGCCCTCGTTCTGCCGATCGACCACCTCGGCCATGCGCCGCATCGCCTCCATCACCTCGGCCTCGCTCACCACGCCATGCAGCAGCCAGTTGGCGATGTGCTGCGACGAGATGCGCAGCGTCGCGCGATCCTCCATCAGCCCGACATCATGGATGTCCGGCACTTTGGAGCAGCCGACGCCCTGGTCGATCCAGCGCACCACATAGCCCAGAATGCCCTGGCAGTTATTATCCAGCTCCTCCTTGATCTCGGCGGCGGAGAAATTCACCCCCGTCGCCAGCGGAATGGCCAGCAGATCGGCGAGCGTGCTGCGCGCATGCCCGGCAAGCTCGGCCTGGCGCGCGGCGACATCGACCGCGTGATAATGCAGCGCATGCAGCGTCGCCGCGGTAGGCGAGGGTACCCAGGCGGTATTCGCCCCGGCCTTGGGATGGCCGATCTTCTGGGCCAGCATATCGGCCATCCGATCGGGCGCCGCCCACATCCCCTTGCCGATCTGCGCCCGTCCGCGCAGCCCTGAAGCGAGGCCGATATCGACATTCTGATCCTCGTATGCGCCGATCCAGGCGGCGTTGCGCATCGCCCCCTTGCGCACCATCGGCCCGGCCTCGATCGAGGTATGGATCTCATCGCCGGTGCGATCGAGGAAGCCGGTATTGATGAACACCACGCGCGAGGCGGCGGCGGCGATGCAGGCGGCGAGATTGGCCGAAGTGCGCCGCTCCTCGTCCATGATGCCCATTTTCAGCGTATCCGGGGCCATGCCCAGCAGCGCCTCGACCCGCGCGAAGATCGCGGCGGCGAAGGCCACCTCCTCCGGCCCGTGCATCTTCGGCTTGACGATATAGACCGATCCGGCGCGGCTGTTGCGCAGGCCCGCGGTTTTCTTCAGATCGTGCATCGCGATCAGGGCGGTGACGGCGCAATCGAGGATGCCTTCGGGCGTCTCCGCGCCCGCCGCATCCAGCACCGCATCGGTCATCATGTGATGGCCGACATTGCGCACCAGCATCAGGCTGCGCCCGGGCAGGGTCAGGCTGGCCCCGCCGGGCGCGGTGTAGACGCGGTCGGGGTTGAGCGTGCGGGTGATCTGCCGGCCGCTCTTCTCGAACGTATCGGCGAGGGTGCCGGTCATCAGGCCGAGCCAGTTGCGATAGACCCCGACCTTGTCGGCGGCATCGACGGTCGCCACCGAATCCTCGCAATCCTGAATCGTGGTCAGCGCCGATTCCAGCACGATATCGGCCAGCCCCGCCGGATCGGTCCGCCCGATCGCATGGGTGCGGTCGATCACCAGCTCGGCATGCAGCCCGTGATGGGTAAGCAGGACGGTGGCGGGCGCCGCCGCCTCGCCCGTCCAGCCGGCCAGCCCGGCCGGATCGGCGAGCCCGACGCGCCGCCCATCGGCCAGCGTCACCACCAGACGATCCTCGGCAATGGCGTAAGCGCGCGCATCCTTATGCGCCGCGCCATCGGCAAGCGGGGCGATGGCATCCAGCCGCGCCTTGGCGAAGGCGATCACCTGCGCGCCGCGCACCGGGTTGAAACCCGGCTTGCGCTCCGCCCCATCGGTCTCGGGGATGGCATCGGTGCCGTACAGCGCGTCGTACAGGCTGCCCCAGCGGGCATTGGCGGCATTCAGCGCATAGCGCGCATTGGTCACCGGCACGACCAGCTGCGGGCCGGCGATGCGGGCGATTTCCGCATCGACCCGATCGGTCCGCACCGCGACGCTGGAGGGCGCATCGACCAGATAGCCGATCTCGCGCAGAAACCGCTCATAGGCCGGCGGATCGATCGGCTGGCCGCGATGGGCGATGTGGAAGGCATCGAGTTTCGCCTGCAGCGCGTCCCGCTTGGCGAGCAATGCCCGGTTCTGTGGCGCGAGATCGCCGAGCATGGCGGCATAGCCGGCCCAGAACGCCGCCTCGCCGATGCCGGTGCCGGGCAAAGCCTCGTCGCGCAGGAAATCGCGCAGGGCAGGGGCGACGAGCAGACCGGCGATCTCGGTATGGGCAGGCGCGGCCATGGCGGGTTCCTCGGTCGGGGCGGAAGGGTGAAAGACCCTGTCCGCGCGACCCCGGTTTTGTCGAGTGCTATTTAAGAACCGTCATGAGATTTCATCGGTCCATGAGCCCGCCTCATCGTTCGCCATGCCGCCCGGCGCGCCAGACGGCGAATTCGGCGAGCGTCGCCGCATCCGGCGGATAGGTGCCGGCCAGTGCCGCGCCGGCGGCGATGCGCGTCAGCAGGAACTCCTCCATCTCCTCCTCGGCGGCGGCATCGTGGGCGATCTCGTCGGCCAGCATGCGCGGGATCACCACCACCCCGTCGCGGTCGCCGACCACGACATCGCCGGGATAGACGGCGACCCCGCCGCAGCCGATCGCGACATTGCTTTCCTCGGCGTGATGCAGCGCCAGGCCGAGCGGCGCGGAGGTGCCGGCGCAGAACACCGGAAAACCGAGATCGCCGATCGGCGCGCCGTCGCGCACCGCGCCGTCGGAGACGAAGCCGGCAACGCCGCGCTTCATCAGCCGGGTGATCAGCATCTGCCCGGCACTGGCCGCGCGGGCATCGCCGCGGCAATCGATCACCAGCACATGACCTTCCGGCGTCGCCTCGATCGCGCGGCGCTGGGGATGGTCGGGATCGGCCAGGGCGGCGAGGGTATCGACATCCTCGCGCGCGGGGATGCAGCGCAGGGTGAAGGCGGGGCCGACCAGATTCATATCGAGCCTGGATCCCAGCAGGCGCACCCCCTGCATATAGGCGTTGCGCAAACCATGGCGGAACAACTGGGTCGAGAGCGTGGCAGTGCTGACACGGCGCAGCCGGGCCAGGGTGACGCGGGGCAAAGCGGGCATGGCGCTTCCTCGGGCGGTTTCCGTCGTTCTTCTTGCTTGCTCCCTGCCGGCGGCAGGACGGCGGAGCGCAGCCTCGGCTGTCACTCCCAAAGGGTTCGGCGACTCTTCGGTTCGACGACTCTCAGGCACGACGACTCTGCGACACGGCGCGGCGGATCGGAATTAAAGCTTGACCGGGGCGGGCTCTGTCGGCAACAACCATGATATCGCTAACATGCGCGACGCCGGACCTGCATCCCAGGCCCCGCGCCGCGCACATCATATGGGGGAGGCGGCGATCTTCGGGCAGGGCGGCATACATGCCGGCAAGGATCTGCGAATGGCGCCCACGCGCGGCCTCCGCGCATCAGGTCGTGCCGCGATGGATGATGTGGAAGGGCACTTTCACGCGCGGCCCGCCCATCGCTACGCCTTGCCCGATCGCCGGGCCTTGCCCCTCCGCCGCGTCCGTCCCGCCCAGCCGGGCCAGCAGCGCCTCGGCCGCCAGACGCCCGATCGCCGCCCCATCCACCGTCACCGTGCTGAAGGGCGGCGCGCTGGCGCGGCTGATCTCGAAATCGCCGAAGCCGCACACGGCAAGCTGGGCCGGCACGCCGAGCCCGGCCAGCCGCGCCTCGGTGATCGCGCCGAAGGCCAGCAGGTCGGAGGAGCAGAACAGCGCGGTCCGCGCCGCGCCGGGAAAAGCAAGCCTTGGCAGCATCGCGCGCAGCGCCTCCCGCCCGGCGGTGATGGTGGACGGGGCGGGCAGCTCGGCCGGCGGCTCCAGCAATTCCAACCCTGCGGCACGCACCGCCGCGCTGAAGCCCTCGCCGCGCTGGCGCGCGCGCCGATCGCCGGCCGGCAGGCTGAGGAAGCGCTGAAATCCCTGCGCGCGGAAATAGGCGGCGACCGCCGCGCCGACCTCGGCATGGTCGAAGCCCACCTGCATGTCGAAAGGGCGGGGCGAGACATCCCAGATCTCGACGACCGGGATCCCCGCGCCCTGCAGCAGCGCGCGGGTGGCCGGGGCATGATCGGCGCCGGTCATCAGCAGCGCATCGGGCCGGCGCGTCAGCACCGACTGCACCAAAGGCGCCTCCGCCCCTTCCTCGTAGCCGGAGATCAGCAGCATCACCTGATAATTCGCCGCCCGCAGCAGGGTGGAGAAATGGCGGATCATGTCGGCGAACATCGGATGGGCGATGGTCGGCACCACCGCCGCGACCATGCGCGAACGGCGCGAGGACAGGCCGCCGGCGATCAGATTGGGCACATAGCCCAGGGCTGCGATGGCATCGCGCACCCGCGCGAGCGTTGCCGTCGAGACCCGATCGGGCGTGTTGAGCACGCGCGAGACGGTCATCGGCGCGACCCCGGCGGCCTCGGCCACATCGGTGATCTTGACGGTTCCGCCGCCGGCGCGCCTTGCGGCACACGGACGCGCCGGCATCTTCGCGGCATTGCCGCGCCGCGCGTCCTGCCCGCCGCCGGGAGCCGTGGTTCCGCCTTGCCCGCCACCGCGTTTCTTCACCCGCTTCCCCCACCGCTTCCAGAGCTGGCGCAACGCCCCGGCATCCCTGCCGCGCGTTGCAACAGATAGCCTGATTCCCAGGCGCTTCGACAAGAAACCAAACGGAGGAGTTCGATCATGTCATCGACCGATACCACGCGCCGCGGCCTGCTCGGCGGCATTGCCGGCATCACCGCCGGCCTGACCACCCTGGCCGCCGCGCCGGGCCTGGCGCTGGCCAATGCCCTGCCGGCCATGCCGAAAGGCCCGGTTGCCATCAACATCATCGATGTCGCCGGCAATCTCGCCCTGACCCAGCCGGCCTTCGAGGCCTATCGCACGGCCAACCCGCATATCGTCTCGCGCATCACCTACAACCAGGCGACCGCGCCGGAACTGCCGGGCAAGCTGAAGGCGCAGCAGGCGGCCGGGCGCGTCGATATCGATCTGGTGCTGACCGGCACCGATGCGCTGTCGGCCGGCATCGCCGAGAAGCTCTGGGTGCATCTGCTGCCGGAATATCAGGCGGCGCTGCCCAACCTGTCCTCGATCCTGCTGCCCGGCGCGCTGAAGATGCAGGCGCTGGCGCTGAACCAGGGTGTGTGCGTCAGCTTCTGCCCGGGCGGGCCGCTGCTGGAATACATGCCCGACGCGGTCAAGAAAGTGCCGACCACCGCGCAGGAATTGCTGGATTACACCCGCCAGAACAAGGACCGTTTCATCTATGCCCGCCCGGCCAATTCCGGCCCCGGCCGCGCCTGGCTGATGGGCGTGCCCTATATCCTGGGCGACAAGGATCCGATGGATCCGGCCAAGGGCTGGGACAAGACCTGGGCCTATCTGCGCGAACTGGGCAAGAACATCCCCTATTACCCGACCGGCACCGGCGCGGTGATGAAGGAGCTGGGCGAGGGCTCGCGCGACATGACGGTCACCATGACCGGCTGGGACATCAATCCGCGCGCGTTGGGCGTGGTGCCGAAATCGGCCCAGATCGGCACGCTGAAAGGCTTCCACCTGGTGACCGACGGGCATTACATGTGCGTGCCCAAGGGCGTGGCGCCGGACAAGCTCGCGGTGCTGCTGCATCTGATGGCGTACATGCTGACGCCCAAGGCGCAGGCCTATAACTGGGATAAGGGCTATTTCTATCCCGGCCCGTCGGTGAAGAACGTGCCGCTGTCGCTGGCGCCGGAATCCAGCCAGAAGGTGATCGCCGAATATAACCGTCCGATCTACGCCAAGCTGCTGGCCGAAACGCCGGAGAACACGCCGCTTGCCGCCGATCGCATGGTCTATGCCTTCGATCGCTGGGACAAGCAGATCGGCGCCTTCGTCGGCAAGTAAGCCTGTCGCCGCGCAGACCCGCCCTGTTCCGGCCAAGCCGGGGCAGGGCGGTGCGGCCTATCCGAACCGTGGAGACCTGACTGCTATGACGATTGCTTCCCGCGATTTCCGCGAGCTGCGGCTGGAGGAGATCAGCCGTGATTTCGGGGTGCTGATCGCGCTGTCGAAAATCAGCCTGACGGTGCAGCGCGGCGAATTCATCGCCCTGCTGGGTCCCTCGGGCTGCGGCAAATCCACCGCGCTGAATTGCCTGGCCGGGCTGCTGCCGCTGACCGGCGGCGCCATCTGGCTGGATGAGAAGCGCATCGACACGCTGGGCCCGGAAGGGCGCGGCTTCGGCATGGTGTTTCAGAATTACGCGCTGTTCCCGCACATGAGCGTGCGCAGGAATATCGGCTTCGGCCTGCAGATGCAGAAGCGCCCGCGCGCCGAAATCGCCAAACGGGTGGAGGAGGCGCTGGCGCTGGTCCGCCTGACCGGGCAGGGCGACAAGCTGCCGGGCCAGATCTCGGGCGGGCAGCAGCAGCGCGTGGCGATCGCGCGCGCCATCGTCGTCGAGCCGCCGCTGGTGCTGATGGACGAGCCGCTGTCCAATCTGGATGCCAAGTTGCGGCTGGAGATGCGCAGCGAAATCCGCCGCATCCACGGCCTGCTGGGCTGTTCCACCATCTATGTCACGCATGACCAGGACGAGGCGCTGTCGCTGGCCGACCGCATCGTCGTGCTGCGCGACGGGCAAGTGCGCCAGATCGGCGCGCCGGAGACGCTGTACATGCGTCCCGCCAGCGCCGATGTCGCGGAATTCATGGGCTATCGCAACATCATCGCCGCCCAGGCCAGCGGCAATGCCGCCGGATTGTCGGTCGCCCTGGCCGGTGGCAGCCTGCTCGGCACCGCGGTCGATGGCGCGGCGGGACCGGTCACGGTTGCCATCCGCCCCGAGGATCTGACGCCGAGCCCGGACGGGCCGATCGCGGCGGAGGTGATCACGGCGGAATATCGCGGCCGCGATTTCTACGGCGTGGCGCGGGCGGATGACGGCACCGAGCTTTATTTCCGCGCCTTCGAACGGGTCGGCCCGGGCGCGCGGTTGCGCCTTGCCGCGCCGGCCGAGCGGGTGCTGATCTATCGCGCGGATGCGCGGCGATGAGCGATCGGATCGGCGTGCGCCTGCGCCTCGCGCGGCGCGGCATGGACGGGCTGACGCTGCTGGTGCTGCCGGCCGTGCTGTTCATCCTGGCATTGTTCGTCTACCCGTTTCTCTACGGCCTGTTCCTGTCCTTTCATCCGATGAAGGGCGGCACATTCGCCAATTACATCCGCTTCTTCTCCGATCCGTTTTTGTATGAAACCATCGGCACGACGCTGTGGCTGGCCGTGCCGGTCACCATTCTGAACGTGGTGCTGTCGATCCCGGTGGCGATGCGGGTGCGTCTGCTGCGCCGGCAGAAATTGCTGACCACCATTCTGGTGGTGCCGATCACGCTCGGCACCGTGCTGGTGGCGGAGGGGCTGCTGAATTATCTCGGCCCGCGCGGCTGGTTCAACCGGGTGCTGATGGCCGCCGGCATCATCGATCATCCGCTGATGCTGCTGCATAATTACTGGGGCGTGTTCCTGTCGCTGGTGATCACCGGCTTTCCCTTCACCTTTCTGCTGACATTGTCCTACGTCACCGGCATCGACCCGTCGCTGGAACAGGCGGGCGCGATGCTGGGCGCGCGGGCGCGGGCGCGCTTCCGCCATATCCTGCTGCCGCTGCTGACGCCGGGGCTGACCATCACCCTGGCGCTGTCCTTCGTGCAGGCCTTCTCTGTGTTTCCCTCGGCGGTGCTGCTCGGCGCGCCGGCCGGTCCGACACGAGTGATTTCGATCGCCGCCTATCAGGCGGCGTACGAGCAGTACGACTACTCGATGGCCTCGGCCATCGCGATGATCATGGCGGCGGTGCAGGTGTTGATCGTGGTCGCCCTTCTGGTGGCCAAGGGCATCGCCTATCGCGGTCCGGCCAGCGGCGGAAAGGGCTAGACGTGCAGCGCGAGGAAACAATCGGGGCGAAGCTCTGGGCCAGCCTGGTCTGGCTGATGGTCGGGCTGTTCGTGCTCAATCTGGTCGGGCTGGTGGCGACCGTCGTCGTCAATTCCTTCGGCACGCGCTGGTTCGCGACCTGGCTGCCGGCCGGCTTCACGCCGCGCTGGTATGCCATGGCCTGGAACGAATTCCAGCTCCCCGCCATCCTGCTGGTGACGATGGAGGTGGTCGGCGCGGTGGTGCTGCTGTCCGGGCTGATCGGGGTGCCGGCGGCCTATGCCATGGCGCGGCGGGATTTTCCCGGCAAGAAGGCGGCGATGCTGCTGTTCCTGCTGCCGCTGCTGGTGCCGCCCATCACCTACGGGATTCCGATGGCGACGGTGCTGTACCAGCTGCATCTGGCCGGCACGCTGTCGGGGGTGATCCTGGCCAATCTGGTGCCGACCGTGCCCTTCGTGATCCTGATCATGATCCCCTTCGTCGAACAGATCGACCCGAGGATCGAGGCGGCGGCGCGGGTCTTCGGGGCCAGCACCTTGCAGCTTTTCACCCGCGTCCTGGTGCCGCTGCTGACGCCGGGCATTCTCGCCGCGCTGCTGCTGGTGCTGGTGCGTACCATCGCGATGTTCGAACTCACCTTCCTGACGGCGGGTCCGGACAGCCAGACGCTGGTGGTGGCGCTCTATTACTCGGTCTTTGCTGCGGGCGTGCGGCCGGGCCAGTCGATCGATGCGATGGCGGTGGTCTATATGATCGCCACCATGGTCTGGCTGCTGATCGCGCTGCGCTTCGTCAACCCGACGCAGATCGTCACGCGGGCGAAGAAATAGCCCGCGCGCCGGGTTGGCGGGCGGCGGCGCGCAAAATCAAGACAGCAACCCCCCGGCGGCGCGATCAGCGGCCCGGGGTGTTGCGCCCGGCCATCCAGGCGGCGAGTGCCGCCTGCTGGTCTGGCGTCAGGCGCAGACCCAATTTGCTGCGCCGCCACAGCACATCCTCCGCCGTCATCGCCCATTCGCGCGCCATCATCCAGGCGACCTCGCACGCGCATAGATGCGGCCCGAACCACGGCCCCATCGCCTCGGCCGGACCGTCGCCCAGCACCGCCGGCGCGTCGCTGCCATAGGCGCGCACCAGACGGGCAATCAGCGCGGCATCGAGATCGGGATGCGCCGCGGCGAGGCGCGCTTGCAGCGCCGGCAGGGCCGCGCGCGCGATCTGCCCGCCGGGCAGCGGCGCGCTGGCCGTCCAGGCCCGCCCGAGGCCAGGAAATTCGCCGCCCAGACGCTCCATCGCGTGCTCGGCCAGCCGGCGGAACGTGGTGATCTTGCCGCCATAGACCGAGAGCAGCGGCGCGCCATCGGCATGGTCGAGCTCCAGCACGTAATCGCGCGAGGTCTCCTGCGCGCTGGCCGACCCGTCCTGATGCAGCGGCCGCACCCCGGCATAGCGCCAGACCACATCGGCGGGTTTCGGCGGATCGCGCAGATATTCCCCGACCGCGGCGCAGAGATAGGCGACATCGCCCTCGGTGCAGACCACCTTGGCGGGATCGCCCCGGTAATCCTCATCCGTCGTGCCGATCAGGGTGAAATCGCCCTCATACGGAATGGCGAAGCAGATGCGCCCATCCTTGTTCTGGAAAATGTAGCAGCGATCATGCTGAAACAGACGCGGCACGACGATGTGCGCGCCCTTGACCAGCCGCACCACGGCGCGCGGCGGGCGATGCAGCACCCCGTCCAGCAGGCTGCCCGACCACGGCCCCGCGGCATTGACGAGGACGCGCGCCGTCGCGGTTTCCCCAGGCCCGCCCGCCGGCGCGAGGGCGAGCTGCCACATCCCGTCCGCGACCCGCGCCGAGACGCAGCGCGTGCGGGTGCGGATCGCCGCGCCGCGCGCGGCGGCATCGCGCGCGGCCAGTACCACGAGGCGGGCATCGTCGACCCAGGCATCGGAATATTCGAAGGCGCGGCGGAATTCCGGGCGCAATGGCAGGCCGGCAGGATCGCGCGTCAGATCGAGCGTCGCGGTGCCCGGCAGGGCGCCGCTGCGCCGGCCCAGATGGTCATACAGGAACAGCCCCGCGCGCAGCATCCACCAGGGGCGCAGCCCGGCATGGTGGGGCAGCACGAAGCGCATCGGCCAGGCGATATGGGGCAGGGCGGCCAGCAGCACGGCGCGCTCGGTCAGCGCCTCGCGCACCAGGCGGAAGGCGTATTGCTCCAGATAGCGCAGCCCGCCATGGATCAGCTTGGTCGATGCCGAGGACGTGGCCCCGGCCAGATCGCCCTGCTCGACC
>JAGWRU010000083.1 GCA_028869595.1 Rhodospirillales bacterium
GAAGGCCTTGCCGCGCCCTTCGGGGGGCACCAGCTCCGACAGGTACGTGTCGATCGTCACCTGCTCCAGCCCGACGCCGATCGCTGCGATGAAGCGCCACAGATCGACCATGCCGGCGCTGTGCTGAAAGGCCATGATCGCGCTGGCCAGCGAGTACCAGATCAGCGAGATGGTGAAGACCGCCCGCCTGCCCATGATATCGGCGACGAAGCCGCAACCCATGGTGCCGACGAACATGCCGGCGAAAGTGGCGAAGACGAAGAAGCCGATGCCCTCGATGCCGAACAGCCCGACATGGCTGGTGGCGAACATCCCGCTTTTCACCAGGCCCGGGGCGATATAGGCGGTCATGAACAGGCTGTACAGCTCGAACACGCCGCCCAGCGAGATCAGCAGCGCCAGCCACCAGATGCTGCGGGTGAACGGCAATCGGTCCAGCCGGGCCGCGATATCGGCGGCATGTTGTTCGGTCGAGCTCATGGGCGTCGTGCTTCCTCTGAATTTCGTTCTGATTGGGCGGGGGTTGGCTCCCCCGCCTTGCAGGCCATTCCGTTCAGTGTGCGATGGCCGCGACCACCGCATCCGCCATCGCCTCGGTCCCGACGCGCCGCGCGCCCGGCTCGTCGATATCGGCGGTGCGATAGCCTTCCGCCAGGACGCGGCGCACCGCCTGTTCGATCCTGCCCGCTTCTTCCGGCAGGTCGAAGGAGTAACGCAGCATCATCGCCGCCGACAGGATCGCGGCCAGCGGATTGGCAATGTCCTGGCCCGCGATATCAGGGGCGGAGCCATGCACCGGCTCATACAATCCCTTGCTGGAACTGCCAAGAGAGGCCGAGGGCAGCATCCCGATCGAGCCGGTCAGCATCGCCGCCGCGTCCGAGAGAATATCGCCGAACACATTACCGGTGACGATCACGTCGAAGCTCGTCGGCCTGCGCATCAGCATCATCGCGGCGGCGTCGATGAACAGGTGGCTCAGCTCCACATCCGGATATTCGCGCCCGATCCCGGTCACCACGTCACGCCACAGATGCATCGTCTCCAGCACGTTCGCCTTATCGACCGAGCATAGTTTGCCGCGCCGCTTGCGGGCCGTCTGGAAGCCGACATGGGCGATGCGGGCAATTTCGGACTCGGAATAGCGCATGGTGTTGATGCCGTAGCGCTCGCCCTTCTCATCGGTGTGGATGCCGCGCGGCTCGCCGAAATAGAGATCGCCGTTCAGCTCGCGCAGCACCAGCAGATCGAGGCCCTTGACGATTTCCGGGCGCAGCGAGGAAGCGCCGATCAGCTCCGGATACAGCACGGCGGGGCGGAAATTGGCGAAAAGCTGCAATTCCCGACGCAATGTCAGCAGCGCCGTGCCGGGACGCTTGGAGCGATCGGCGAGTTCGTCGAGCGGCCCGCCAACCGAGCCGAACAGGATGGCATCGGCCTTGTGCGCCAATTCGCGCGTCGGGCCGGGCAGCGGCACGCCGGCCGCTTCCACCCCGGCCGCGCCGATCGGCGCCTCCTCCATCTCGAAGGCACGGTTGCCCAGCACGGCGCGCACCACGCGCACCGCCTGGGCCGTCACCTCGGGGCCGATCCCGTCGCCGGGGAGAACTGCAATCTTCATGATCTCGCGCGTCCGCTTCGTGTTGGTTCAGTCATTGTGCCGGCCGAGCCGCTGCTCGAAGGCGGCGATCTCGTCCGTCAGGCTCAGCGTGTAGGAAAGCTCGTCCAGCCCCTCGATCAGACAGGTCTTGGCGAAGGGGTCGATCTCGAAGCCGTGCTGGCTGCCATCCGGGGCGGTGACGATCTGCGCCGGCAGATCGATGCCGATCTGCGCCCCCGGCGCCGCCTCGATCTGAGTCAGCAGATCGACCACGGTTTGGTACGGCAGGCGCACCGGCAACACGCCATTCTTCAGCGCATTATTGGCGAAAATATCGCCGAAGCTGGGTGCGATGGCGGCGCGGAACCCGTAATCGTACAGCGCCCAGACGGCGTTTTCGCGCGATGAGCCGCAGGCGAAATTGCGCTCCGCCACGACGATCCGCGCCGTCCGATAGGGCGGGCGGTTCAGGACGAAATCGGCCTTCTCCGTCCCGTCCGGGGCGAAGCGCAGATCGTGGAACAGACAGCCGGCCAGGCCGGAATCGCGCGGGCGCGAAAGGAAGCGGGCCGGGATGATCTGATCGGTATCGCAATTGGGCCGCACGATCGGCAGGGCGGCGGCGTGGAGCGTGTCGAACTTGTCCATCGTCTCAGCCTTTCCCCAGGCTGCGCACATCGGTCAGATGGCCGGTGACCGCAGCGGCGGCGGCCATCGCCGGGCTCATCAAATGGGTGCGCGCGCCCGGCCCCTGCCGGCCCATGAAATTGCGGTTCGACGTCGATGCGCAGCGTTCGCCGGGCGCTGCGATCTCGCCATTGGTGCCGAGACACATCGAGCAGCCGGCATAGCGCCAGGAGAACCCCGCCGCCTCGAAGATGCGATCCAGCCCCTCGGCCTCGGCCTCGGCCTTGACCAGCCCCGAGCCCGGCACCACCCAGGCGGTGACGCCGTCCGCGACATGGCGGTTGCGGGCAATGGCGGCGGCTTCGCGCAGATCTTCGATCCGCCCATTGGTGCAGGACCCGATGAAGACGCGATCGACCGGGATATCGGCCAGCAGCGTGCCGGGGTGCAGGCCCATGTAATCGAGCGAGCGGCGCATCATCGCGGCCTGCTCGGCATCGGCGACGCTGTCGGGATCGGGCACCACGCCGGTGATCGGAGCGGCATCCTCCGGGCTGGTGCCCCAGGTGACCATCGGTGCGATGGCCGCGCCGTCCAGCACCTCCTCACGGTCGAACACCGCCTCGGCATCGCTCGGCAAGGCGCGCCATTCGGCCACGGCGCGGTCCCAGTCCGCCCCGCTCGGCGCATAGGGGCGGCCATGCAGGAACTGGTACGTCGTATCGTCGGGCGCCACCATGCCGGCCCGCCCGCCCGCTTCGATCGACATGTTGCACAGCGTCAGACGCCCCTGCACCGACAGGCCGCGAATGGCGCTGCCGGCATATTCGATCAGATGCCCGGTCGCCCCGGCCGCGCCGATCTGCGCGATGATCGCCAGGATCACATCCTTGGCGGTGACGCCGGCGCCCAGCATGCCATCCACCGTGATGCGCAGCGATTTCGGCTTGCGCTGCCACAGGGTTTGCGTCGCCAGCACGTGCCCGACCTCGGTCGAGCCGATGCCGAACGCCATCGCCCCCAGCGCGCCATGCGTCGCGGTATGGCTGTCGCCGCAGACCAGCAGCATGCCGGGCAGGCTCAGCCCCTGCTCCGGCCCGACCACGTGCACGATGCCCTGGCGCGGATCATCCAGGCCGAACATCGTGATGCCGGCCGCCTGCGTATTGGCGATCAGTTTTTCCACCATGGAGCGCCGTTCCGGATCGGGAATATCCGGCACGGAGCGCGCATCCGTCAGCACGTAATGATCCGGCGTCGCGAAGGTCCGCCCCGGGGCGCGCACGCCGACGCCGCGCTTGGCCAGCCGGGTGAAGGCCGGCTCCGAGCCGTCATGGATCAAATGGCGATCGACATAGAGCAAAGTCTGCCCGTCCTCGCGCTCCAGCACGCGGTGGCGGTCCCAGATCTTCTCGAACAGGGTGCGCGGTACCTGGTTCATGCGGATGTTCTCTCCCCCTCCCCGGCCAGAGCCGGCGGATACGATCTAGCAATGGCAGGCTGTGCTGTATCGTCGCATTTCGGCAAGCCGGCTTGCCCGGCTGCGAAGACCGACCGCAAGGGCCGCACCCTTGGCGGCGGCGGCGGGCGGGGCGTAGCATGGGCCAGCCCGCGAAACCCCGCCAGAGATGAGCATCCGCTTCGACCTTCTGACACTTGAAGTCTTCATCGCCATCGTGGAGGAGCAGGGTATCGCCCGCGCCGCCGAACGGCGGCGCATCGCCGCTTCCGCCATCAGCCGGCGCATTTCCGATATGGAGGCGATGCTGGGCGTCGATCTGTTCATCCGCCACGCCAAGGGCATGGACCTGACGCCGGCCGGGGCGGCGCTGCTGCGCCACGCCAGGGGATTGCGCGCGGCGATGGCGCAGATGGAGGCGGAATTATCCGAACACCGCCAGGGTCTGCGCGGGCTGGTGCGCATCGTCGCCAATAAATCGGCGATCCTGCAATTCCTGCCCGAGGATCTGGTGACGTTTCTCGATCGCTATCCGCTGGTGCAGGTGGAGCTGGAGGAGGGCACCAGCCCCGGCATCGTGCGGGCGGTTGCCGATAATGCCGCCGATCTCGGCATCTATGGCGGCAATATCCCGGCCCCCGACCTTGCCGTGCGCCGTTATCGCCAGGACCGTCTGGTCGCCGTCATGCCGCGCGGCCATGCTTTGGCCGGCAACCCGAGCCTTCGTTTCGCGGCCCTGGTGGAGCATGATTTCGTCTGCCTGGAACATGGCAGCTCGATCGAAACCCTGTGCCTGCGCGCGGCCGAGGCGCTGGATCGCGCGCTGCGCCCCCGGGTGCGCGTCTCCGGCTTCGATGCGCTGTTCCGCATGGTCGAAACCGGCCTTGGCGTCGGCGTGGTGCCCGAACGGGTGGTGGCGGAAAGCGGCCGGCTGGAGCGGCTGATCGCGGTGCCGCTGACCGAGGATTGGACACTGCGTCCGCTCAATCTCTGCATGCGCGCGCCCACCGCGCTGCCGCCCGCGGTGCGCCTGCTCGCCGAACATCTGACGCCGAGCGAATGAATCTCCGACCCGCTGAAAAGGATATCCGCATGACCGACACCTCCCGCTTCGATCCCGAGATGCTCGCCTTTCAGGCCGCCCGCGATGCCGATGCCGCGCAATACCCGCCGCTGCAGGTGGGGTTTCCGTTCGAACCGCAGCGCGCGGTGAACGATGCGCTCAATCTGATCACCGCCCAGGGCGGGCCGGTGCCGGCGGAGATGCGCGACCTTTGGGTGGCGGCACGCGGACGGCGCATCTTCTGCCGGCTGTACCGCCCCAGTGCGGCGAAGAACCTGCCTTTGGTGGTCTATTTCCACGGCGGCGGCTGGGTCTGGTCCTCGGTCGATACGCATGACCGGCTGGCGCGCGAGATCTGCACCGGCTCCGGCATGGCGGTGCTCAGCGTCGATTACGCGCTGTCGCCGGAAGCGAAATTCCCCCAGGCGATGCTGGAATGCGCCGCCGTCACCGAATACGCGGCCGGCGCGGGTGCCGCGGAATGGGGCATCGATCCGACCCGCCTGTTCGTGGCCGGCGACAGCGCGGGGGCCAATCTGGCGCTCGCCACCGCCCTGGCGCTGCGCGATCGCGCCGGCCCGGCGCTTGCGGGCATCGTCGCCTTCTACCCGGTCTGCGATGCCGATTTCACCCGCCCCAGCTATCGCGACTTCGCCACCGGTTACGGGCTGACGCGGGAGCGGATGGAATTCTACTGGAACGTCTACGTGCCGCACGAAGCCGATCGCAGCCATCCGCTGGCCGCGCCGCTGCATGCCGATCTGGCCGGCCTGCCGCCGGTGCTTGTGCAGCTCGCCGAACTCGACGTGCTCCGCTCGGAGGGCGAGGCGCTGGTGGAGAAACTCCGTGCCGCCGGCGTCGCGGTCAGCCATGAAACCTTCGCAGGCGTGGTGCATGGCTTCTTGCGCGCCACCTCGGGCGTTGCCAAGGCGCGCAAGGCGGTCGAGGGCGCCTGCGCCTTTCTGCGCGCGCAACTTCAGCGATAGGTGCGCAACAGGTAATCGACCAGCGCATTGTCGCGCTCGGGGCGCAGCCGGTGGCGGAAATGCCGGCTGCGCCGCCCGGCCCGGCGCTTGCGCCAGGCCGCCGCATCGAAGCCGGCCGAGGGCTGCGGATCCGCCAGCGTGCCCGCCACCAGATAATGCGCGAACAAATCGATCGCGCCGGGCGGCGGCGGATCGAGCTGGGCACGGTAATGCGCCGGATCGAACAGCGGATGCGGGGAATGCTCCACCGACCGGCGATGCGCTAGGAAATGCGCCAGCGCCGAGACGCCGGGCGCCAGCCCATGGCGGGCGCGATACCAGAGCGGATCGAAATAGACCACCGGGCGGCGGCCCGCCGCCTCGCCGCAGACCAGATAATGCAACAGCGGATTGACCCCCAGCGCCCGCAGATCGGCATTGGTGGCGCGGTACCAGCCCGTGTCGAAATAGGGGTTTGGCCGCCGCCCTTCGCGCCAGCCGAAGCGGCAGAAATGCTCCAGCGGATCAAGCCCGGCGGCCAGCACGTCCGGCCCCCGCAGCAGATAGGCATTGGCGTCGAACAACCCGCTTGCCGAAAGGATCGCGATTTCCGCCGCCATCGCCCCGTCCGGGCGGGGATGGCAAGCGCGCCAGGCGGCAAAGGGATCGGCCGCGCCGGCACACGCGGCATCGAAGCGCGCCGGCCATAGCGCCGCCGAGGGCGCTACCATCGCCGCACCGCCCGCGACCAGCACGGCCAGGAAATGGGCCAGCGCCAATTCCCCCGCGGCAACCCGGAAGGCATGGCGATACCAAAGCGGGTCGAAATCCGGGTGCGGGGGAATCCCAAGCGCCTCGCCCTGGCGGGCGTAATCAAGCAGCCCGTCGGCAGGGTCGGGGAGGTCGGCGGCGACGGCATAAAAGCCGGGATCGAACCAGGCATTCGGCGCCCGCCCCTCGATCTGCCCGAAATGCACGTAATGGTTCAGCGGGTCGAGCCCGGCAACGGCGACATCGGCGTTCTGCGCGCGATACCAGCCGGCATCGAACAAGCCGGTCGCGGCAATGGCGGCGTGCAGATCCTCGGCCATGCTCCCCGGTCGTGTCCCCGTTTGCGGTCTGGCACCGGCCAGCCCATCCGCTTTGCTTGCCGGATCAATTACGCGGACGTTATGCTATTCTAGCGCCAGAAAAGCGGACGATGCCATGCCCGACGAGATGGCTCTCGGCCTGCCGGAACCCGACGACAGCGGATTCAACGAGGCCGCCTATCTCCGCGCCTTTCCCGATGTCGCCGATGCGGTGGCGCGCGGCGATCTGGAATCGGCCTATCAGCACTTCAATCTGGCCGGGCGCGCCGAAGACCGGCTGAGCCGGGCGGAATACCGCCAAGCCGCCATTCTCGAACGGATCGCCCTCGCCAGTGCCCTGGCCGTGCCGCGCCCGCCGGATGCGCTGCAAACGGTCATCGACCACGCCTTCGTCGCCGATGACGGCGCATTGCTGCTGACCGGCTGGTGCGATGACCGCCGCGCCGCCCTGGCCGAGGCCAGCCTGCAGGCCGGCGGCACCACGCTCGCCCGCTGGACCGTCTTCCCCCGGCTGCGCCGCAGCGACGTGGAGGAGGCGCTGGGCAGCGACGAAGCCCATGAGTACGGCCTGGTGCTGTTTGCCCCGCCCGGCGGACGCGCCGATGGCCGGTTGCTGCGCGCCGCGCCCTGCACGCTGACGCTGCGGCTGGAAAACGGCGAGACCATGAGCGCCGAGGCAACGCTCTCGCTGGTGCGCAACGCCAAGGTGCTGGACCGGGCCTTGATCGCCCTGGCCGAGGCACCGCATCGCGGCAACCCCACGCTGGCCGTCTTCGCCGCGCTGGATGCGGGCCTGGGCGATGCCTTGTCGCTCTATGCGCGCAGCCTGGCCGGGCAAACCACTGCGGGCGCGTTGCGCCGGCGTTTCGGCCCGGTCCATCCGCGCCCGCGCGTCAGCGTGATCGTGCCGCTTTACGGCAAACTCGAATATTTCTTTCTGCAATCGGCCCTGTTCAGCGGCGCCCCGGGTATCGATGCCTATGAGTTCATCTACGTGCTGAACAGTCCGGAACTGGCCGACACGCTGCTTGCCGAAGCCCGCAGCGCCGAGCGGCTGTACGGGCTGTCGCAGACCATTCTGCTGCTGGCCGGCAATGCCGGCTTCGCCGCCGCCTGCAATCTGGGCGCGCGCCATGCCGGCAGCGAAAGACTGCTGATGCTCAACCCCGATGTGCTGCCCGGCGCGCAGGATTGGGCGGCGCGCCACCTGCACATTCTCGATACCGTGCCCGAGGCGCAGTCACGCCTGTTCGGCACCACCCTGTCCTATGCCGATGGCGCGCTGATGCATGCCGGCATGTATATCGAGGAGGATACCGCGCTCATCGCCGGCAATCGCGGCTTCAGCGAGCGGCGCATGCTGCGGGTGGAGCATTACGGCAAGGGCGCGCCGCACGCCGATCCGGCCCTGCCGATGCCGCGCCCGGTGCCGCCCGTGACGGGGGCCTTTCTGTCCATCGCGCAATCCTGGCTGGAACGGCTGGAAGGTTTCGACGAAGGCTATGCGATGGGCCATTACGAGGATGCCGATCTCTGCCTGCGCAGCCTGCGCGACGGCATCGCGCCGATGCTGCACGACATCCCGCTGCTGCATCTGGAAGGCAAGGGCGCCAGGCGCGCCCGCCCGCAGGAGGGGGCGGCGATGCTCAATCGCTGGCGCTTCACACGGCGCTGGGAAAGCTGGCTGAGCGAAGCGATGCTGGGCCAGGCACCGCGCCATGCCGCACCGACGCGCAAGCAGCCGGCTTCGCGCGGCGCGCGGGCGGGGCGGGGCTGATGCGCGTCCTGATCGTCAGCCTGTATCACCCGGAGCTGGTGCGTGGCGGCTCGCAGAGGGTCGCGCTCGATCTATTCGAAGCCTTGCAGACACGCCGCGCCGCGACCCCGGCGATGGAGGCGCATCTGCTCTCCTCCTGCACTTCGGGCGTGATGCCGGCATTGGCGCATGCCGGCACGGCGATTTCCGGCTTCGACGGGCGGGCGGATCAGCATCTGTTCTTCTCCGACCACTTCGATTCGTTCTGGCAGAAGCAGGGCGATCCGCGGGCGCTAGCCGATTTCGCCCGCTTCCTGGAAAGGCTGCGCCCGGAAGTGGTGCATTTCCAGCATTTCGTCGGCTACGGCATCGAGATGCTGACGCTGACCCGCAAAGTGCTGCCGGAATGCCGCATCGTGCTGACATTGCATGAATTCCAGGCGATCTGTGCCGCCGATGGGCAGATGCGCCGGCGCGTCGACGGCACCAACTGCACCAACGAGAGCCCAGCGCGCTGCCATCAATGCCTGCCCGAGCATCCGCCCGAGCGATTTTTCCTGCGCAAACGCTGGCTGCTGCGCCATCTGGAAGCGGTCGATGCCTTCACCTGCCCGTCGCGCTTCATGCTGGACCGCTACATCGCCTGGGGCCTGCCGGCGGAAAAGCTGTTCCATGTCACCAACGGCCAGCCCGATCACGCCGCCCGGCTGCCGCTGCCGGCACCGCCGCAACGGCACGGGCATCGCGTTCCCGCTTCGGGTTTTTCGGCCAATTGCACGACAGCAAGGGCGTAACGACCCTGCTGGAAGCCGCTGCCCTGCTGCGCGCCGGCGGTTTCACCGATTTCCGGGTGGAGATCAACGGCGCCAATCTCCGCTTCGCCAGCCAGCCGATCCAGGACCAGTTCCAGGCCTTCCTGGCGGAGGAGGCGCGCCTGCCGGCCGAGGCAAGGCGGGTGCAGTTCAACGGCCCCTATGACCAACCCGATCTCGCCGAACGCATGGCGCGGATCGATTGGTGCGTCGTGCCTTCGGTCTGGGCGGAGGCGTTCGGTCTGGTGATTTCCGAAGCCTGGATGTTCGGCAAGCCGGTCATCGCCTCGGCGATCGGGGCGATGACCGAGCGGATTCGCGACGATGTGGACGGGTTGCTGTTTCCGCCCGGCCACGCCCCCTCGCTCGCCGAAGCGATGCACCGCGCCGCGACCGAGGAGGGGTTATGGCAGCGCCTGCATGCGGCGCTGCCCACCTCACCCGGGCCGGAGGCGATGCTGGCGGGGTTTCTGCCGCTCTATACCCCCGCGCCGCCGCGCGTTCAGGCGGCGGCGAGGTAATCCATCGCCGCCTCCACCCCACCGCGCCCATGCGGGATGCCGGCCAGACGCAGCCCCATCTCCACCGCGCCCAGCGTGCCGAGGATCATCGGCTCGTTCAGATCGCCGAGATGGCCGATGCGGAAAATCTTGCCGCCGAGCGCCCCCAGCCCGCCACCGAGGGAGACGTTGAAGCGCTGGCGTACGATACGACGCAGCGCCTCCGGATCGTGGCCTTCCGGCATCAGCACGGCGGTCACGCTGTTCGACGCCCGCGCCGGGGTGGTGCAATAGAGCTGCGGCCCGTGATTGGCGGCCCAGACCTGCACCGCCCGGCGCGTCGCTTCGGCCAGACGGTGATGGCGGGCGAACAGGGCAGGCAGCGTCTCCTCCTCGATCAGGCGGACGGATTCGCGCAGGCCGTAGAACATGTTCACCGGCAGCGTGCCGATGAAGCTTTTCTGCGGCCGCTTCTCCATCAGCGTCCAGTCGAAATAAAAGCGCTTCAGCGTGGCCTTGCGATGCGCCGCCATGGCCTTTTCCGAGACCCCGGTAAAGCTCATGCCGGTGGGCAGCATCAATCCCTTCTGGCTGCCGCCGACCACGCAATCGATCTGCCATTCATCCATGCGGAAATCGAGCGAGCCGAGCGAGGAGATGGTATCGACCAGCAGCAGCGCCGGATGGCCCGCCGCATCCATTGCCGCCCGCACCTGATCGAGCGGGATCATCATCCCCGTCGCCGTCTCGTTATGCACCACGCAGATGGCGCGGATCGCATGCCCGGAATCGGCCTGGAGCATGGCCTGGAGCTTGCCGAGATCGGCGCCGACCCGCCAATCGGCGGCGAGTTTTTCCACCACCAGGCCGTGCGCCGCAGCCATCGCCCCCCATTCCTCGGAAAAATATCCCGATTCCAGCACCACGATCCGCTCACCGGGCGAGAACAGATTGGTCAGGCTCGCCTCCCACGCGCCATGGCCGGAGGCGTTGTACATGAAAAGATGCTGCTTGGTCTGAAGGACGAATTTCACCCCCTCCACCGCCTGCTGATAGACCGGGGCGAAGTCGCCATCGTTGAAATCGATGGTGGGACGATCCATCGCCCGCAACACGCTGTCGGGGATGTTGGTCGGGCCGGGATTGGCGAAGAAATGACGTCCGCGCGGCCGGGCAGGCGATGTGCTCACGTTCCGTTCCTTCTTGACTGGCCCCGATCGGCGGGCGCAGGCGTTGTAGCGCCCACAGGGGGGAATTCAACCCGTCCCTTGCCCACCCGAGCGGCAGACCCAATCCGGCTTCAGCCAATCACCGGCCCGGCAATGAGGTTCTGCCACGCGGTGAACCGCCCGGCGCCGTCACGACCGAGGAACCAGGCCTGAAACCCGGCATCCGGATGGCGGATCGAGAGTTCGCGCTGCAAGGCAGCGACATCGGCGCGATGGGCTTCGAGTTCGAGTTTCGGATTCTTGTAGACATCCTCGCCATAAGCGAGTCGCAAGGCGCCGCAATTGGCGTGATCGACGACGATCAGATTCTCGATCCGATGCAGCTGAACGGAGGCGGAGAAATTCTCCCAGAAAGTCTCGCTCCAGGCTTTGGGGAAAGCCGGCGCGATCACCCCGACGGCGGCGCCGGCGATGGTGAACTGGCTGTACTGGCCCTGCAGGCTGCCACGGTGGCTGGCAGCGGCCGGCTGATTCATCCAATCGGCGACCGGCGCCTGGGTGCGCGGATCGACGCAGGACAGCAACAGCGCCTTATAGGGCGGCGGCTCCGCCCGGGCGCGGCGCGGCGCGAGGGCCAGCCCGGCGGCGCCGAGCCCGGCGAGGCGGAGAAAGCCGCGCCGGTCGAAACCCGGCGGCAGCATATCCGCGCAGCAGGTGCAGGCATTCGGATGCGTCGTCATGGCCCTCTTCCTTCCCGCCCAGGCGGACAGCATAAAGGCGTGGCGTCGCGGGCGGCAATGTCGCCTCAGTTGATCCGACCGAGCAGGCCGCGGGCGATCACCTGCGCCTGGATTTCCGCCGCGCCTTCGAAGATCGACAGAATACGGGCATCGCACAGCACCCGGCTGATCGGATATTCCACCGCATAGCCGTTGCCGCCATGGATCTGCAGACCCGCATCGGCATTGGCGAAGGCAACGCGCGCGGCCAGCAGCTTGGCCATACCGGCCTCGATATCGCAGCGCCTGCCGGCATCTTTCTGATACGCGGCGAAATAGGTCAGTTGGCGGGCCATCATCGTTTCGGTTGCCATCATCGCGAGCTTGTTGGCGACGCGCGGAAACCCGATGATCGCCTGGCCGAACTGGATGCGGTCGCGGGCATAGGAAAGCGCCAGCTCCAGCGCGTTCTGCGCGACGCCGAGCGCTCGCGCGCCGGTCTGGATGCGCGCGCTCTCGAAGGTCTCCATCAACTGCTTGAAGCCCTGCCCTTCGACCCCGCCCAGGAGATTGGCGGCGGGGACGCGGAAATCCTCGAAGGCGATCTCGTATTCCTTCATGCCGCGATAGCCGAGCACGGTGATTTCCGTGCCGCGCATGCCGGGCGTGGGAAACGGATCGGCCTCCGTGCCACGCGGCTTTTCCGCCAGCAGCATCGACAGGCCGCGATAATCGCTGCTCGCCGGATCGGTGCGCACCAGCAACGTCATCAGATCGGAGCGCGATCCATGGGTGATCCAGGTCTTCGCGCCGTAGACGCGATAGGTATCGCCCTCGCGCACCGCGCGGGTGCGCAGACTGCCGAGATCGGAGCCGGTATTGGGTTCGGTGAACACCGCCGTCGGCAGGATCGCGCCCGAGGCGATGGCGGGCAGGAAGCGCGCGCGCTGTTCCGTCGTGCCGGCCCGCCCGATCAGCTCGGCGGCGATCTCCGCGCGTGTGCCGAGCGAGCCGACGCCGATATAGCCGCCGCTCAACGCCTCGGAGACCACGCACATCGCGATCTTGCCGAGGCCGAGCCCGCCATCGGCTTCCGGCACGGTCATGCCGAACACGCCCATCTCGGCCAGTTGCCCGACCACGTCCAGCGGGATCAGCGCATCGCGGCGATGCCAGTCCTGCGCGTGCGGGGCGATCTCGGCCCCGGCATAGCGCAGGAATTCCGCCCGGATCGCGGCGATCGTCTCGTCCTCGATGCCGGGATCGCCGCAATTCCCCGCCGCCAGCGCCGCCACCAGGGCGGTGCGGGAGGCGTCGAGAGCAGCCGGATCGGACAAGGCGGCCAGCACCGGACTGGCAAGGAATGCCTGCACCGCCGCCGGGGCAAGACCGCAATCACCGGGACGCACCATCTCGCTCTGGCTCATCGGAATGCCGCCGCAGAGCTGGGCGAGATATTCAGCAAATCCCAGCCGCAACATCGCCGCCTCAGCCGGGCCGAAACTGTCGCGCGCGGCCAGCCTTTGTGCCCAGAGCAGCATCTGGCGCAGCGCCGCCGCATAGGTCGCCTGCCAGGCAAAGCCATGCGCGGCAAGCTGATGGCGGGTCAGCGCCGCCGCATCGATCCGCCCGTCAGCCAGCAGCAGCGCCGCCACCGCCTGGCGCGAGGCCGCGACGATCTGATCGGCCAGATCGAGGCCGCGCGCAGCCAGCGTCAGCAGGTCATCCATCGCCTCATCCCGAGCCATCGCCTGCTCCTTCAACCCGCCACACCGGCATCGCGCAATTTCGCATATTGGAGCGCGGACAGACCCAGCAAGCCGCACAGCACCGCTTCCGTATCCGCGCCCAGCACCGGGGCGGGGGCAGGCGGCGGGGCGGGATCGACGGCGAAGGCGAGCGGGGCGGCATTGGCCAGGATACGCCCGACGCCCGGCTGGTCGATCTCGGCGAAGATCGGGTTGGCGGCGCTGGCACGGGCATCCTCGCGGGCCAGCTGACCGAAATCCTGATACGGCCCCCACAGCACGCCGCTGGCGGCAAAGGCGGCGGTGATCTCGGCCAGGCTGCGCGCGGCGAACCATGGCTCCAGAACCGCGAAAATGGCGCGCCGCGCCGCGAAGCGCCCGGCCTCGCTGTCCAGATCGGCATCCATCAGCGGGCCGATCATCGCCAGACGCTCGGCCAGGCCCGTCGCCTTGCCGATCGCCCGCCACTGGCGGTTGGAGATCGCCACCAGCATGATCCGCCGCCCGTCGGCAGTGGCGAAATCGCGCCCCAGCGCGCCGTAGAGTTCATTGCCCATGGCCGCGCGCACCGCTCCGTTGACCGCGACATCGGCGAGGTAGCCAAGGTTGGAGACGCTGGCGAGCATGACATCGGCCAGCGACAGCACGATTTCCTGACCATGGCCGGAAAGCCGGCGGCGACGCTCGGCGGCCAGCAGACCGGTCGCGAGATAGAGCCCGGCGGCAATATCCCAGGCCGGCAGCACATGATTGACCGGCGCACCGCCCGGACCGGTGGCCATCGGAAAGCCGGAGGCACAATTCACTGTGTAATCGACCGCCGCGCTGCCGTCGGGATTGCCGATCAGCCTTGCCATGATCAGATCGGCGCGATGGGCGGCAAGCGCGGCATGGCTCATCCAGCCCGAGGCCGGCAGATTGGTCAGCAGCAGCCCGGCATTCTCGCCCGGCGCGGTGATCAGGGCGCGGGCGATCTCCTGGCCTTCCGGGCGACGCAGATCGAGGCAGACCGAACGCTTGGCCTTGTTCAGGCTGGCCCAGTACAGGCTGGTGCCGGAGGGGGCGAGCGGCCAGCGGGCAATGTCGATATTGCCGCCCAACGGGTCGATGCGGATCACCTCCGCCCCCAGTTGCGCCAGCGTCATGCCGCCAAGCGGGGCGGCGACGAAGGCCGATACTTCGACCAGCCGCAGCCCGTCCAGAATACCCGCCATCGCCACCCTCCCGCCGATCCGCATCCCTGTGCCGCAGGGCTGCCCGGCTGGCAAGGTGTCAGACCATCCGATACCCCGCCGCCGGATGGGGCGCATCCAGCAGCCGGCCGGCGCCGAATAGTTTTTCCCGATACGTGCCGGACGCGTACGCGGTCTTATAGGCACCCCGTTCCTGCAGGATCGGCACCACCAGATCGATGAACGCCTCCAGGCATTCCGGCATCACCGTGCGCGAGAGGTTGAAGCCGTCGATATCGGCCAGCGCCATCCATTGCATCAGCGCGTCGGCGACCTGCGCCGGGTCGCCGACGATCGGCGGCTGGCGGCTGCCCAGCACGGATTGCTCCAGCAGCTTGCGCTTGGTCCAGGCCGGCCCGGCGATACGCGCCATCGCGGTCACGTTGGACTGGATCGCATTGCCGGGCGCCGCCTCGATCGGCTGATCCATGTCGAACCGCGCAAGGTCGATGCCGAGCGAGGCGGAGGCATGGGCAAGCGTCGCCTCGGCATCGGCCGAGGCGGCGTAATCGGCCAGCATGCTCTGCGCCTCCGCCGCCGTTCGCCCGACCACCACCGTGGCGCCGACCAGGGCGCGGATCGGACGCGCCCCGGCGCGGGCGCGCAGATCGGCAACCAGGGCCGCGACGATCTCCGGCGTGGAGCCATTGACGAAGACGCATTCGGCGTGAAGCGCTGCGAAGCGCCGGCCGCGCTCGCTGGCGCCGGCCTGATACAGCACCGGGCTGCGCTGCGGCGAGGGTTCGCAGAGATGCATCGCATCCAACCGGTATTGCGCGCCGTGATGGTGGATGCGGCGCACCCGCGTCGGATCGGTATAGACGCCGCCTGCCTTGTCGCGGCGCACCGCATCCTCCGCCCAACTGCCTTCCCACAGCGCATAGACCGCTGCCATGTATTCATCGGCGAGGTCGTAGCGGTCGTCATGGGCCATCTGCGCGGTATAGCCCAGCGCGCGGGCGGCACTGTCGAGATAGCCGGTGACGATGTTCCAGCCGATCCGCCCCCCGGTCAGGTGATCGAGCGTGCTCATGCGCCGGGCGAACAGATAGGGCGGTTCATAGGCGAGATTGCAGGTCACGCCGAAGCCGAGATGGCTTGTGGCCGCCGCCATGGCCGGGATCAGCAATGTCGGGTCGAGCAGCGGCACCTGCGCCGCACCGCGCAGCGCGGCATCGGGCGTGCCGCCATAGACATCGTAGACGCCCAGCACATCGGCCAGAAACAGCCCGTCGAACAGGCCGCGTTCCAGCAGCCGGGCAAGCTCGGTCCAGTGGGACAGCCGGGTATACTGCGCGCTGCGGTCGCGCGGATGGCGCCACATGCCTTGCTGGATATGGCCGACGCAGGCCATGTCGAAGGCGTTCAGCAGCATCGGACGGGGCGCGGCTTGCATCGGCTCGGACATGGTCTTCTCTCCGCGGCAGCGAACTGGCACAGGCTGCAAATATCCACTATAGTAGTGATATGTCTATCATAAAGGACACTCTTGCGTCGGCGGACATGGCTGCGGGCATGACCGCGCTGGATCGCGGCCTGGCCGCGCGGCTGCGCGCGGAGCGCGAGGCGCGAAGCTGGTCGATCGCCGATCTCGCCACCCGGTCCGGCGTCAGCCGGGCGATGATCAGCAAGATCGAGCGGGCCGAGGCGAGCCCGACCGCGGCGCTGCTCGGCCGGCTATCCGGTGCGTTCGGGCTGACCCTGTCGAACCTGCTGGCCCGGGCCGAGGGCGATTGCACCGGCAGCGGCCAGGTGACGCGGGCGGGATCGCAGCCGGTCTGGCGCGATCCGGCCACCGGCTATCTGCGCCGCGCCGTCTCGCCGGCCGGCGCGGTGCCGGAGATCGTCCACGTCGCCTTGCCGCCCGGCGCGCGCATCGCCTATCCGGCGGCGGCGTTTCTGCACCTGGCCGGGCAATGCACCTATGTCCTGCATGGCCGGCTCGATTTCCGCGAGGGCGCGGTGACGCATGCGCTGGCGGCCGGCGATTGCCTGGCGCTAGGCCCGCCGGCCGAGTGCGAATTCCACAATCCCTCGGCCGAGGAGACCTGCATCTACCTGGTGGTGCTGGCGCGGCGGTAGGGGCGGGCATGCGCCCTGCCCTGCCCATGCTGCGGGCGCGAAGGTTGCGTAAACCTGCCTGCGGCCATAGTTTCGCCACGACGGGATCGCCCCGGCCCCCGGGCCGGGTGCATGACAAGGGACATCGCAATGAGCGGAACGGCGAAACGGACGGTCACCCTTACTCTGGATGGGTCCAACAAATCCTCCACCCTGCCGCTGCTCGACGGCACCATCGGACCGCCGGTCGCCGATATCCGAAAGATCTATGGCGATCTCGGGATCTTCACCTACGATCCGGGCTATGGCGCGACGGCGGCCTGCGACAGCAAGATCACCTATATCGACGGCGATCAGGGCGTTCTGCTCTATCGCGGCTACCCGATCGAGCAGCTGGCCGAGCACTCCAACTTCCTGGAAGTCGCCTATCTGCTGCTGAACGGCGAATTGCCCAAGCCGGCGGAGCTGGTCGAGTTCCAGAAGGGCGTCACCCACCACACCATGCTGCACGAGCAGCTGCGCAGCTTCTACAACGGCTTCCGCCGCGATGCGCACCCGATGGCGGTGATGTGCGGCGTGGTCGGCGCGCTGTCGGCCTTCTACCATGACAGCCTGAACATCTACGATCCCGACCACCGCCGGATCAGCGCCTTCCGCCTGATCGCCAAGGTGCCGACCATCGCCGCCTGGGCGCATAAATACACGGTCGGCCAGCCCTTCATGTACCCGCGCAACGATCTCGGCTACGCGGAGAACTTCCTGTACATGTTCCACGGCGTGCCGGCCGAGGAATACAAGGTCAATCCGATCCTCGCCCGGGCGATGGATCTGATCATGATCCTGCATGCCGATCACGAGCAGAACGCATCGACCTCGACCGTGCGTCTGGCCGGCTCGACCGGGGCCAATCCCTTCGCCTGCATCGCCGCCGGCATTGCCAGCCTGTGGGGCCCGGCGCATGGCGGGGCGAACGAGGCGGTGCTGAAGATGCTGGCCGAGATCGGCCATGTGAAGAACATCCCCGCCTTCCTGGCCGATGTGAAGGACCGCAACAACCACGCCAAGCTGATGGGCTTCGGCCATCGCGTGTACAAGAACTACGATCCGCGCGCGAAGATCATCCAGAAGGCTTGCCACGACGTGCTGGGCGAGCTCGGCATCAAGGACGACCCGCTGCTGGATCTCGCGCTGGAGCTGGAGAAGATCGCGCTCAACGACAAATACTTTGTCGATCGCAAGCTCTATCCGAACGTCGATTTCTATTCCGGGATCATCCTGAAGGCGATGGGCTTCCCGACCTCGATGTTCACCGCGCTGTTCGCGGTCTCCCGCACCGTCGGCTGGATCAGCCAATGGGCGGAAATGATCGAGGACCCCGAGCAGCGCATCGGCCGGCCGCGCCAGATCTACACCGGCCCCACGCAGCGCGACTACATCCCGCCTGGCCAGCGCTGATCCGCGGCGCGTTTACCCTCCCTTAGCCTCGCGGGCGGAGACTGCGCGTCTCCGCCTCCGGGGCCTGCCGTGCTGTTCAACTCCGAACCCTTCATCCTGGGGTTCCTGCCCGTCTTCCTGCTGGGTTTCTTCGCGGCCGGCCGCCTGTTCGGCCGGCGCGCGGCGTTATGCGTCCTGATCGGGGCCAGCCTGTTCTTCTATGGCTGGTGGAGACCGCCCTTTGTACTGCTGCTGGCCGGATCGATCGTGGCGAATTACGCGATCGGGCGGCATCTCGCGCGTGGCGGAGCGCGCGGGCGGACCTGGCTTGTCGCGGGGGTGGCGGGAAATCTCGCGCTGCTCGGCTGGTTCAAATACGCGGGGTTTCTGGCCGGGAGCGTGGCCGCGCTGTTCGGGCGGCAGGCGCCGGAACTGCGGATTTTCCTGCCGCTCGCGATCAGCTTCTTCACCTTCCAGCAGATCATGTTCCTGGCCGATAGCCGCGCCGGCACCTGCCCCGATCGCGGGTTCCTGGGCTACGCGGCCTTCGTCGCGTTCTTTCCGCACCTGATCGCGGGGCCGATCGTCCGGCCCGGGGAGATCATTCCGCAGTTGCACGCCCCCGATCTGGCCCGCCCACGCTTGGGCGCGATCTGCGAGGGGATGACGATCTTCCTGCTGGGCCTGGCGAAGAAGCTGGTGCTGGCGGACATGTTCGCCCGGTTCGCCGATGTCGGGTTCGACGCGGCGGGACGTGGGGCAGCGATCGGCTTCGTTTCCGCCTGGGTCGCCGCCGGGGCCTACGGCCTGCAGATCTACTTCGATTTCTCCGGCTATTCGGACATGGCGATCGGACTGGCGCGGATGCTGAACGTGCGGTTTCCGCTGAATTTCGCGAGCCCCTATCGCGCGTCCGACATCGGCGCGTTCTGGCGGCGCTGGCATATCACCCTGGGCGGTTTCCTGCGTGACTATCTGTATATCCCGCTCGGCGGCAGCCGGTGCGGGGAGGCGCGGCGCGCGGGCAATCTGATGCTGACGATGCTGCTCTGCGGGCTGTGGCACGGCGCGGCCTGGCGCTTCGTGCTGTGGGGCGGGCTGCACGGGGCGTTCCTGGTGAGCCACGCGACCTGGCGGCGGCTGGGCGGGCGAATGCCGCCCGCGGCGGGCCAGGCGTTGACCCTGCTCGCCGTGGTGCTCGCCTGGGTGCCGTTCCGGGCGGAGCGGTTGTCGGCGGCGGTATCGATGCTGCGCGCCATGGCGGGGGCGCGGGGGATCGCTCTGCCGTCAATGATCCTGACATGGCTGCCCTGGCTGGGGGCGGTCGCGCGGCCGGTGCCACTTCTGGAGCATCTGGGCGCGGCGCGGACCCTGAGCCTGCCGGAAGCGGGGGCGTGCCTGGTGCTCGGTTGGGCGATCGTGTTGTTCCTGCCGCATCTGCACCAGATGAGCGCGCGGGCGCGCAGCTTTGCGCTGACCGCGAGCTTCGCGTTCAGCGTCCGCGCGCTGTTCTTCGCACCGAAGGTGGTGCCGTTTCTCTATTTCCGGTTCTGATGGGCGAGGCGGTCGGACGGGTCGGAATCGCGACCCGCGCGCGCCGCCGCGCGGTCTCGCCGCTGGCGCGGCTGATCGCGGCCTGTCTCGCGTCCTTGCTGCTGTATGCCGCGGCGTTTGGCTTCGTGCTGGACCGGCCACTGGCCTACGGATTCCTGCGCCGGCAGATCGACATGAAGCTGGCGCGCGGGGCGCTGGTGGGCAGCCCCAAGCTGGTGATCCTGGCCGGCTCCAACGGTCCCTATTCGCATCGCTGCGAAACGATCGAGCCGATCCTCGGCATCCCGTGCATCAACGGCGGCGTCGCGGTGGGTATCGGCCTGGATTACCTTTTCACCCGCTGGGAACGGCTGCTGCGGCCAGGCGACCTGGTCTACCTGCCGCTGGAGGAGGCGCAATATACCCGCTCCCGCGCCGCCACCGACGTCGGACCGGATGCGGCAATCATGCTGCGGCACGACTGGGCGACGCTCGCCACCCTGCCGCCCGACCGCTGGCTTGGTGCACTGTTCGCCTTCGACCTGCGCGGCGCATTGTCCAGCCTGATCGAGATGAGCCTGGTCGCAGCGCGGTTCGAGGATCCTCGTGCGGCAACAGTCGGCACCATGAATGCCTGGGGCGACCATGTCGGCCACACGCCGGAACTGGGCGCGGCAAATGCGCCGGTATTGGCCCGCGCGGTGCCGTATCACCCGAACGCAGCCCAGATCCGAGCGGGTTACGGCACGGTCCTGGTGGGGCATTTCCTGGACTGGGCGCGCGCGCACCATGTGCGGGCAATTGGCGGCCTGCCTGCCGGCTTCGCCGATTCGCCGATACCGGCAGCAACCCGGGCGGAGATCGCGTCGGTGTTCCGGGCCCACGGCGCCGCATTCCTGGTGCTGCCGAACCACAGCCTGTATCCCCGC
>JAGWRU010000084.1 GCA_028869595.1 Rhodospirillales bacterium
ACCGCCACCATGGCCTGGCCCGGCTGGTATGCGGCATGGCTGGCGCGGCAAGGGATGCTGGCGGGTTAGGATCGCGCGGCACCGCTTTGCCGGGTCGGGTGGCTTGTGCCCGCGTCCAGTGCGCTGGTTCTGAAGCGAGGGCTGGTATTATTGCCGCCCCGGCAGACTCAGCCCATGCCGGGCGCCCAGCCCCTCCAGCGCCGAAACGATGCCCGGCGCCAGCCGCACCCGCCCGGCCGCGTCGCGCTTGCGCGCCAGCGCCGCCTCGCCGGGCAGGCGCACCGGGGCCGCGCCGGGCGCCACCGCGCTCGCCCGGCAGGCCGCTGCCAGCCAGCCGGTTTCGCGGGTGAAGGCATCGATGCCGCCGAAGGCTTCCGGATCGAAGGCCAGCACCTGCACCGAGCCGCCCCATTGGCTGGGCGCCTCGGCCCGGCCGAACCCGCCCAGGCCCTGGGTCAGCGCCTCGATCATCAGGCCGATGCCATAGCCTTTATGGCCGTGATCGGTGCCGCCCATCGGCAGCAGCGCGCCGCCCGCGCCCAGCACCGCGACCTGATCGGTGGCCTGCCCGTCCGGTCCGATCAGCCATTTGCCGGCCAGCGCGCCGCTGCCTTTCCGTGCCCTTTCGCATTGCCCGACCGTGGTGATCGAGGCGCTGATATCGATCAGGATCGGATCGCCATCGGTCGGAATGCCGATCGCCAGCGGGTTGGGCGTCATCACCTGGGTGGTGCCGCCGAACGGCGCCACCGCGCGCACCGAGGGATCCGACGACAGGATCATCACCACCATGCCCGCCCGCGCCGGCGCTTCCAGATAGGCGGCCAGACAGGCGATGTGATGGCCGTTCTTCACCACGACCGAGGCGAGCCCCAGATCGCGCGCCCGCCGGCAGGCTTCCGCGACCGCCAGATGGGTGGTCCAGACCCCGGGCAGGCGCCGCCCGTCCCACAGCACCGCCGCCCCCTTGGCACGCAACACCTCCGGCGCGCCGGCAATCGTCATGCGCCCGGCCTCGATCTCGGCGATATAGGGCGCGAGCAGGGCCAGGCCATGCGTGTCATGGCCATAGAGATCGGCCTCGATCAGCCGCTCGGCGATCACCTGCGCCATCTCGGCGGCAAGCCCGGCGCGGATCAGCGCCGCGCGTGCGAAATCGGTTGTCGCGGCGACATCGAAGACAGCGTGCATCGGTATTTCCTTCATGCCGGCAGACAGGCCGGGCCGATCGGTTCGAAGCTTTTATAAGTCAGGATGAATTCGCGATGGCCCAGCGCCTCGGCGCAGGTTTCCGCCCCCTTCGCGACCTCGCCGATCAGCGCCACGATCTCCGCGCCGACTGCATCGAGCGTGGCGCCGCCTTCCAGGATGCGCCCGGCATCGATATCCATATCCTCCGCCATGCGGCGATACGTGTCGGGATTGGCGCAGATCTTGATCACCGGGGCGAGCGCGGAGCCCACCACCGAGCCGCGCCCGGTGACGAACAGAACCAGATGCGCGCCGCAGGCGATCAGCTCGACGATTTCGGCATTGTCGGAGATGTTGGGAAAGCCGAACCGCACCTCCCCGTCCGGCACCACATCCAGCAGATAGAGCCCGCCGCGCGGCGGCACATCGCCGGGCTTGATCAGGCCGCTGATCGGCGAGCGGCCGGATTTGGCATAGGCGCCCATCGATTTCTCCTCGATGGTGGAAAGCCCGCCATCGGCATTGCCGGGCGCGAAACTGCCATAGCCCAGCGTCGCGTAATAGCGCGCCGCCTTGGCGACCGCGGCGCGGAGTTCCTCGGCGAGGGCGGGCGTCGCGGCGCGCGCGGCCATGATCTCCTCGCAGCCGATCAGCTCGCCGGTTTCCTCGAAAATGCAGGCCGCGCCGGCGGCGACCAGCGTATCGAAAGCCCGCCCCGCGGCGGGATTGCCGGTAATGCCCGACGTGCCGTCGGAGCCGCCGCAGACCGTGCCGATCACCAATTCGTCGAGCGCCATCGGCACCCGCGCCATCCTATCCAGCGCCGCGCGCTGGGCGGTGACCCAGGCGATGCCTTCCTCGACCGTGCGGCGCGTGCCGCCGCTTTCCTGGATGGTCAGCACCGCGACCGGCCGCCCGCTGGCGCGCGCCGCATCGGCCAGCGCGCGCTTGTCGAAACTCTCGCAGCCGAGCGAAAGCAGCAGCACCGCCCCGACATTGGGATGGGTGCAGAGCTGCGTCATCATCTTGCCGGCATAGGCATTGGGATAGCAGCCGGGAAAGCCGATCAGATGCGTGCCCGGGTCGCCTGCGCGATCGACGATCTGGCGGCCGACATGATGGGCGCATTCCACCAGATAGGCGACCGCGATCAGATTGCGGATGCCCTTGCGCCCATCGGCGCGGAGAAACCCGGAGATCATGGCTGCGTTCCCCCGACACCCATTCCCCCGACCCCGTGGGTCGGTGTGTAGTCGCTGCGGATATTATGCAGATGGGCATGCGCGCCGGCGGCGATGGGCCGGGTCGCAACGCCGATCGGCGCGCCGTATTTGACGATCTTCTCCCCCGCCGCGATCGCCCGCACGGCGATTTTGTGCCCGCGCGGAATCGCCGCCGCCAGCACCACGCGCCCCCCGCCCACCGCGATCTCGCTGCCGGCATCGAGCGGTTCGCGCGCCACGGCGATGTTATCCTCCGGCGCCAGCAGCAGCAGGCGGGGATCGAGCGCCTCCATCGCTACATCACGCCGAAGGTCGCCAGCGCCTCGCAGGCGCTCATGCCGGCGCGGATGGCATCGGCCACCTTGTTCTCGGTGCGCGATTTCTCCAGCGCGCGGCTGATCGCCTCCTCCTCCGCCGCACGCGGGATCACCAGCACGCCCTCGCGGTCGCCGAACAGCAGATCGCCCGGCGCGATGCGCACCCCCTCGATCTCGATGGCGCTGCGGAAATCGATCACCTTGCCGCGCACCCCCTGATCCTGGGCGTAGACGCCGCGACAGAAAGCGGGGAAACCCAGCCGCTCGATCTCGTCGGCGTCGCGGACATAGCCGTTCAGCACGGCGCCGGCCGCCTTCAGATGCGTGGCGCGCGTCGACATCAGCCCGCCCCACAGCGCGTAATTGAACGAGGAGCCGGAGGCGACATAGACCTCGCCGGGTTTCAGGTCATCGAGCGCCTCCAGCATCAGGCCGAAGGGTTTGCGCGCCAGCGGCCCGCGTGATTCGGCCGTGCCGTCGTCGAAAATATCCGCCTCCAGCACCGGCATGGCCCGCCCGGCCAGGCGCATGCCGGCGGCCAGCGGGGCGATCCCGGCCGGCAGGAATTGCCGCCGGCAGCCCATCGTGTCCAGCACGTCGCCGATCACCGCGGTGAATAATTCCTGCTTCAGAATGCGGAATGTTTCCGCGTCGTCGCGTTTTTTCATCACGTTTCCCCCAACCCGGTTGTCTTACAGCGAAATCACGATCTTCAGAATATCGCGATCCGCATCCCATATCCCCAGCGCATCGGCGCAATCGGCAAAGGCGATGCTGCGGCTGATCAGCGCCGCCGCGCGGCTGCCGGCCTGTTCCAGCCAGGCGATCACCGCCTCGAAATCCGCCCGGGTCGCGTTGCGCGAGCCATGGATGTCGAGCTCCTTCAGGTTGAACACCTGGGTCTGATAGGAAACCGGCGCCTTGGCATAGCCGACATAGACGACGCGCCCGGCGAAGCAGGCCATGGCGACGGCCTGGGTGAAGGTCTCGGGCAGGCCCACCGCCTCGATCGCCACATCGACGCCGTCATCGCCGGTCAGTGCGGCAACCGCCGCGACCACGTCGCCGGCCAGCGGATCGAGCGTGTGCGCCGCGCCGAAGGCGTGCGCCAGCGCCCGCTTGGCCGGCGCCGGATCGATGGCGATCACCTCTGCCCCGGCTGCCGCCGCGGCGATCACCACGCCCATGCCGATCATGCCGCAGCCCAGCACCGCGACCCGATCGCCCTTGCCCACCTTGCCGCGCGCAACTGCGTGGAAACCCACCGAAAGCGGCTCCACCAGCGCCAGATGGGCGGGCTCCAGCGTCTCGTTCAGGATCAGTTTTTCGGCCGGCAGCACGATACGCTCGGCCAGCCCGCCATCCTGCTGCACGCCCAGCGTGCGGTTATAGCGGCAGGCATTGACCCGCCCCTTGCGACAGGAGGTGCAGGTCCCGCAGGCGGTATAGGGCACCGCGATCACCCGCTTCCCCGGCGCGAAGGCGGCATCGACGCCCGCCCCGCAGGCCAGCACTTCCGCGCCGATCTCATGGCCGGGAATGCGCGGCAGCTGCACCAGCGGATTAAGACCGCGATAGGTGTTCAGATCGCTGCCGCACAGCCCGACATGGCGCACGCCGAGCAGCACCTGCCCCGGCCCGGGGGAAGCGGGGGCTGCGACATCGTGCAGCGCGCTCTGCCGCTCCGCTTCGATCATCAGGGCTTTCATGGCGATCCTTCCTCAAAACCCGTGCAGCGCGCCGCCATCGACCACCAGCACATGCCCGGTGACATAGGCGGCGGCATCCGAGGCGAGATACGTCATCGCCCAGCCGATGTCAGCCTCCGTTCCCACCCGGCCCATCGGAATGCGGCCCATGATCCTGGCCCGCCGCGCCGGATCATCGGCCGTCGCCTTGCGGAACAGCGCGGTGTCGATCCAGCCCGGCGCCACCCCGTTCACCCGCACCCCGTCCGCCGCCAGCTCGGTCGCCAGCGACCGCACCAGCCCGATATGCGCGGCCTTCGCCGCCGCATAGCCGGCGACATAGGGAATGCCGAGAAAACTGCTCATGGAGGCGGTGAACAGCACCGAGCCGCGCCGGCTTGCGATCAGCTGGGGCAGCAGCGCGCGGGTCAGGGCGAAGGCGCCGGTGACATGGGTTTGCAGAACGCCCGCGAATTCCTCGGTGCGCATCGCGGCGATCGGTTTTTTCACCGTGCCGCCGGCATTGTTGACCAGGATGGAAATGCCGGAGAGGGAGGCGGCGAAGGCATCGGCGCCTGCCGTATCGGTGACATCGAACACCGCCGCGCGGGCGCCATCGCCCAGCTCGGCGCAGGCGGCGGCAAGCTTCGCGCCATCACGCCCGGCCAGCACCAGCTCCGCCCCGGCGGCGGCGAAGCAGCGCGCGATGCCGAGCCCGAGGCCGGAGCCGCCGCCGGTGATCAGGGCGCGATGCCCGGCCAAGGAAAAAGGCGAGAAAGGCGGGTTCATCGGTATCTCCGGGTCGGATTAGCCCGGCAGGCTGGCATGCGGCGCTGTCTCAGTCGAGGCGGGTGCGCTGGATGATCGCATCCGCCCGGGTCAGCACATCGGGCGCCAGGGCCAGCCCCAGCCCGGGGCCTGGCAGGGGGAAGATCTGTCCGTTCTCGATGCGCGGCATCACGGTGACCAGATCGCGGTACCAGCCGGTGTAATAGGCCCGCACGCTTTCCTGAAAAATCGCATTCGGCGCATTCATCGCCAGATGGATGGAGGCGGCGAAGACCACCGGGCCGGTGCAGTCATGCGGCGCGACCGGGCGCTGGAAGGCCTCCGCCATGGTGGCGATCTTCTTCGCCTCGCTGATACCGCCGCACCAGGAGATATCCAGCATCACGTAATCGACCGCGTCATGGCGCAGGAAATCGAGGAATTGCGCCCGCCCGGCGGCGGTTTCGCTGGCGCAGACCGGCAGGCCGGAACGGCGGGCATAATTGGCCAGCGCCACCGGGTCCTGCATCTTGATCGGATCCTCCGCCCAGAAGGGCCGGAATTCCCGCAAGCCGCGCGCGATCGCCAAGGCCGAAGGCAGATCCCACATCGAATGGAGTTCGACCATCACCTCCATCCGATCGCCCACCGCGTCGCGGATCTGGCGGAACGGGGTGAGCGCGCGGTCGAGATCGGCGCGATGGATGAAATTGCCGCCCGAGGCCACGGCCAGCGGATCGAAGGGCCAGATCTTCATCGCCGTGATGCCCTGGGCGAGCAGGCTTTCGGCCAGGGCGCCAGCATCGCGGTTGAAGGCGATCTGATCCTCGTACTGCCCTTCCTCGCCCTGCTCGGTCGTGCCGACCGCGATCGCCCGCCGCGCCGCGCCGCCCTTGTTGTAGGTGTAGCCGGCGCAGGTATTGTAGGTGCGGATGGACGGGCGGGAGAGACCGCCCAGAAGCTGATGGATCGGCAATCCCGTCGCCTGCCCGGCGAGGTCCCACAGCGCGATATCGACCGCCGATGCGCCGCGCATCTCCACCCCCGAGGAGCGGAAGCCGAGATAGGGTTCGGTCATCTGCTTGCTGATCGCATCGATCGCCGAGGGATCGCGCCCGAGCAGCAGGGGGGCTGCCTCCTTGTGCAGAAAGCGCGCCACCGCATCGGCGCCGCGAAACGTCTCGCCCAGTCCGATCAGCCCCTGATCGGTGTGCAGGCGCAGCCAGACGATGTTGCCGAGATGCGGCAACTGGATGGTCTCGAGCGCGGTGATCTTCATGCGGCAGGCCTTGTCAGGAGGAAATTGCGCCGGCACCGCCCGCCTGTTCGATCGCCGGCAATGCGGCCTGCAACGCGGCGAAGCAGGCCGGGTCGATGGCGGTGCCGAGATCGGCCTGCATGATCGCCAGCGCCTGCGCGCTGGGCATCGCGGCGCGGTAGGGGCGTTCGGCGGTCAGCGCGTCGAAGATATCGCCGGTGGTGAGGATGCGTGTTTCCAAGCCGATCTGCTCGCCCTGAAGCCCCTTGGGATAGCCCTTGCCGTCCAGTCTTTCGTGATGCGCCCCGGCCATCGCGGCCATGCCGCGAAAGACCGGCAGACGGACGAGAATATCCTCGGTCAGGCTGGCATGGCGGCGCATCGCTGTCCATTCCTCGGGGCCGAGCCGGCCCGGCTTGTCGAGCACCCCGGTGCTGACGCCGAGCTTGCCGATATCGTGCAGCAATCCCGCCCGGCGCAGCCAGCGGCGGCGCTGATCGGTCAGACCGAGCCGCTCGGCGATGCGATCAGCATAGAAGGTCACCCGCCGGCTATGGCCGGAGGTGAACGCGCTTTTGGCATCGATCACGTCGGCGAAGCCTTCGGCCACGACATCCAGCCGATCCTCGTCCAGCGGGATGGCGAGTGCCTGCGGCTCGATCGCCGTCACCCGCGAGCCAAGCCCCTCCGCGTCAAGCATCTCCCAGAAGCCGGGCGCCGTCTCGATCGCAGCGAAGGCCGCCGCCATCGCCGGATCGAACCAGGTGCCGCTGCGCCGGGCGATCTCGGCGCGCGCCGCCATCGGCCCGGCGGCGCAATGGAAGACATCCGCGACCTGGGCCAGCAAGGCGATGCGCGCGGCCCACGGAATCGCCTCGCCCTGCAGCCCGAGCGGCTTGCCCTTGCCGTTCCAATGCTCGTCGAGCGCATGGACCCCGGCCGCGACCCGGGCGGGAAATCCAAGCCGCGTGACGATGCCGGCGCCGCGCTCGCAGCGTGTCTGGATCAGTTCCGTGGCCAGCCCCTCGCCGTGGCGGGCCAGATGCAGCAGGCGGCGGGCACGCAGGCGCCACGCCTCTCCGCTGCCGGCATGGCGCAGCACGAAGCCCAGCAAGGCGCGCAGATCGTCGGAATCGACGGTCTTGAAATCATGCTTGATCAGCCGTTCATCGCCGCCGTACAGCGCCCATAGCCGCGCCGCGTTGGAGCTGCACCCGGCATCCTTCAGCAGCAGCGTGTAGTAGAGATCGCCGAGCAGCACAGGATCGTCGCAGAGCCGCCGGCCGAGGCGCATGCCGATCAGCGTGGCGCGCAGGCAATGCCCGGGCGGCTGGCCCTCGGTCAGATCGAGCGCGTAGCTCAGCGTGGCGATGATATCGGCAAGGCGCAGCGCCGGGGCGGCGATACCCGCGTCCCGTTCGATGTCGAGCAGCATAAGACCCCCGGACCCGGCCATGCGTTGACGGCCGATCGCCGTGCCTAGCCGGGCAAACGCCACAGCCCGGTTTCAGGCCCGCGCTTGCCGGGCACCGGGGGGCGCGCCATGCTCGCCGGCCAAACCCGCCTGGGAGCAGCGTCGATGGATGCGATCGAACCATGCGAATACAGCCTGGACATCCTGGTGCAGGGCTATCCCGGCAAATCCGTCTGCCATGGCGGGCTGGGATGGAGCAGCATCGTGCTGCTGCAAGGCCCCGCCGGCGCCGATGGCAAACGCCGGGTGGCACTGATCGATGTCGGCACGTTCAGCCATCGCGCCAATCTGATCGCGGGTCTCGCCCGCCACGGGCTGGCGCCGGCGGATGTCACCGATGTGATCCTCACCCATTCCCATCACGACCATGCCATCAACTGGGTGCTGTTCGACCGCGCCACGATCTGGCTGGGCGCGCAGGAAATGGCATGGTCGGTCAAGGAACCCTGGGGCCGCACCCCGGTGCCGGAGCTGTACGTGCGCGAACTCGCCGGCTCCGCCCAGTTGCGCACGCTGGTCCATGGCGAGACGGTGATCCCCGGCATGATCGCCTATGACGCGCCCGGGCACACGCCGGGACATCAGATCTTCTACCTGCACGGGCCGCAGCGCGATGTGCTGTTCACCGGCGACGCGGCGAAGAACCGCATCGAATTGCTCACCCTCGAAGCCGACATGACGTACGATCCGGCCGTGACGCGCGCCTCCATCGCCTTCATGTGGGAATTGTGGCGCCGCCGCCCCGGCACGCTGCTGGTGCCCGGCCACGACATGCCGATGGTGCTGGAAGACGGCAAGCCGGTCTTCCTCGGCAAGCGCGAGGCGGCGATCACCGCCTGGTTCGGCGACAGTCTGGAACAGACGACGCGGTTCGAGCTGACCGCTTAACCCCGCGCCAGCGAACGGCGCAGCGCGGCGGCATAGGCATCCGCCGCCTCGTACTGCACCCAATGTCCGGCACCCTCGATCACCTCGAACGTGGCGCCGGGCTGGCGTTCGCGGAACACCGTTGCCCGCGCGGCGAGATCGGGCAGGCAGGTCGCATCGCAGGCGCCGTAAATGCCGGCAAGCGGCGCGCGGATCGCCCCGAGCGCCTCGTACAGCGCCGGGCTGCGCGAGATCAGCGGCGTGCGCAGCCGCGCATGGCGGGTGTTCCAATCCTGGATTTCCAGCGCCGCGGCATCGATCTTCGCCGGATCGGCGATCATCAGGGCGGCGAGATTGTGCCGATGCGCCGCGACCCGTGCCGCCCCCTCCAGATGGCGGACCTTCATCAGCGGCGTGATGCCGCGCGCCAGCCCGAGCCCGCCGGAGCCCGCGATCGATACCGTGCGCACCTGCCCGCCATGGCGCGCGGCGACGCAGCCGGCCATCACGCCGCCGAAGGAAAATCCGGCCAGATGATACCGCGTCGTGCCGAGCAGGGCTGCGATGCCGTCGGCGATGATGCCCGAGACCCTCTCCGCCGTATGCGGCTCGGGCGGCGTGCCGCTTTCGCCGAGGCCCGGAACATCGCCGGCCAGAACATGAAATTCCCTGGCCAGATCGGCGATGTTGCGCACCCAGTGGCGCCACGACCCGGCCCCGCCATGCAGCAGCACCAGCGGCGCGGCGGCCGGATCGCCCCAGCCATGCCAGACCATCCGCCCCGCCCCGTTCGGGGTTTCGTGCCGGCGCGCGGCATCGCGCAGCGCGCGGGTTGCGGCGGGTTCGGGAACAGGCGCGGCGCGCATCGGATCCTGGGTCATACCGGGAGTGTTGTCGGCGCGGCGCGACGGCGCAAGACTGGCCCGACCAGCGGGAGGGAATCGTGGAACCGACGACACCGTACGAAGTCTATGCCGTGCGCTACGCCCATAATGCCGCGGCGAAACGGTCGGGCAATTTCCTTGGCGGCGATCCGCATGACGGGCCGATGCCGCTCGATTATTTCGTCTGGGCGATCAAGGGGCCGGATCGCAGCTTCATCCTCGACACCGGTTTCGATGCGGCGATGGCGGCCAGGCGCGGCCGGCAATTGCTGCGCTGCCCGAGCGAGGGGCTGCGCGCCATCGGCATCGCCGCCGATCAGGTGGAGGATGTGATCCTGTCGCACATGCATTACGACCATTGCGGCAATTACGATCTGTTTCCCAAGGCGCGCTACCACCTCCAGGATCGCGAGATGGCTTATTGCACCGGGCGCTGCATGTGCCATCCCGGCCTGCGCGGCCCGTTCGAGGCCGATGACGTCACCGCCATGGTGCGCAAGCTGTTCGACGGGCGGGTGCAGTTCCATGACGGCATCAGCGAACTCGCCCCCGGCATCACGCTGCATCACGTCGGCGGCCATTCCAAGGGGCTGCAGGTGGTGCGCGTCTTCACCCGGCGCGGCTGGATGGTGCTGGCATCGGATGCCAGCCATTTCTACGCCAATATGGAGGAAGGCCGGGCGTTTCCCATCGTGCATGATCACGAGGCGACGCTGGAGGGCTATGCCACGATGCGCCGCCTGGCCAGCCGCCGGGATGCGATCATCCCTGGCCATGATCCGCTGGTGCTGGCCCGCTATCCGGCGGCCGCGCCGGGGCTGGAGGGGATCGCCGTGCGCCTGGATGCCGATCCGGTCGCAGGCTGAGCGCGCCGTGCCGCGCGCCCGCGATATCGGCCTGATCCCCGGCATTCTGGCGCCGGGGCCGGAGAATGCGATCACCGATGTCGCGGGCGTGACGGTCGGGCATGTCACGCTGATCGAGGGCGAGACCATCCGCACCGGCATGACCGCGATCCGCCCGCATCCGGGCAATGTCTTTCAGTCGCGCGTGCCGGCCGGCTTCGCCGCCGGCAATGGCTACGGCAAATTCGCCGGCGCCACCCAGATCGAGGAGCTGGGCGAGATCGAAACGCCGATCGTGCTGACCAACACGCTCTCGGTCGGCGAGGCGGTGGCGGGGCTGGTGGAATGGACGCTGGCCCAGCCCGGCAATCGGCGCGTCCGCTCGGTCAATGCCGTGGTCGGGGAAACCAATGACGGGGTGCTGAACGATATCCGCGCGCGGCGGCTGCGCCCCGCGCATGTCGCGGCCGCCCTGGCCGATGCGCGCGCCGGCGCGGTGGCCGAGGGTGCGATCGGCGCCGGCACCGGCACGCAGACTTTCGGCTGGAAGGGCGGGATCGGCACCGCGTCGCGCCGCCTGCCGCGGCAGCTGGGCGGCTGGATGCTGGGCGCGCTGGTGCAGACCAATTATGGCGGGGTGCTCAGCATGGCCGGCATTCCGGTGGGCAGGCTGCTGGGCCGGCATGCTCTGCGCGAGGAAATCGCGGCCGATACCGCCGCCGACGGATCCGTCGTCATCGTGCTGGCGACCGATGCGCCGCTTTCGGATCGCAACCTCACCCGCCTCGCCCGCCGCGCCTTTGTCGGCATCGCGCGCACCGGCTCGGTGCTGGCCAATGGCTCGGGCGATTACGCGCTCGCTTTCAGCACCGCCGAGACGGTGCGCCGCGCCGCGGACGCACCGAGCCCGCGCCTGCTCGCCGATCTGGCGAATGAAGCGATGACGCCGCTGTTTCACGCCGCCGCCGAGGCGACGGAGGAGGCGGTCTATAACGCCATGCTGCAAGCCACCACCATGGCCGGCGATCGCGGCCATGTGCTGGAGGCGATCGATCACGCCGCGCTGGCCGCGATCCTGGCGCGCTACGGCGCCGGCCCGCCCAGCCGCAATGATCAGGGGGGCCGCAACGATCAGGGGGGCGGCAGCGATCAGGCGGGCGGAACGGGGCGCGGCTGACCCGCCGCATCGACCGCGACCAGCACGAATTCCGCCGCCGTCACCCGGGTGCGCGCCTCCTGGCCGCGGCGCAGCACCCAGGCTTCCACCGCCAGCGTGATCGAGGTCCGGCCGATCCGCTCGATCTCGGTATAGACGCAGACGATATCGCCGACCTTCACCGGCTGCAGGAAGGACAGGTTGGAAACCGCCGCCGTCGCCACCCGCCCCTGCGCGCGGGTGCCGGCCGAGACCCCGGCGGCAAGATCCATCAGCGACATGATCCAACCGCCGAAAATATCCCCGGCCGGATTGGTGTCGGCCGGCATCGCCACCATGCGAAGCGCAAGCTCGCCGCGCGGCGTCGCGGGCTGATCGGCGGCGTGTTTCGGGGCGGACATGACGGCAGGCTCCTCGGCGGATTATACTGATGCGGAGTCATTGGCTCGGATTGCCCTGGCCCAGACTACAATGGCGCAAATTACACTGACGCAAATTACACTGGCGCCAGTCGCGTGCAACCGATCGGAGAGCGAGCATGTCCGCCGCCACCCAGCCCCGCGATGCCGCGCCGCTGCTGCGCCGCGATGACGATCAGGGCATCGCCACGCTGACGCTCGACCGTCCTGGCGCGCGCAATGCCCTGTCCCTGGCCCTGATGGCGGCGCTGGAGGAGGCGTTCGCCGCCATCGCCGCCGATCGCAGCGTGCGCGCGGTGATCCTGGCCGGCGCCGGACCGGCCTTCTGCGCCGGGCATGATCTACGCGAATTGCGCGCCAACCCGACCGCCGATTTCTACCGCGAGACCTTCGCCCGATGCGGCCGGGTGATGCGCGCGATCCTGCATCTGCCCCAGCCGGTGATCGCCGCCGTGCATGGCATCGCCACCGCCGCGGGCTGTCAGCTGGTCGCCACCTGCGATCTGGCGGTGGCCGGCGCATCGGCCCGCTTCGCCACGCCCGGGGTGAATATCGGCCTGTTCTGCTCCACCCCGATGGTGGCGCTGTCGCGCGTCATCGGCCGCAAGGCGGCGATGGCGATGCTGCTGACCGGCGAGGCGATCGCGGCCGAGGAGGCGCGGGCGCTGGGGCTGATCAATCGCGTGGTGGCGGACGGGGCGGAGCTGGCGCAGGCACGCGCGCTGGCCGCCGCGATTGCCGGCAAAAGCCCGCTGACGCTGGCCATCGGCAAGGAGGCCTTCTACCGCCAGGCGGAAATGACGGTCGATGCCGCCTATGAATACACGGCCGAGGTGATGACGCGAAACATGCTGGCCGCCGATGCGGCGGAAGGGATCGACGCGTTTCTGCACAAGCGCCCGGCGGTCTGGCGCGGCTGCTGACGGCGCGAAGCCGGGCAACCCAGCCGCAGCCTAACCCAGCCGCGCGCGCAATGCCTCCAGCGCCGCCAGGGCGTCGCGCAGCATGGCGCGCAGCCGCGCCGCCTCGCCCGAAAATTCCTCCTGCGGCTCCTGCTTGCGCCGCAGCGCCACCCGGGCCGGCGCCATCAGCGGCGCGGCGGGCGGGGTCAGGCCGGGCATCGGCAATTCCGGCTCGCTGGCCGAAGGCGCGGTCCGTTCCGCCGCCGCCGCCTCGCGCTCCTCCGCGCTGGGCGGGGGGATATTATCGGACAGGCGGCCGCCGCCCTCGCGCAGCAGGCGCTGCACGCCTTTGATGGTATAGCCCTGAATATACAGCAGATCGGCGATCCGGCGCAGCAGCAGGATATCGTCGGGCCGGTAGTAGCGCCGCCCGCCGCCACGCTTCAGCGGCCGGACCTGGATGAATTTGGTTTCCCAGAAGCGCAGCACATGCTGCGGAATATGCAGATCATCGGCGACTTCGCTGATCGTGCGGAAGGCATTGGGTGCCTTGCGCGGTCGCGCGCGCGGCGCATCGGCGGTATCGGCCGTATCCTCGCCCGGCCCATCCTCGAAACCGGGATCGGTCAGCGCGTCATCCTGGGCCGGATGGGCCGGGGCGGTCATTCGTCGCCGCCATGCCCGTCATCGCCGGCTTCCGGCGTCAGCCCGTTGGCACGCGATTTCAGGACGTGGCTGGGGCGAAACACCAGCACCCGGCGCGGCAGGATCGGCACTTCCTGGCCGGTTTTCGGATTCCGCCCGATGCGGCGGCCTTTCTGGCGCACAGAAAAGGTTCCGAAGCCGCTGATTTTAACGGATTCACCGGATTCCAGCGTGGCCGACATCCGCTCCAGCACCGTCTCCAGCAGCTCGGCCGACTCGTTGCGCGACAGCCCGACCTGGGCGTAGATCGTTTCGGCCAGATGCGCGCGCGTGACGGTTCCCATGTGCCGGACGCTAGGCAGAGCTGCGCTCCGCGTCAAGCGGAACGCCGCCAAAATAGATCAGAAACAGGTGGTTGGGCGGTCGATTCGGCGCGTTACATACGCACCAGCGCCGAACCCCATGCCAGGCCGCCGCCCAACGCCTCCAGCAGCACCAGATCGCCGCGCCGGATGCGCCCGTCCCGCCATGCCTCGGCCAGCGCCAGCGGCACCGAGGCGGCCGAGGTATTGGCGTGGCGATCCACCGTGATCACCACCTTGTCGCGCCCCAGCCCCAGCTTGCGGCCCATCGCATCGATGATCCGCAGATTGGCCTGATGCGGCACCAGCCAGTCGATCGCCTCGGCGGTCAACTGATTGGCGGCCAGGGCTTCCTCCACCGCCTCGGCCAGCCGGGTGACGGCGTGGCGGAACACCTCCCGCCCGTTCATCACCAGATGGCCGGGCTTGTCCGGCTGGCCCACCGCGCCATCGACATAGAGGATATCGCCCAGCGTGCCATCGGCGTGCAGATGGGTGGACAGCACGCCCCGCCCTTCCGCCGCCCCGGCCGGCGACGCTTGCAGGAATACCGCCCCCGCGCCATCGCCGAACAGCACGCAGGTGCCGCGATCGGCCCAGTTCAGAATGCGCGAATAAACCTCCGAGCCGATCACCAGCACGCCCTTGGCCTGGCCGGCCTGGATCATCGCATCGGCGACCGAGAGGGCATAGACGAAGCCCGCGCAGGCGGCCGAGACGTCGAAGCCGAAGCCCTGGCGGATGCCCAGCGCCGCCTGCACGCGCAGCGCGGTGGCGGGAAATGCCTGATCGGGGGTGGCGGTCGCCAGAATGATGCCGTCCACCGCCTCCGCCCCGACGCCGGCATCGGCAAGCGCGGCGCGCGCCGCCTCGGTGCCCATGAAGGCGGCGGTTTCATGCGCGGCGGCGATATGGCGCTGGCGGATGCCGGTCCGCTCGGTGATCCAGGCATCGGAAGTATCGACGCGCCGAGCCAGCGTGTCGTTATCGACGATCTCGGCCGGCAGATAGGCGCCGACACCGGTCAGCAGGGAACGTACACCCATGGCATATCCTGCGCGGCTTGCCGGCGGTTACGGCGTGGCGGGAACGGCCTCGGCGCGCAATTCGCCGATGCGCGCCATGCCGTCGCGAATCTGTTCGTTGAACCGATGCACGACCATATCCATTGCAACATCCACGGCATGGGCGAAACCCTGCGCGTCGGTGCCGCCATGCGATTTCACCACGACACCGTTCAGACCCAGCATCACCGCCCCGTTATAGCGGCGCGGGTCGAGCCATTCGCGCAGCCGATCCAGGCCGGGCCGGGCCAGCAGATAGGCGATGCGCGCGGCGATCGAGGAGCGGAAGACCTGGCGTAGCAGATCGCCGATCAGCTTCAGCGCCCCCTCGCCGGTCTTGAGCGCGACATTGCCGGTGAAGCCGTCCGTCACGATCACATCGGTAGTGCCGGCGGCGATGTCATGGCCTTCGACGAAGCCGCGAAACTGGCGCGCGATATGGCTGGCGCGCAGCAGCTCGGCCGCTTCGCGCAATTGCTCGTCGCCCTTCAGCTCCTCGGACCCGACATTCAGCAGGCCGATACTGGGCGCCGTCAGCCCCAGCACGGTGCGCGCGAAGACATCGCCCATCACCGCGAATTCGACCAGGTTGCGGGTGTCGCAGGCGACATTGGCGCCGAGATCGAGCATCACCACATCGCCGCGCGCCGACGGCCCGATCGCCGCCATCGCCGGCCGGTCGATGCCCGGCAGGGTCTTGATGACGATCTTGGCCAGCGCCAGCAGCGCGCCGGTATTGCCGGCCGAGACCACACCGGCCGCCTCGCCGCTCGCCACCGCGTCGATCGCCATGCGCATGGAGCTGGTGCGCAGACGCACCGCCGCCGCCGGCTTCATGTCGCCGCTGACCAGATCCGGCGTATGGCGCAGCGTGCAGGCATGCGCGGCCCGCTTATGGCCGGCCAGAAGCGGACGCAGTGCCACCTCGTTGCCGACCAGCAGGAACCGCGCCTCGGGGTGGCGTTCGGCGGCGATCTCCAGCCCCTCGATCACCATGCCGGGCGCGGCATCGCCGCCCATGGCATCGATCGCCAAGGTGAATGCAGCGCTCATGCGCGGCGAACCGGTCGCCGCGGGCTCAGACGCGGACGGCACCCTTCAGCGCCTTGCCGGCGCCCACCACTTCGCGACCATCGTAATGGCCGCAATGGGCGCAGACATGGTGCGGGCGCTTCAGCTCGCCGCAATTGGCGCATTCGGCATGGGCCGCCGCGCTCAGCGCCTGATGGCTGCGGCGCATGCCGGCGCGCGACGGGGAAGTCTTTCTCTTCGGTACGGCCATGGGTTCTGCCCCTCCGCTTCAATGCTTCGTGCCGCGACCGGACATCGTCCGGAGGGACGGTCACACTCTGGCAACAACGTGAGGGCGGGGCCTTAGCAGAGGGGGCGGCGGCTCGCAAGGGGATCGCGGGCTTCGGGGGGGCAGCGTTGCGCCCGGCGAGGACGCCGCGCCGGGCGGTCCGCGCCGCCATGGCTCAGCCCGCCGCCGCATGGGGCTTGCCGGCGCCGCCGCGATGGCCGGTGACCTGCGCCCCGGTTTCCGGCTCCAGCCGCAGGAAGATCAGCCCGGCCAGCGCCGGCAAGACGGCGATGGCGACGAAAACCGGGCCGAAATCGGCGCTGCTGACCGCCGCGCCGGCGCCGCCGCGGGCAGCGGCCAGCATGCCCAGCATGCTCGCCCCCAGCGCCACCCCCATGCTCATGGCGAGCTGCTGCATGACGCTCGCGATACTGGTTGCCCGGCTCATCGTGGCGGGCGTCAGATCGGCATAGACCAGGGCGTTGATGCTGGTCAGCTGGACCGAGCGCACGAAGCCGAGCGCCAGCAGGAACAGCCAGATCAGCAGATGCGGCGTGCCCGCGCCGATTCCCGCCAGCCCCGCCATCATCGCCGCCAGCAGCGCGGCATTGCCCGACAGCAGGCGGCGAAAGCCGAATCGGCGCAGCAGCACCCGCACGATGGTCTTGTTGACCATCGCCCCTAGGCTGGTGGCGAAGGTCAGCGCGCCGGAGGCCAGGGGATCGAGGCCGAAGCCCAGCTGAAACAGCAGCGGCAGCAGAAACGGCGTGGCGCCGATGGCGCAGCGCGTCAGGCTGCCGGCCAGCGTGCCGATGCGAAACGCCTTCAGGCGGAAGACGGTGAAATCAACCGCCGGCTCGGCCACGCGCCGGGCATGGCGCAGATAGGCCCCGCCCAGCAGCGCGGTGACGGCGAACACCCCGACCTCCGCCGGGACCGGCAGCAGGTGATGGCCGAGCCCCTCCAGCCCGACCGCGAACAGGCCGAGCGCGCTGCCCACCAGGACGAAGCCGGACAGGTCGAAGCCGCTCGGCCTCGGCACGTCGAAATCCCGCACCACGCGGCTTGCCATCACGATGCCGAACAGGGCGATCGGCACGTTGATGAAGAAAATCCAGCGCCAGGACAGATAGGTGGTCAGCGCGCCGCCGATCAGCGGCCCCAGCGTCGGGCCGATCAAGGCCGGGATGGAGATGTAGTTCATCGCCGTGATCAGCTGCGCCTTGGGGTAGGAGCGGACCATGATCAGCCGCCCCACCGGCGTCATCATCGCCCCGCCCAGCCCTTGCAGGATGCGCATCGCGATCAGCATCCCCAGGCTATGGGCGAAGCCGCACAGGACCGAGCCGGTGCAGAACAGCGCCAGGGCGGCGCAGAACACCCGGCGCGGGCCGAAACGATCGGCGCACCAGCCGGAGATCGGAATGAACACCGCCATGGTGATCAGATAGGAGGTGATGGCGAGATTGAGCCGCAGTGGCGCCACCCCCAGGCTCGCCGCCATTTGCGGCGTGGCGGTGGCGATGATCGTCGAATCGAGCTGCGACATGAACAGGCCGCTGGCGATCACCAGCGGCAGGGCGATGCCGACCCGGCCGGGCATGGCCGCGTCGGCCGGCGCGCTCACGCGCCGGCCTCCAGCAATTTGGCGAGCAGCGGGGCGATGGCGTGCAGCCGGTCCTGTTCCGCGGCGTCGAGGCTGCCCTGCATTGCCGCGCGCAGCCATTCCTCCTGGCGCGCCCGGTCGCCTTCCAGCAAGGCCTGCCCATCGGCGGTGATGGCGATCAGGATCTGGCGCCGGTCATCGGGATCGGGCTGGCGCATGATCAGCCCCCGCCCCTCCAGCGTGGCGATCATCCGGGTCAGGGATTGCGGCTGGATCCGCGCGCGCTGGGCCAGGGCGCTGGCGGTCAGCGCGCCGTCCTGGGCCAGCTGATTGAGGAAGGCGATCTTGGACGGGCTGATCCCGTGATCGGCGCGGGCCCGGCGCAGGCGTCGGGCGAGACGCAGCAGGGCGGCAAGCAGGGCGGCGGTGTCTGTCGGCTGGTCGGTCATAAGATATTGCTTATGAACCTGCCGGGGCAGGCCTGCAACCCGTGGCGCCGGGCTCGCGCGCGGCCGGGCGCAGGCCGCCGACTTCCCTTCCGCGTGCTGCCTTTATGCGTCGGGCCCTTATGCGTCGGGGGGGCGCTTCAGCCGGGCCAGTGCAGCCAGGCGCGGATCGACGGTCGGCGCGGTCTCCGGCAGCGAGGCGCCGGGTTTGCGCGGCCAGGGATCGAGCGCCAGCGCCAGTTGCTCCGCCGCCGCCTCGCCGAGATCGAGGGCGGCGCCGTCATGGCCGATCTCGTCGGGGGCATCGAAATCGTCGAGATCGCCGATCTCCTCGGAAATCTGCGGCGCCGGCACGAAGCGGACCGCGAATTCCTCGGTGATCGGCGTCTCGAACGGCTCCAGGCTGACCACGCAGATCTGCGTCACCACCGCATGCAGCGCGCCGCGCGCGGCGATGCCGCCATCGGCGTCGCGGCGCAGGACGAAGCGGCATTGCAGCGCGCCGATCGCCGGAATCGCGAAGCGCGCCGCCAGCGCCGCGCATTCCGCCGCATCGGCCTCGACGGTGATGCGCTCGGCCGCCTCGCGCAGACGTGACAGCGGCACGCGGCGGGAAAATTCGGGCGTGGTCTCGTTCACGGCACGGCCTCCGGCTTCAGCGATTCGGCCCCCGCGGATCGGCGTTCGGGGGCGATGGCGACGGGAAAGACGATCTCGCCCCGGCACAGCGCTGCGATCGGCTGCGCCGCCAGCGCCTCGGCGGCGGTCAGGACGTAGCGCGCCAGCGCCACCGCGCAGCCCGACGCGGCGGCATCCGCCGGGGCGGCGGAACGCCAGACATTGCGGGCCAGCGCCTCGCTCAGCGCGGCGACGGGATCGGCGGCGCGCAGCGCTGCGCCATAGGCCTGGGCGCGGCCGTGAAACGCCTCCCACATCGTGCGCATTTTCTTGCCGACCGAGAGGTCGCCGACGCCGATTTCGCGCAGCGTGACATCCATGTCGGCGAACATGGCATCGAACACTGCCTGGGCCAGATCGGGGCCGGGCGGCTCGGCGGCGCGCAGACGCTCGATCGCCAGGAAGGCGTGCAGCCCGACCAGGTCGAAGCGCCCGTCCAGCGTATCGGCGACGGCGAAGCCGGTGTAGAAGACCGGCCGGCGCGCGGCGGCGACGGCGGCGGCATAGAGGGCAAACCCGGCCCGTTCATGCCGGCGCCGGCCGCGTCGGAACAGGGCGGCGAGCAGGCCCATCGGCGATCTCTCCCGGTTGCGCCCGCCCGCCCGGCGGGCGGCGCGCTTTGCACGCCACTCTTATGCGCGTGGCGATTGACACGGAAGGGGCGGCGTGACACCCCCTTGGCTTCGCCCATCCTGGATCGAGGGATTACGTGCTGCCAGCCCCTGCCCCGTCCGCCGTTTCGCCCGCCCCGCCGGCCCGGCGACGCCTGCCTGCTTTGGCCCGGCCTGCTTTGGCCCGGCCTGCTCTGGCTCTGCCCGCTTTGGCCATGGCGGGTCTGCTCTGCCTGGGCGGATGCAGCCTGTTCGAGGCGCCGGCACAGCTGCGCGGCAACAAGGTCGACCCCGATGCGCTGAAGGAGCTGGTGGTCGGCACCTCGACCGAGGCCGATGCCCGCTCGCTGCTGGGCTCGCCCACCGCGCACGCCACGTTCGATGACAATACCTGGCTGTATATCAGCGAGGTCACGCGCACCCGGATCGGCCGCACCCCGGGGGTGGAGCATCAGGACGTGGTCAGCCTGACCTTCAACGACCAGGGCGTGCTGAGCAAGGTCACCAAGCTGAACCACAGCGATTCGCTGCCGGTGGCGATCGTGCAGAAGACCACCCCGGCGCCGGGCACCAACACCTCGT
>JAGWRU010000085.1 GCA_028869595.1 Rhodospirillales bacterium
CCACCAAGAAGGGCTCGATCACCTCGGTGCAGGCGATCTATGTGCCGGCCGACGATCTGACCGATCCGGCGCCGGCCACTTCCTTCGCCCATCTGGATGCGACCACCGTGCTGAGCCGCCAGATCGCCGAGCTGGGCATCTATCCGGCGGTCGATCCGCTCGACTCGACCTCGCGCTCGCTCGATCCGCGCATCGTCGGCGAGGAGCATTATGCCGTCGCGCGCGAGACCCAGCGCATCCTGCAGACCTATAAATCGCTGCAGGACATCATCGCCATTCTCGGCATGGATGAGCTGTCCGAGGAGGATAAGCTGGTCGTCGCCCGCGCCCGCAAGATCCAGCGCTTCCTGTCGCAGCCTTTCCATGTCGCCGAAGTCTTCACCGGCTTCCCCGGCAAGTTCGTGCCGGTGGCCGATACGGTGCGCAGCTTCAAGGCGATCTGCGCCGGCGAATATGATCATCTGCCGGAAGCCGCCTTCTACATGGTCGGCACGATCGAGGAAGCGGTGCAGAAGGCCGAGTCGCTGAAGGCGAACGCCTGAGCCGAAGCGAGGAGCCACGCCGATGCCGGTCGCGCTTGAAATCGTCAGCCCGGAGAAGCTGCTGCTCTCCCGGCCCGTCGACATGGTCGTCATCCCGGCCTGGGAAGGCGAAATGGGGGTGTTGCCGGGGCATGCCCCGGCCATCGTCATGCTGCGCGGCGGGGTGATCGCATTGTACCAGGGCGATCAGATCACCGATCGGCTTTACGTGTCCGGCGGCTTCGCGGAAGTGACGCCGGAACGCTGCACGGTGCTGGCCAACGAAGTGCGCCCGGTCGCCGAACTGACCCGTGCCGAGGCGGAAACCCGCATGGGTGCCGCGGTGCTGGCCTTCGAATCGGCCGGCAAGGAAGATACGGCGGCGCAGGAAGCCGGCATGGACCAGATCCAGGCCGCGCAGGCCATGGCCGACGCGATCTCCTAAGACTGGTTCGCCTGGGCGCGGCCATCCTGCTTGGCGCTTTGTTTGATCGCGTGATTCCCGCCGATGGTGACAGCACCTTCGGTCTCACGTTTCGGCCGGCAGGCGGGGCAGGATTTTCCGTCGCGCCGTTGCCACGCTATGATGTTGCGCCGCCGCGACAGGCGGGCGGGTGGCGCTAGGTCGAAATATGAAGCACTGGCAGATCGACGATGTCGCCTGGGACCGGTTCGATCCGGGCCAGGTCGAACCGGACATGGTGGCGCTGGTCAAGGCCGCGGCCATGGTCGAGCGAAACGGCATCGATTACGGCATCTATCTCAACCGCGTCTTCGCCGATGATCCGGATTTCCGCGCCGCCGCCGATCGCTGGTCGGTGGAGGAGGTTCAGCATGGCGAGGCGCTGGGGCGCTGGGCCATGCTCGCCGATCCGTCCTGGGATTTCGAGGCGGCGTTCGCCCGCTATCGTGCCGGCTACAGCCTGCCGCTGGATGCCACCGCCTCGGTGCGCGGTTCGCGCACCGGCGAGCTGATCGCCCGCTGCATGGTGGAGACCGGCACCTCCAGCTATTACACCGCGCTTGCCGATGCGACGGCCGAGCCGGTGCTCCAGCAGGTCTGCCGGCTGATCGCCGCCGATGAATATCGCCACTTCAAGCTGTTCTACGACCATATGCGTCGCTACCTGAAGCGCGAACATATCGGCTTGTTGCGCCGCCTGACCATCGCGCTGGGACGAATCGGCGAAAGCGAGGATGACGAGCTTGCCTTCGCCTATTACTGCGGCAACCGCCCCGATGCCGAACCTTATCGCCACGCGGAATGCAGCGCGGCCTATATGGTCGGCGCGACGGGGTATTATCGCTACGGCCATATCCGCCGTGGCATGGGCATGATCCTGAAATCGGTCGGCCTGCCGCCGCGCGGGCGGCTGGAGGCGGTGGCGAGTCGCCTTGCCTGGACCATGCTGCGCCGGCGCCGGCGCAAACTCTCCCCGCTCGCCGCCCAGGCCGGCTAGACCGGCTGGCAGGCCCGGTCACGGTCCGTTCATAATCCCCTTTGCCGGCGCACCGACCGGCGCTATGCATTCGGCATCGAAGCTTCTGCCCTGGGGAGGGGACCATGGCCAATCCGTCGGATGACGACGCGCCCTTGCGCGCCAATCATGCAGTGCGCCTGCTGCTGATCATTCCATTCGTCATGACGATGTGGGTGCCGTTCTTCAACCGCATCGACCCGATGCTGGCCGGCATCCCCTTCTTCTACTGGTATCAGATCCTCTGCATCGTGATCTCGGCCGTGATCACCTTCATCGTCTACCGCGCCGAATCCTGAAGCCAGGGCAGGGGAAGCACCGATGGATACCGTGGCCGTCATCGTTTTCGTATTGCTGTTCGCAGCCGTCACCGTGCTGGGCTTCATGGCCGCGCGCTGGCGCTCGGGCGATCTTGCCGTCCTGCATGAATGGGGTCTGGGCGGACGCCGCTTCGGTTCCTGGGTAACGTGGTTCCTGCTGGGCGGCGATCTCTATACCGCCTACACCTTCATCGCGGTGCCGGCCCTGATGTTCGGCGCCGGGGCGATCGGCTTCTTCGCCACGCCCTACACCATCCTGGCCTATCCGATCCTCTATATGGTCTATCCCAAGCTGTGGAAGGTGGCGCATCGGCATGGCTGCGTGACGGCTGCCGATTACGTCCGCCGCCGCTTCGATAATCGCTGGCTGGCGCTGGCGGTCGCGGTGACCGGCATTCTGGCCACCATGCCCTATATCGCCTTGCAGCTGGTCGGCATGCAGGTGGTGATCGGCGCGCTGGGCTTTCCCACCTCCGGCTTCGCCGGCGAATTGCCGCTGATCATTGCCTTCGTCATCCTGGCCGCCTTCACCTATACCAGCGGCCTGCGCGCGCCGGCGATGATCGCCGTGGTCAAGGACGTGCTGATCTATATCGCGGTGATCGCGGCGGTGATCATCATCCCCGAGCATCTGGGCGGCTATGCCAAGGTGTTCGCCGCCGTGCCCAAGGCCAAGCTGCTGCTGGCCACGCCGCCGGCCGGCAATTGGGGCAGCTTCAGCGCCTATGCGACGCTGGCCTTCGGTTCGGCCTGTGCCTTGTTCCTGTATCCGCATTCGATCACCGGGGTGCTCAGCGCGTCCTCGGCCAATGTGGTGCGGCGCAACGCGGCCTATCTGCCGGCCTATTCGGTGGTGCTGGCGCTGCTGGCGCTGCTCGGCTTCATGGCGATCGCGGCGGGCGTTGCCTCGATGCCGCAATTCGCCGGCGGGTTCAAACTCTACTCCAACAACTTCGCCATCCCGGCGCTGTTCCTGGCGAGTTTCCCGTCCTGGTTCGTGGGCCTCGCCTTCGCCGCCATCGCCATCGGCGCGCTGGTGCCGGCGGCGATCATGTCGATCGCCACGGCCAATATCTTCACCCGCAACATCTACCGGGAATTCATCTCGCCCAACTGCACCGATGCGCAGGAAAGCAGCATGGCGAAATTCATCTCGCTGGTGGTGAAGGTGGGCGCGCTGGTGTTCATCTTCGCGATCCCGCTGCAATACGCGCTGTGGCTGCAATTGCTGGGCGGGGTGTGGATCATCCAGACGCTGCCTTCGGTCATTCTCGGCCTGTTCGCGCGCATGTTGAATGGCTGGGCGCTGCTGCTGGGCTGGGTCGCCGGCTTCGCCTGGGGCACGGATCTGATCATCAGCAACCATTTCGCGCCGATCTATCCGCTGCATCTGATGGGCACGGTGATCCCCTGCTACATCGCGCTGATCGCGGTGGTGGTGAACATCGTCGTCTCCTTCGTGCTGTCGCCGGTGCTGAACGCGGTTTGCCCGGGACCGCGCGAACTCGCCTGATCCTTACCGCGCGTTAACGCCGCCCCGCCATCCTTGCCTGCATGAGGATGGCGGAGGCGGCTTTTCCCGATCGGGACGGAATGCGGCGCGGCCTGATGGCAAGCGCGCTGGCGCGGCTGGATGAAGGCGCCTTCGACGCGGCGATGGCGCCGGCCAGACTTCTGGTTGCCAGCGCGCCGCGCGATCCGGAAGCGCTGCTGCTGCTCGGCCTTGCCGAAGGCGGTGCCGGGCGGGCGGGGCGCGCGGCCCATATCCTTGCCCGGGTCGCCGCTGCCCGGCCGGATGCGGCCCATCCCGCGACCGATCTCGCGCATCTGCTGCTGCGCCATGGCGGGGCGGGCGCGGTGTGCGCGCAATACGCGGCCTGCCTGCGCCAATCGCCCGGCGATGCCCGGCTGCGGCGCGATTACGCGGCTTTTCTGCGCGGCCAGAATCAACCCGCCGAGGCGGCGGCATTGCTGGAGCCGCTGCTGGCCACCTCTCCCGACGATGCCGCCGCCCAGCATCTATGCGGCCTTGCCTATGCCGATCTCGGGCGCAACGCGTTGGCCGTTGCCTGCTTTCGCGCCGCCATCGCGATCGACCCCGCCCCCGCCCCGGGCTGGGCCAATCTCGGCATGATGCTGAAGATCGACGGGCGGTTTGCCGAGGCGGTGGCGGCCTATGACCAGGCGGTGGCGCGCGCGCCGGCGGATGCGCAGATCCGCGTCAACCGCGCCGTCGCCCTGCTCGCCGCCGGACGGCTGGAGGAGGCATGGGCGGAGTACGAATGGCGCCTGCGTCTGGGGCCGCGCGGCGCGGCGCTGCCCGTGGCGCGGTTGCTGCCGACATTGGGCCCCGCGACACGGCTGGACGGCCAGCGCATCCTGGTCACGCATGAGGAAGGCTTCGGCGATACGCTGCATTTCCTGCGCTACGTGCCGATGCTGGCGGCGCGCGGCGCTGCCGTCACGCTCTGGGTGCCGCGCCCGCTGGCGCGCCTGCTGGAAGGGTTTTCCGGGGTCGAGGCCGTGATCTCCGGCGATCAGGCGCCGCCGGCCTATGATTTCCATTGCCCGGTCTTCAGCCTGCCGCGCGTCTTTGCCAGCCGGGCGGGTGCGCTGCCCGCCGCGCCATCCTATCTACGCGCCGATCCGCTGCTGGTGGCGCATTGGGCGGCGCGCCTGCCGCCATCGCCGCCTTGCGGGATGCGGGTGGGGCTGGTCTGGGCCGGGCAGGCGCGGCCCTGGCTGGAAGGCTTTGCGACGCTGGATGCGCGGCGCAGCCTGACGCTTGCCGCTCTCGCCCCGCTTGCTGGCGTGGCCGGGGTTGCTTTCATCAGCCTGCAGATGGGGCCGTCCGCCGCCCAGGCAGCCGCACCGCCGTGCGGCCTCGCGCTGCATGACCCGAGCACGGGGATTGCCGATTTCGCCGATACGGCGGCGATTCTGGCCCAGCTCGATCTGTTGGTTTCGGTCGATACGGCGGTGGTGCATCTGGCCGGCGCGCTGGGCGTGCCGGTCTGGATGCTGGATCGCTACGATCATTGCTGGCGCTGGGCGCCGGCACTCGGCGGCGGCGGGCCGGACGATGCCGCCGGCGCGACCGCGCCGCAACGCAGTGCCTGGTATCCCGGCCTGCGGATTTTCCGCCAGCCCCGCATGGGGGAGTGGGATGCGCCGATCACGCAGCTGGCAGCGGCGCTTGCCGCGCGGGCGGGCGGGTCTATATCGAGTCCATGAGCACGGAATCGCCACCCGACCCCGCCCCGCCCGAAATCCCCGCCGGAACGCCGGTCGAAACACCCGCAGACCGTCCCGCCGAGGCACCGCCGCCTGCCCGCCCGCGCGAAATCGGCGGTCCGAAAGGGCCGGAGCCGACCCGCTACGGTGATTGGGAACGCAACGGGCGGTGCAGCGATTTCTAGCGCGCGATCATTGAAGGCGGATGAGCCGGAAACGTGAATTACCCGATCAAACAAAGGCTTAGACCATGATCGGTGAACCGGTCATGGTCTAGGATCGGCGCGCCTTCGCCGCCTGCACCGTGTTGCCCAGCAGACAGGCAATCGTCATCGGTCCCACCCCGCCCGGCACCGGGGTGATCGCCCCGGCCATCGCGGCGCATTCCTCATAGGCGCAATCGCCCACCAGCCGGCCATCGGCCAGGCGGTTGATGCCGACATCGATCACCGCGGCCCCCGGGGCGATCCAGTCGCCGCGCACCATCTCCGCCCGTCCGGTGGCGGCGATCACGATCTCGGCCATCCGGCAAAGCGCGGGCAGGTCGCGGCTGCGCGAATGGGCGATGGTCACGGTCGCATCCGCCGCCAGCAGCAGCGCCGCCATCGGCCGCCCGACGATCGCCGACCGCCCCAGCACGATCGCCCGCGCCCCGGCCACGGCGATGCCCGCCTGTTCCAGCATCAGCATCACCCCGCGCGGGGTGCAGGGCACCAGGCCGGAGGCATCGCCGCCGGCCAGCCGGCCGACATTGACGGCATGGAACCCGTCGACATCCTTGGCCGGATCGATCGCCGCGATCACCGCCGCCGCGCGGATCGGCGCGGGCAGGGGAAGCTGCACCAGAATCCCGTCCACCGCCGGATCGGCATTGAGCCGGGCGATCTCGGCCAGCAGCGCCGCCTCGGTCGTGGCGGCGGGCAGGCGGATCGTCTGCGCGGCGATGCCGGCGGCGGCGGCGGCGCGATCCTTGGCGCGGACATAGACGGCGCTGGCCGGATCGTCGCCGACCAGCACCACCGCCAGGCCGGGGGTGAAGGGCAGGGCCGCGATATCGGTGGCCAGCCGGGCGCGCAGCGCCGCGGCGATCGCCTTGCCGTCCAGAATGCGCGCGGTCATGGCGCCGCTCAGAAGACCAGCGGGCGCCAGCCGCCGCCGGTGATCGCAAGCTCGATACGGAACAGCATGGGCACGATGACGATCTGGATCAGGATCACCGCCACCCAGGGGCTGAAATCGATGCCGCCGAAACTGGGCAGGATGTTGCGGATCGGCGCCAGCACCGGCTCGGTCACGCGATAGAGGAAATCGCCGATCATCCAGACCATGCGGTTGCGCGTATCCAGCACCCCGAAGGCGGCCAGCATGCTGAACACCGCCGCCAGGATGATCGCCCATTTATAGAGATTGATGACGTAATAGAGGAGTTCGAACAGGATTTCGATCACGCCAGGGCTCCACGCCGCGAAGATCGGCGGAAGCTAGTGCATGCGCGATGCAGAGGGAAGCGGGGGGCGGGTTGGTGGCGGACTACCTTGCAAAATCCCCCATTCCCGGCTGTTCAAGCCGGCTTGACTTCCCCCCGGCCGCATGAGCATTGTCCGCGCCCTGCGGTCGGCCACGATCGCGGGACGGAGCGGGGCTGTAGCTCAGTTGGGAGAGCGCCTCGTTCGCAATGAGGAGGTCAGGGGTTCGATTCCCCTCAGCTCCACCACCGCTCCGCAGTTTTCCCTTTATTCCGGTCGCATGACCTCCGGCGGCCCTGCTGTCGGACCCTGATGCCCGCACCCCTTTCCCCAGACCCCACCCGCGCGGCCGCTTTCGAGCTGGTCGGCGCGGTGCTGGACCGCCATCGCGCGCTCGACGACGCGCTCGATGCGCTGCCGGTGATGGAGGCGCGCGACCGTGCCGCCGGCCACCGCCTGGCCGCCGCCGTGCTGCGCCGGCTGGGCACGCTGGATGCCGCGCTGGAACCTTTTCTGACCCGCGCCCCGCCCGATCCGGTCCGCCATATTCTGCGGATCGGCGCGGCGGGGCTGCTGCTGCTGGACACGCCGGCCCATGCCGGGGTTGCCACCGCCGTGGCGCTCGCCCATGCGCGCGGGCTGTCGCGATTCGCCGGTCTGGTGAACGCGGTGCTGCGCCGCCTTGCCGAAGCGGGATCGGCGGCGCTGGAAGGACTCGATTCGCCGCGCCTCGATACGCCGCCATGGCTATGGGCGGCCTGGGGGACGCGCGCGCGGGCGATTGCCGAGGCGCATCAGCATGAAGCGCCGATCGATCTGACCTTGATGCCGGGCGAAACACCGCCGCCCGGCGGCATCGCGCTGCCGGGCGGCTCGCTGCGCTTTCCGCCTGGCACCCGTGTTGGCGAATTGCCGCTGTATCAGGCCGGCGCCTTCTGGGTGCAGGACGCCGCCGCCGCCCTGCCGGCGCGGCTGCTGGCGCCGCGCCAGGGGGAGCGGATCGCCGATCTCTGCGCCGCGCCGGGCGGCAAGACCGCCCAGCTGGTCGCCGCCGGTGCCCGCGTCTGGGCGGTGGAGCGCGATCGCGGCCGCGCCCGGCGGCTGCGCGAAAATCTCGATCGGCTGCGGCTTTCGGCCGAGATCGTCATCGCCGACGCGGCGCGCTGGGGGGAGGCGGGCAGTTGCGACGCGGTGCTGCTGGACGCGCCGTGCAGCGCCACCGGCACGATCCGCCGCCATCCCGATGTGCCGCATCTGAAGCGGCCGCGCGATGTGGAGACGCTGAATGTCGCGCAGGACCGGCTGCTGGATGCGGCGGCACGGCTGCTGCGCCCGGGCGGGCGGATGATCTACGCGGTCTGCTCTCTGCAGCCGGAGGAGCGGGGTGCGCGCATCGCCGCGGCGATCGCGCGCACCGGGCTGGTGCATGCGCCCTTCAGCGCGGCCGAGTTGGGTTTCCTGCCCGAGGCGCGCGACGCGGCCGGCAATCTGGCCACCGATCCGGCGCTGTGGCTCGAGACCGGCGGGATGGACGGGTTCTTCGCGGCGCGGCTGGTGAAGCCCGCGTGATCGGTCCGGCCCGGTTCCGCATCGCATTTCCCGTGCGCGCCGGCTCTTGCTACAACATGACATGTCCGATCCAAGCCCGGAGTCGCGCCCCCGTAGCGGCGGCGTGACCATTGCCCCCAGCCTGCTGGCCGCCGATTTCACCCGCCTGGGCGCGGAGGTGGCGGCGATCGAGGCGGCTGGCGCCGACTGGCTGCATCTTGATGTGATGGACGGGCATTTCGTGCCGAATATCAGTTTCGGCCCGGCCGTGATCCGCGCGCTGCGCCCGCATACGCGCCTGCCTTTCGACGTGCATCTGATGATCGCGCCGGTCGATCCCTATCTGACCGCTTTCGCCGAGGCGGGGGCCGCGCATATCAGCATCCATCCGGAAGCGGGGCCGCATCTGCATCGCAGCCTGCAGGCGATCCGCGCGCTGGGCTGCAAGGCGGGCGTGGTGCTCGACCCGGCAACCCCGATCGAAAGCATTCTATGGGTGCGCGATCTGATCGATCTGGTGATGGTGATGACGGTCAATCCAGGCTTTGGCGGCCAAGCCTTCCTGGCCTCGCAACTGCCCAAGATCGCAGCGCTGCGCCGCATGATCGACGAGGGCGGACGGCCCATCGCCCTGGAAGTCGATGGCGGCATCACCGCCGCCACGGCGCGGGCGGCGCGCGAAGCCGGGGCGGATACGCTGGTCGCCGGCACCGCGATCTTCGGTGCGCTCGACTACGCCGCGGCCATCGCCGCGCTCCGCGCCCGGCCTCAGGGGGGCACGGCATGAGCCTCGACGCATTTCCTTCCTGGTTCCGCCGCCAGCGCCGCCTGCTCGCGCGGGTGCGCCGCCTGCCGATCCGCCGTGTGCCCGAAGCGCCGGCCCTGCCGGTGCGCGATCCCTGGCCGGGCGATCCGGTGCGCGGGGCGCGCCTGCTGCAGGGCGAGCTGGAGGTGGCGGGCAGCGTCATCGCGCTGGCGCCGGGGCGCTGGGATCAGGCGGCCGCGCCCGGCCCGCTGGCGCCGGTGGCACATGGCTTCACCTGGCTGCGCGATCTGCGCGCGCTGGGCACCGATGCGGCGCGGCTGCGCGCCCGTGCCCTGGTGGGCGAATGGATCGCCGATACCAAGGTGGACGATATCGCCCGCCGCCCCGATGTGATGGGCGCGCGCATCACTGCCTGGCTGGGGCATTACGATTTCTTCGCCGCCTCCGCCGATGACGGGTTCCGCCACAAGCTGATGGGGCGGCTGGTGGCCGATGCCTATGACCTGTCCGCCGCCCTGCCGCCCGAGGAACTGGACGAGCGGGCGCTGACCGCGCTGAAGGGCCTGATCGCCGCCGCCGTGGCTTTGCCCGACTACACCGCCTTCCTGACCCGGGCGCTGCGCTTCCTGCCGCAGGAAATCGCCCGCCAGGTGCTGCCCGATGGCTGCCATGTGGAGCGTAGCCCGGCGGCGCATCTGGCGGCGTTGCAGGATCTGACGGAAATCCGCGCCCTGCTCCAGGCCTCCCAGACCACGCCGCCGCCGGCGCTCGGCAGTGCCATTCTGCGCATGGCCGCCGCCTTGCGCATGCTGCGCCACGGCGATGGCGGGCTTGCCTTGTTCAATGGCAGCAAGGAAGAGCAGCCCGCCTTGATCGAGGCGGTGCTGGCCCAGGCCGGGCGCACCGGGCGCGGGGCGGTGAAGATGGATAATGGCCGTTTCGTGCGGTTGCAGGCCGGGCGCAGCGTGCTGATGGTCGATGCCGGGCCGCCGCCGGCACCGGGGCTGGACCGCTACGCCCATGCCGGCACGCTCTCGCTGGAGATGTCGGTGGGCCGCGAAAGGCTGATCGTCAATTGCGGCGCGATGCCCGGCGCCGGCCAGCAATGGCAGGATGCGGCGCGCGCCACGGCGGCGCATTCGACGCTGGTGATGGCCGATCTCAGCAGCGCCGAGCTGAAACCCCATGGCCTCGGCCGCCGTCCGCGTCAGGTGGAGGCGCGGCTGCAGACACTGTCCGGCGGTTCCAGCCTGGAGGCCAGCCATGATGGCTGGCAGGTGCCGCTGGGGGCGATTCACCACCGACGCATCGTGATCGCCGATAGCGGCGAGGAGATTTACGGCGAGGATGCGGTGATGGCCGCCCAGCCGCAGCCTTTCGTGGTGCGCTTCCACCTGCATCCCGCCGTGACCGCCAGCCTGCTGCAGGATGGCGATGGGGTGCTGCTGCGCCTGCCCTCGGGCGCGGGCTGGCAGTTGCGCACCGATGCGGCGCAGATCGTGCTGGAGGAAAGCATCTATCTCGGCGGCACCGAGCCGCGCCGGGCGGAGCAGGTGGTGTTGTCGGGCTTCGTCGACGGGCCGCAGCAGGTGAAATGGACGCTGAACAAGGTCGGCTGAGCCGCGCCGATCAGGCATCCCGATGAAAATCATCGAGATCACCAACGTCGATTTCGCGCTGCATCAGTTCCTGTTGCCGCTGATGCGCGGCCTGCGCGATCGCGGCCACGAGGTGGTGGGCGTATCGGCCGAAGGAGTGCTGCTCGACCCGGTGCGCCAGGAGGGGTTTCGCGTGGCCGCGATGCCGTTCGCGCGGCGCGTCTCTCCGCTTGCCCATTGGCAGGCGTTTCGCGCGCTGGTGACGTTCCTGCGGGCGGAAAAACCCGACCTCGTGCACGCGCATATGCCGATTTCCGGCTTTCTCGCCCGCCTCGCCGCGCGCCTCGCCGGGGTGCCGAGCATCGCCTATACCTGCCATGGCTTCCTGTTCAACCAGGATGGGCCGTGGACGCGCCGCGCGGCAGGGTTCGCGATGGAATGGCTGGCCGGGCGGGTGACGGATGTGTTCCTGACCGTCTCGGCGGCCGAGGCGGCGGATGCGGCGCGGCTGCGTATTTTCCGCGGCGCGGTGGCCATCGGCAACGGACGCGATCCGGCGCGCTTCCGCCCCGATCCGGCCCGGCGCGCGGCGATCCGCGCAGCACTCGGCACGCCTCAGGACCGGGTGGTGGTGATCGCGGTTTCCCGCCTGGTGCGCGACAAGGGCTATGCCGAACTCGCCGAGGCGATGGCCGCCCTGCCGGAGGCGGAGCTGTGGGTGGTGGGCGAACGCCTTGCCTCCGATCGCGGGCCGGACATGGCGTCGGTGCTGGCCGGTGCCGGGCTCGGTGATCGGCTGCGCCTGCTCGGCTATCGCGCCGATGTCGAGGCGCTGCTGGCGGCGGCCGATATCTTCACCTTGCCGAGCTATTTCGAGGGGCTGCCGATGTCCTCGATCGAGGCGATGCTGGCCGGGTTGCCGGTGGTCGGCAGCGACATTCCCGGCCTGCGCGAGCAGGTGGTGCCGGGCGAGACGGGGCTGCTGGTGGCGGTGCGCGATGGCGGGGCCCTGGCCGCGGCGCTTGCGCGCCTGGCTGGCGATCCCGCCTTGCGCGCGCGCATGGGCGCGGCCGGGCGGGCCCGCGCGCTGGAGCGTTTCGACGAGGCCAAGGTGCTCGCCCGCACCATCGCCTTGCTGGGCGCGTAGTTCGGCGCTGGACCGGTGGCGCGTGCGGCGCTATCTCCCGCGCGCTGCCAGCCCGCATCGGGAGTTTCGCCGCATGAGCGATATCGTTGCCATCCGCCGCGCCTTGATCTCGGTCTCCGACAAGACGGGGCTGCTCGATTTCGCCCGCGCCCTGGCGGCGTCAGGGGTGGAGATCCTGTCGACCGGCGGTTCCGCCCGCGCCATGGCCGAGGCCGGCATCGCGGTGAAGGAAGTGGCCGCCCATACCGGCTTTCCGGAAATCCTCGACGGGCGGGTCAAGACGCTGGTGCCGCAGATCCATGGCGGCATTCTGGGCCGGCGCGACGATCCGACGCATCAGGCCCAGATGGCCGAGCACGCCATCGCGCCGATCGATCTGGTGGTGGTCAATCTCTACCCGTTCGAGGCGACGGTCGCCGCCGGCAAGGCGTTCGAGGATTGCATCGAGAATATCGACATCGGCGGCCCGGCGCTGATCCGCGCGGCGGCCAAGAACCATGATTTCGTCGCGGTGCTGACCGAGCCGGCCCAGTATGCCGAGGTCGCCGAGGCGATCGCGACCCAGGGCGGCACCGGGCTTGCCTTGCGCCGCACTCTGGCGGCGGCCGCCTATGCCCGCACCGCCGCCTATGACGCGGCGATCGGCGCCTGGTTCGCGGCGCAGAACGGCGAAACCTTCCCGCCCCGGCTGGCGATCGCCGGCACCAGGCGGCAGATGCTGCGCTATGGCGAGAACCCGCATCAGCAGGCGGCCTTCTATGCCACCGATGCCCGCCCCGGGGTGGCCACCGCGACCCAGGTGCAGGGCAAGGAACTATCCTACAACAACCTCAATGACACGGACGCGGCCTTCGAATGCGTGGCCGAGTTCGAGGCACCCAGCGTGGTGATCGTCAAGCACGCCAATCCCTGCGGCGTCGCCTCCGCCGCGAGCCTCGCCGAGGCGTGGACGCTGGCGCTGCGCTGCGATCCGGTCTCGGCGTTCGGCGGCATCGTCGCGGTCAACCGCACCCTCGACGCGGCGGCGGCGGAGGGGATTGCCGCGATCTTCTCCGAGGTGATCGTCGCCCCCGATGCGACCGAGGAGGCGCGGGCGATCCTGGCGAAGAAAAAGAATCTCCGCCTGCTGCTGACCGGCGGCCTGCCCGATCCGGCAGCGGCGGGGATGGTCTATCGCAGCCTGTCCGGCGGGTTTCTGGCGCAGGGGCGCGATCATGGCCGGATCGATCCGGCGGCCTTGAAAGTGGTGACGAAGCGCGCCCCCACGGCGCGCGAACTGGCCGATCTGGTCTTCGCTTTTCGCGTCTGCAAGCACGTGAAATCGAATGCCATCGTCTATGTGAAGGACGGCGCCACGGTGGGCGTCGGCGCCGGTCAGATGAGCCGGGTGGACAGCGCGCGGATCGCCGCCTGGAAAAGCGGCGAGGCGGCGAAGGCGGCCGGGCTCGATACGCCGCTCGCCCAGGGCAGCGTGGTGGCGTCGGATGCGTTCTTCCCCTTCGCCGACGGGCTGGAGGCGTCGGTGGCGGCCGGCGCCACGGCGGTGATCCAGCCGGGCGGTTCGATCCGCGATGCGGAGGTGATTGCCGCCGCCGATGCGGCGGGGATTGCCATGGTGCTGACAGGTATGCGTCACTTCCGCCATTGATCGACGGTCCAGCCGATCGGCCGTCATCGTCCGGCTGCGCTGGGAGAGAAAAAGAATGAGCCGTGTGCTGCATCGTTCCCGCGCCGCCCCGCCGATGGCGATCTCGGCCAAGGGATTGCGGATGCGCCTCGCCGATGGGCGGGAGATCCTGGACGGCTCGGGCGGCGCGGCGGTGGCCTGTATCGGCCATGGCGATGCCCGGGTGGCCGAGGCGATCGCCGCCCAGGCCGCCAAGCTCGCCTACGCCCATACTTCCAGCTTCACCTGCGAGGCCGCCGAATGCCTCGCCGAGCATATTCTGGACGAGGAGCCGGGCGGGCTGACCACCGCCTATTTCTGCTCCTCCGGCTCGGAGGCGAGCGAAGCGGCGCTGAAGCTCGCGCGGCAATATTTCGTCGAGATCGGCCAGCCTGCCCGCGACCGCTTCATCGCCCGGCGGCAGAGCTATCACGGCAATACGCTGGGCGCGCTGGCGGCCGGCGGCAACATGGCCCGCCGCGCGCTGTACGAGCCGGTGCTGGGCGGTGCGTTCAGCCATGTCTCGCCCTGTTTTCCCTATCATTTCCAGGAGAACGGGGAGAGCGAGGCGAATTACCTCGCGCGGCTGATCACCGAGATCGATGATGAATTCCGCCGCCTCGGCCCGGAACGGGTGATCGCCTTCATCGCCGAGCCGGTGGTCGGCGCGACGGCTGGCTGCGTCACCGCCATTCCGGGGTATTTCCGCGCCGTGCGCTCGCTCTGCGATCGCTACGGCGCGCTGCTGATCTTCGACGAGGTGATGTGCGGCATGGGCCGTACCGGCACCCAGCATGCCTGGGAACAGGAAGGGGTGGCGCCCGATATCCAGATGGTGGCCAAGGGTCTGGGCGGCGGCTACCAGCCGATCGGCGGCATTCTGATCGGGCGCAAGGTGGAGAACGCGATCCGCGCCGGCTCCGGTTCCTTCATGCACGGCCATACCTATCAGGCCCATCCGGTGGCCTGTGCCGGGGCGCTGGCGGTGCAGCGCATCATCCGCGGCGACGGGCTGCTGGCCAATGTGAAGACGATGGGGCTGCGCCTGACCCAGGGCCTGCAGGAGCGCTTCGGCAATCACGCGCATGTCGGCGATATCCGTGGGCGCGGCCTGTTCCAGGCGATCGAACTCGTCGCTGACCGGGGTCGGCGCATGCCCTTCGATCCCGGCCTGAAGCTGCATGAACGGGTCCGCCTCGCCGCCCTTGATCACGGGCTCGCGGTCTATCCGATGGGCGGTACGATTGACGGGGTGCGTGGCGATCACGTGCTGATTTCGCCCGCCTATACCGCGACAGAGGCCGAGATTGCCGAGATGGTGGAGCGTCTGGGCGCGGCAGTGGATGCGGTTCTCGCAGAAATCGCGTGACAGCGGCGAGGCAGAAGGCGGGCTTCGCATTTCGCCTGATCTTGCGAGGCACTCGCATCATCTTCCAACTTACTTGACGCTGGGCGGAACTTTGCCACATTGCGCGCATGCGCAATTTTTCCGACCTCACCGAACGTGAAATCCTTGCTCTGGCGATCGCCAATGAGGAGGAGGATGGGCGCATCTACGGCGACATCGCCGACGGGCTGCGCGAGGATTTTCCTGCCTCCGCCTCGGTTTTCACCGAAATGGCGGCGGAGGAGAGCGAGCATCGCCGCCGGCTGATCGCGCTGTTTCAGCAGAAATTCGGCGAGCACATCCCGCTGATCCGCCGTCAGGACGTCTCGGGCTTCATCCGCCACAAGCCGATCTGGCAGCTTCGCCCGCTGGGGGTCGCCGCGGTCCGCGACCTTGCCCAGACGATGGAAGCCGAGACGATGCGCTTCTATCGCCGGGCGGCGACGCGCAGCACCGATGCCTCGATCCGCAAGCTGCTCGGCGATCTGGCCGATGCCGAGGCCAAGCACGAAACCCGCGCCGACGAGTTGATGGCTGCCAGCCTGACCGAGAATGTGCGCAGCGAGGAGGATGAGACGGCGCGGCGGCTATTTGTCCTGCGCATCATCCAGCCAGGGCTGGCCGGGCTGATGGATGGCTCGGTCTCGACGCTGGCGCCGATCTTTGCCGCCGCGTTTGCCACCGGCCGTTCGTGGGAGGCGTTCGTGGTCGGGCTCGCCGCATCCATCGGCGCCGGCATCTCGATGGGCTTTGCCGAGGCGCTGAGCGATAATGGCAGTCTCACGGGACGCGGCGCGCCGCTGCTGCGCGGCCTGATCTGCGGGCTGATGACGACTTTGGGCGGGATCGGGCACACGCTGCCCTTCTTGATTCCGGCTTTCTGGACCGCCACTTCGGTGGCGATGGGCGTCGTGGTGATCGAACTGGCAGTGATAAGCTGGATCCGCTGGCGCTACATGGATACGCCCCCGTTCTCGGCTGCGTTCCAGGTCATGGTGGGAGGGGCCCTGGTCTTCGCAACGGGAATTCTGATCGGCAATAGTTGAAGGAATTCCGATGCCTCCCACCCTGTCTTATACCGCCGATGCGATGGCGGTGCCGGCCCCGCGTGCGCGCTATGATGGCGCGACCATCGCCCTGCATTGGCTCACCGCATTTCTGATCGCCGCGCTGTGGGGGATCGGGCAGACCCGGTTCTACGTCCCGGCCGCGCTGCGTCACGATTATTTGTCCCTGCACATGACACTCGGCTTGGCGCTGGGTGTCCTGATGATCGGGCGTCTGATCTGGCGCGCCACGGCCGGTCGGCATCTGCCGCCGGTCGAGGATCGGCTGATGCATTTCGCCGCGACCGCCATGCATGCCGCGCTTTATCTGCTGATCCTCGGCACGGTGGCGCTGGGGCTGACCAAGGTATGGGCCGGCGGCAGCGAGGTGTTCCATTTGTTCGCCTTTCCCGCCTTCGCGCCGGGCAATCGCGCGCTGGGGCATTTGCTGGGCGGCTGGCATGCGCTGGCGGCGAATGCGATCATGATCCTGGCCGGGCTGCACGCGGCGGCGGGGATTTTCCATCACCTTCTGCTGCGCGATGGCGTGCTGCGCCGCATGGTGCCCTTTCTCAAGGATTGACCGCACCGGTTGCACCTGAAACCATCCGCGCAACGCGGGAGGGATCGGGATGCAGCGGATGACGACGGGTCAGGCGGTGGTGCAGCGCCTGCTGGCGCACGGCATCGACACGCTGTACGCGCTGCCCGGGGTGCATAACGATCCGTTGTTCGACGCGGCCCAGCAAAGCGACGGGCGCCTGCGGGTGATCCATACGCGCCATGAGCAGACGGCGGCCTATATGGCGCTCGGCGCGGCGCTGGCGACCGGCAAAGCGCAGCCTTTCGCGGTGGTGCCGGGGCCGGGGCTGCTGAACGCCTCGGCCGCGCTGCTGACCGCCTATGGCATGGGCGCGCCGGTCCTCGCTTTGGTCGGGCAGATCCCGTCTTTCGCGATCGATCGCGGCTATGGCCATCTGCACGAATTGCACGACCAGCTGGGCCTGATGCGGCACATGACGAAATTCGCCGCCCGCATCGCAAGCCCGGCCGAGGCGCCCGGGCTGGTCGATGCCGCGCTGCATGCCGCGACCAGCGGGCGGACGCGCCCCGTGGCGCTGGAATGCGCGATCGATACCTGGGCGGAGGAAGGCGCGGTCGAGGCCGCCCCGCCGGTGCCACCTGCCGCGCCGCCGCCGCCCGATCCGGTGGCGATCGCGCAGGCCGTGGCGCTGATCGGCCGCGCGCGCCGGCCTTTGATCATGGCGGGCGGCGGGGCGCTGGGGGCTGCGGCGGAACTGACCCGCTTCGCCGAGGCGATCGGTGCGCCGGTCGGCAGCCTGCGGCGCGGGCGCGGGGCGATCGACACGGCGCACCCTCTGGCGATCTCGCATACCGAGGCGCATGCGCGATGGGCCGAGACCGATCTGGTGATCGGCATCGGCACGCGGCTGTATCCGCAGCAGAGCGTCTGGGGAATCGACAAGGATATCGCAGTGATCCGCATCGACATCGATGCCGAGGAAATCGCCCGTTACCGCGCCCCCGATTGCGCGTTGCCGGGCGATGCGGCGGTGGTGCTGCGCGCTTTGCTCGACGCCTTGCCCGGCCCTGACCGGGCGATGCCGGATCTGGCGCCGGTGCGGGCAGGCTTCGCCGAAAGGTTGTCTCGGCTGGAGCCGCAGATGCGCTTTCTGCACGCCCTGCGCGCGGCCATGCCGGCGGATGGCGTGCTGGTGGAGGATGTGACGCAGCTTGGTTTCGCCACCCGCCTCGCCTGGCCGGTGGCGGCACCGCGGCTTTATCTCTCGCCCGGCTATCAGGACAATCTCGGCTGGGGCTACGGCACCGCGCTGGGCGTGCAGGCCGCCCTGCCGGGGCGCGCGGTGGTGCTGATCGCCGGCGATGGCGGGTTCCTGTACCAGGCGCAGGAGATCGCCACCGCCATGCGCCACGATCTGCCGGTGGTCGCGGTGGTGTTCGACGATGGTGCCTTCGGCAATGTCCGGCGCATCCAGCAGCAGCAATACGGCAACCGGCTGATTGCCTGCGATCTGGCCAACCCCGATTTCGTGGCATTCGCGCGCAGCTTCGGGGCCAATGCCTATCGCGCGGAGACGCCGGAGGCGATGGGGGCGGCGGTGCGCCAGGCCCTCGCCGCGCGCCGCCCGGCCCTGGTGCATGTCCCGGTCGGCGAGATGCCGAGCCCGTGGGACATGATCCTGCTGCCGCGTCTGCGTGAGCCCGGCGCGGCGTGGCGGAAGGCGCTGCCGTAGCGGCTACAGCGCCGGCCGCTTCTCCGCCCAGGGTGCCGCTTCCTCGAACGCTGCCGAGGCCTGCAACACGCCCAGATCGTCGAAGCGCTTGCCGACGATCTGCAAGCCCACCGGCAGGCCCGCTTCGGTGAAGCCGCAGGGCACGCTCGCCGCCGGGTTCCAGGCCATGTTGAACGGGTAGGAGAATTCCGCCCAGGACAGCCAGTCCCAGTCATGCTGCGGCCAATGCGCCGGCATCAGCTCGGTGGCCGGGAAGGCGGCGACGGACACTGCGGGCGTCAGCAGGAAATCCCAATCCTCGAAGAAGCGATGGATGGCCGCGATATAGGCCATCTTGCGTTCGCGCATGCCCTGATAGCGGGCGATGGACACATCCTCCGAGGCGTGGATGCAGGCGACCAGGCCGGGGTCCATCTTCGTCTCCCACTCCGCCAGGCGCGGGATCAGCCGCGTCAGATGGGCCGACCAGAAGAAGCGGGCGAGTTCCGGCCCGGGCGCGGCCCAGGGGGTTTTCACCTCCTCCACCGTGGCGCCCAGCGCGGTGAATTTCGCCACCGCCGCCGCGACCAGCGCGGCCACTTCCGGATCGACGCGGGCATGGCCGAGATCGGGGCTATAGGCGATGCGCGCGCCCTTGATGCCCTCGCGCAGCCGGGCGTGATAATGCGCCGGGCCTGCCTCCAGCGAGGTGTGATCGCCCGGATGCGGCCCCGCCATCACCTCCAGCATCAGCGCGGCATCGGCGACGGTGCGGGTCAGTGGGCCGTTATGGGAGGTGTAGTCGCCGACATTCATCGGCGTGTACGGCACCCGCCCGAAACTCGGCTTCAGACCGAACACGCCGCAGAAATGCGCCGGCATACGCACCGATCCGGCCCCGTCGCTGCCCTGATGCAGCGGGCCGAACCCCGCCGCCGCCGCCGCCCCGGCGCCGGCCGAGGAGGCGCCGGCATTCATGCCGTGCTGCCAGGGATTATGGGTGATGCCGGTCAGCGGGCTGCGGCTGACCCCGGTCCAGCCGAATTCCGACGTGGTGGTCTTGCCCAGCACGATGGCGCCTTCTTCGCGCAGGCGCGGCACCAGGGCGGTATCCTCCTTGGGTTGGTTGCCGGCGAAGATGTGGCTGCCGAGTTGCGTCGGCATGTCGGCGGTATCGGCCAGATCCTTGATCGTCACCAGCACGCCGTGCAGCCGCCCGATGCGCGCGCCGCTGGCCAGCGCCGCCTCCGCCTTGCGCGCCCCCGCCATCGCGGCATCGGCGGCGAGATGGGCGAAGGCGTTGACCTTCGGATTCTTCGCCTCGATGCGGGTCAGGATCGCTTCCGTCACCTCCACCGGCGAGAGCTTCTTGGTGCGGATCAGCGCGGCCATGGTGGTCGCGGGCATGAAGCCCAGATCATCGGCATCCATCGGCGGGTTCCTTCAGTACGTTGCACGCCCGCCCGAAACATCGAAGGCGGCGCCGGTCGAGAAGCTGCACTCCTCGCTGGCCAGGAAGCAGACCATGGCGGCGATCTCCTCGATCTCGCCGAAACGGCCCATGGGAATTTTCGACAGCATGAAATCGATGAAGCGCGGTTCCATCTGGGCAAACAGCGGCGTGCGCACGGCGGCCGGGGTGACGCAGTTCACCGTGATGCTGGCGGTGGCGAGTTCCTTGCCGAGCGATTTGGTCAGCCCGATCACCGCCGCCTTCGAGGCCGAATAGGCGGCGGCATTGGGATTGCCCTCCTTGCCGGCGATCGAGGCGATGTTGACGATCCGCCCATAGCCATTGGCGGTCATCGGCCCGACGGCGGCGCGGTTGCAGTAGAAGACGCCGTTCAGATTGATGTCGATGACCTGCTTCCAGGCATCGAGCGGGTACTCCGCAACCGGCGCGTTCGGCCCGGTGATGCCGGCCGAGGCAACCAGGATGTCGAGTTTGCCGAAAGCGGCCAGCGTCTCGGCCATGGCGCGCGCGACGGCCTCGGCATCGGTGACATCGACCTGCACGCCGATGCCACCGGGAAGGGCGGCGGCAGCCTCGGCCAATCCGCGCGCGTCGCGGTCCCACAGCGCGATGCGCGCGCCTTCGCGGGCCAGCCGTGCCGCGATCCCCGCGCCGATGCCGGAAACCCCGCCGGTGACGATGGCCGTGCGCCCGGCAAACCGATCCGCCATGTCCGAACCTGCATGTTTGTGCGACCGATACGATGCTAGGCGCGCCGGACGATGGCAAGTAGGCTTCTGCGCGGGGAGAGAGGATGTCCATGCGCCAGCACGTCGGAGCGATCGATCAGGGAACCACCAGCACGCGCTTCATCGTTTTCGATCGCGCCGGATTGCCGGTGGCCGAGGCACGGCGCGAGCATCGCCAGATCTGCCCCGCCCCCGGTCTGGTCGAACACGATGCCGAGGAGATCTGGGCGAACACGCAGACCGTGATGCGCGAGGCGCTGGCGGCAGCAGGATTAGGCACCGCCGATCTGGCCGCCATCGGCATCACCAATCAGCGCGAGACGACCTTGCTCTGGGATCGCGCGACGGGTCGGCCGCTGCACCATGCCCTGGTCTGGCAGGATACCCGCACCGCGCCGCTGGTGGCGGCGATGGCCCAGGGCGGCGCAGGCGGGCAGGACCGGTTTCGTGCCGCCACCGGCCTGCCGCTGGCGACCTATTTCAGCGCGCTGAAGCTGGTCTGGCTGCTCGATCATATCGCCGATGCGCGCGCCCGGGCGCAGTCCGGGGAACTGGCGTTCGGCACCATGGATAGCTGGCTGCTGTGGAAGCTGACCGGGCGGCACGCGACCGATGTCACCAATGCCGGGCGCACGCAGTTGATGAACCTCGCCGGCCGGCACTGGGATCCTGCGCTGCTCGATGCGTTCGGCGTGCCGGCTGCGCTGCTTGGCACGATCCTGCCCTCCTCGGGCGATTTCGGCGCGGCGCGGGACTGGGGCGGGGTGCCGGTGGCCGGTGTGCTGGGCGACCAGCATGCCGCGCTGCTCGGCCAGGGCTGCATCGCGCCGGGCGAGGCCAAGAATACCTACGGCACGGGCTGCTTTCTGCTGATGCATACCGGCGATCGGCCGGTCGCTTCCGGCCATGGGCTGCTTACCACCATGGGCTATCAGATCGGCGAAACCCCCTGCTATGCGCTGGAAGGTTCGATCGCGGTCGCGGGCGCGCTGGTGCAGTGGCTGCGCGATCGGCTGGGCCTGATCGAAAGCAGTGCAGCGATCGAGACGCTGGCCGCCTCGGTGCCCGATAATGGCGATGTCTATATCGTGCCGGCCTTTGCCGGGCTGTTCGCGCCCTATTGGCGGGCCGATGCGCGCGGCGTGATCGTCGGTTTGAGCGGGCATTCCGGCGCCGGCCATATTGCCCGCGCCGCGTTGGAGGCGAGTGCGCATCAGGTCGCCGATGTGGTTGATGCGATGGCCGCCGACGGCGCCGCGCCGATCGCCGCCCTGCGCGTCGATGGCGGGATGGCGGCGAATTCCCTGCTGATGCAGTTCCAGGCCGATCTGCTGGGCGTGCCGGTGACGCGGCCCAGGGTGATCGAGACGACGGCGCTGGGCGCGGCGATCGCCGCCGGCATCGGCGTCGGTCTATGGGACGGGCCGGCGGCGGTGGCGGCGGCGCAGGAGATGGGGGCGTGCTTCACCCCCGCCATGGCGCCGGAGCGGCGCGCGGCGCTGCGGGCGCGCTGGAAACAGGCCGTGGCGCGGTCGCTGGATTGGGTGGCGGGGTAGTCTACTCCGCCGCCTGCACCATCGTCCTTCCCGCCTCTGCCAGTGCCGCGCGCAGCTTTGCCCGTGTCTGCGCCGCCGCTTCCGCCGCCTGGGCCTTGACCGGGCCGAAGCCGCGCACCGATTGCGCCAGGGCGGCCAGTTCCGTTGCCACCGTCAGGTTCGCCGGTGTCAGGCTGGCCAGGATCGCCGCCACATCGTCGCGATAGGCCGCGATCGCGGCGCGTTCCGCCCGGCGTTCCGCCTGATAGCCGAACGGATCGAGCGCCGAGCCGCGCAGCATTTTGCCATGTCGCAACAGGCGGAACAGCGGCAGGGCGAAGCGGCCCGGAATGGCGATCTTGCGCCGCCGCCCGGTTGCCGGATCGCGCCCCAGCGGCAAGGGCGGCGAGAGATGGAAGACCGGATCGGCGCCATAGGTCGCCGCCGCGTGCAGGCGCGCGACCTCGTACTCGTCCTTATAGGCCATCACCCGATACAGGCTGTCGGCCACCGCCTCGGTCAGCGCCCCGGCGGCGCCGGCAATTTCCGCCTCGCGCGCGGCAACGCTATCCACCAGGCGGCGATATTCTCCCGCATAGGCCGCGTTCTGATACGCGGTGAGGGCGACGGTGCGGGTTTCGATCCGCGCGGCGAGGCTGGGCGGGGCATCCTCGGTCGCGGTTTCGCCGGCCAGGATTTCGCCGGCCAGCGCGGGCTGGGCGGCCAGGATGCGGCCCCACAGAAAGGCGCGCAGATTGGTCGCAACGGCCACGCCGTTCAGGGTGATCGCCTGCTCCAGCGCCGCCTGCGACACCGGCACCGCACCTTGCTGCCAGGCAATACCCAGCAGCAGCGTGTTCATCGCCTGGGCATTGCCGAACAGGCGTTCGGCCAGCCGCACCGCATGCAGATAGGACGATGCCGCGCCATCGGTACGCCGCGCGATCAGGCGGCGATGCAGCCCGGCATCGATGGCCAGATCGCGATCCTGGCGGAAGGCGGCGGTGACGGCGAGGTCGAGATTGCCCAGCACCAGGCAATCCGTGGCGCAGCGTTCCAGCACATTCGCCCCGGCGGCCACCGCGAGATCGGCGGCGAACATCACCCCCGCCTCGCCGCGCGGAATGCGCACCACATCCAGCGCATCGCCGGCGCCGATCTGGACATGGGAGACGACGGCGCCATTCTTCTGCGCCAGCCCGGTGAAATCGAGCGTCGAGACATGGTTGCCGTCGAGATGCGCGGCCATCGCGACGATCGCCCCGGTGGTGACGATGCCGCCGCCGCCGATCCCCGCGAACAATGCCCGCCAGGGGCCGGGACGGGTGCGCCGCACCGGCTCGGCGAGCGCGGCGGCGAGCGCTGCCTCGCGCGCCTGCCAGCGCGGATCGGCCTCCGGCGCGCGCGGCGCCCCGGCGATGGTGACGAAACTCGGGCAGAAGCCTTTCAGGCAGGAGAGATCGACATTGCAGGCGGTGGGATTGATCCGCCGCTTGCGGCCCAGCGCCGTGGCCACCGGCTCGATCGCGATGCAGCGCGACTGGGTGGAGCAATCGCCGCAATTCTCGCAGACATCCGCATTGATCACCACGCTGCGGCTGGCTTCGGCGCGCTTGCCGCGCTTGCGCAGGCGGCGCTTTTCGGTGGCGCAGATCTGATCGTAGATCAGCACGGAAACGCCGGGGTACTGGCGCAGATCGCGCTGCACCGCGTCCATCTCCGCGCGGGTGTGGCGCGTCGTGCCGGGCGGCAGCTTGGCCGAGGGCGGCAGGCGGGCGGCCTCGTCGGCGACCACGGCGATGCGCCGCACGCCTTCGGCGGCGATCTGGGCGGCGATCGTCGGCACGTCGAAGCCGCCCTCGGCGGGCTGCCCGCCGGTCATGGCGACCGCG
>JAGWRU010000086.1 GCA_028869595.1 Rhodospirillales bacterium
GACTCCGGTGCGCGCCAGACGCTGCTGGTCGCGCAGCTTCACGCGGCACAAGTTCAGCACTCCGTCCTGCATCGCCGCCAGCACCTTCTGCCCGCGCCCGGTCACGGTGCGCTGATAGAGGGCCGCGAGAATGCCGAACGCCAGATGCAGGCCGGTGCCGGAATCGCCGATCTGCGCGCCGGTCACCAGCGGCGGGCCGTCATCGAAGCCGGTGGTCGAGGCCGCACCACCGGCGCATTGGGCGATGTTCTCGTAGACCTTGCATTCCTCGAACGGGCCGGGGCCGAAGCCCTTGACCGAGGCCATGATCATGCGCGGATTGAGTTTCTGCACATGCTCCCAGCCCAGCCCCATGCGATCGAGCGCGCCGGGGGCGAAATTCTCCACCATCACGTCGCATTTCCGGATCAGCGCCTCGAGCAGCTTCTTGCCCTCGGGATGCTTGCTGTCGATGGTGATCGAGCGCTTGTTGTGGTTCAGCATGGTGAAATAGAGGCTGTCCGCATCGGGGATGTCGCGCAGCTGCCCGCGCGTGATATCACCCACGCCGGGGCGCTCCACCTTGATCACATCCGCGCCCAGCCAGGCGAGAAGCTGCGTGCAGGTCGGCCCCGACTGCACATGGGTGAAATCGAGGATGCGGACGCCGTCCAGTGCCTTGCCCATTGCCATGCTCCTTACTTGTACATCGTCTGGGCTTTGGTGCCCGGCGCGTATTCGCGCGGGTCGACCCAGATATTGATCACCGCGCATTTGCCGCTGGTGGCAACCGCCTCGCGGCCGCGTTGCAGGGCGGCGGCGATCATCGTCGGATCGCGCACTTCCTCGCCATAGCCGCCCAGCATTTCGGCGAATTTTCCGAACGGCACATCGCCCAGCAAATTGCCGACATTGCCGCGCTGCTCGCCGTATTTGGCCAACTGGCCATAACGGATCTGGTTCATCGCGGAATTATTGCCGATCACCGCCAGATAGGGCGCGCCGAAGCGATTGGCGGTCTCCATGTCGAAGGCGGTCATGCCGAAGGAGCCGTCGCCGTAATAGCAGAGGACTTCCTTCTGCGGATGGGCGAGCTTGGCGGCAAGCGCGAAGCCGGTGCCGACGCCGAGCGAGCCGAGCGCGCCCGGGTCCATCCAATGTCCCGGCCGGCGCGGACGCACCGCCTGGGCGGAGATCGTCACCACATCGCCGCCATCACCGATATAGATCGTGTCCTCGGTGAGGAACTCATTGATCTCCCAGGCCACGCGATAGGGATGGATCGGCGTCGCGTCGGAGGTGAAAAGCGGCATCAGCTTTTCCGTCGCGCGCGTCTCGCTGGCGCGCAGCGCGGCCATCCATTCGCGGCGCTTCTGCGCGATATCGCCCTTCAGTCGGCCGGAAGCGGCATCGCGCACCGCGCCCAGAATCGTGCCGGGATGGCCCACCAGCCCCAGCGCGATGTCGCGATTCTTGCCGACCGTGCGGTAATCCATGTCGATCTGCACGACGGTCGCGTTCTGGCCCAGGCGGCGGCCATAGCCCATGCGAAAATCGAAGGGCGTGCCGACGATGACGATGACATCGGCCTTGTCGAAGCCCTCGCGCCGGGTGCGGTCGAAATGATGCGGATCGCCCGGCGGCAGCAGGCCGCGCCCGGCGCCGTTGAAATAGGCCGGAATATCCAGCGCGCGCACCAGATCGAGCGCCGCCTCGTGGCCGCGCGCGGTATAGACCTGCGAGCCGAGCAGGATCACCGGGCGTTCGGCATGGACCAGGATATCGGCGAGTTTCTCGATATCGGCCGGATCGCCCAGCGCCTGCAGCGAGGCGCGGTATTTGCCGGCCGCCGGGATGATCGCGCGGCTCGCCTCGATCTCCCGATCCAGCACGTCGCGGGGAATTTCCAGATAGGCAGGACCAGGGGCGCCGGCGAAGCATTCCCGCGCGGCCATCGAGATCATGTCGGCCACCCGCTCGGTATTGCGCACCGAGGCGGAGAATTTGGTGATCGGGCGCATGATGTCGACATGCGGCAGATCCTGCAGCGAGCCCATCATGTGCTGGCTGGTCGCGCCCTGCCCGCCGATATGCAGCACCGGGCTTTCGGAGCGAAACGCGGTGGCGATGCCGGTGACGGCATTCATGCAGCCCGGCCCGGCGGTGGTGACGACGCAGCCCAGCTTGCCGGTCTGGCGGGCATAGCCGTCGGCGGCGTGGGCTGCGACCTGTTCATGGCGGACATCGATGATGCGGATGCCTTCATCGACGCAGCCATCGTAGATATCGATGATATGGCCGCCGCACAGGGTGAAGATCGTGTCCACCCCTTCATTCTTCAGCGCGCGGGCAACCAGATGGCCGCCCGAGACGATATTGGCGTCGCGGCTTTTGCGGGCCAGCGTGTCATCGGCGGTGCTTCCCGTGGCGGGCATCGGCGTGGTCATCGGCGGTTTCCTTCCCTTGGGCTTCCGGTAATCAGGTGGGGCGTTCGGCGCGGCTCAGCCGGCGCGGCGCTGCCCCCTGGCAGGGGCGGTGTGCGGCACGTCGTGCAGGTGATCGCCGTATTTCTCGACATGGGCGGCAAGCCCCAGCGTGTGCTCGCGCACCAGTCTGGCGGCACGGTCGGCATCGCGCCGCTCCAGCGCCTCGATGATGTGCATGTGATCGGCGATGGAGCGCCGCGCGCGATGGTCCTGGCGGATCGTGATGTCGCGGATGGCGCGCATATGGATGAACAGGTTTTCCGTCAGCTCGGTCATCAGCGTGCAGCCGCCCAGCTCGATCAGCATCTTGTGGAACGCCATGTTGGCCTGCGAATAGGCCGAGATCCGATCGGAGGGATCGGGATCGAACTCGCCGAACAGGGCGCGCAGCCGGGCGATGTCCGGATCGCCGGCGCGGGCGCAGGCAAGCCGCGCGGCCATGCTTTCGATCGCCGCCCAGACGGTGATCATCTCGACGATTTCGCGCTTGGTCTTGCGCACCACATAGATGCCCCGGCGCGGCACGGAGCGGACGAAGCCTTCCTGTTCCAGCACCGTCATGGCCTCGCGGATCGGCGTGCGGCTGACGCCGAGATCTTCCGATAGCTGGCGCTCATCCAGGCGGATTTCGCCGGGCCGGCCGTAAATATCCATTTCCGTGATGGCGCGCTTGATCGCCTCGCAGGCCTGGCGGCGCAGCGTCGTCGGCTCCGACAGGCGGGCGACGTTCAGGCGGGGGATTTCGGTTCCGTCGGGCAAGGCACGCCTCCTCGCGGCAAAGCCATTGCAGGCGCGGCGGGGCGGTTTGTCAACAGATACGTAATTTTGTATTTCAGATACGGATGAAAAAAGCGGCGACGCTCGCCCATCGCAGCCCAGCCATCTCATCCCAGCCATCTCATCCCAGGCGTCTCATCCCAGGCGTCTCATCCCAGGCCGGCGATCGGTCCGGCGCCGGGGCGGACGGCGGCGGGCGCATCGCCATCCTGGGCCAGCAAGGCCCGCGCCGCCGCTTCCACCTGCGCCACCGCCAGGTCGCGCATCCGCGCCGGCGCGCCGCCGGCGCCGCGCGCCACCACCGCCGCCGCCAATCGCCCCGATGGCGCGTATTCCGCCGCATTGGTCGGTCCGAACAGGCCGAGCGTCGGCGTCCCGGCCGCCGCCGCCAGGTGCATCAGCCCCGAATCATTGCCCACGAACAGGCGCGCCCGGCTCAGGCAGGCGGCGGCTTGCGGCAGGCTCAGCCGCCCGACCAGGTCGATCGCGCCGGGCAGGGCGGCCAGCAGC
>JAGWRU010000087.1 GCA_028869595.1 Rhodospirillales bacterium
AACCGGTTCTGCAGCCGCATCCGTGCCACCGCCTCGGCACTGATCGCATCCCAGGTGCCCTGCTTGCCGGCGATCAGTGCCGACACCTGGTCGGTGATGGCCTGATAAGACGACCGGCGTCCCATCGGGCCGGGAATCCCTCCGGAAAGTCCGTCGGGGGCATAGGTCGGGTTGGTCATGCAGATCTCCTTTTGCAACGGTCCGCGTCAGAGCCGATGCCTGCATCTAGGATGCTGCGTCTGCGAAGTCACCGCGCAATCCGGCGACTCGGGATGAAAGGCGTTGGTGAATTTACACGCGGAATCAGCACCCTGAAAATCATGTAAAACCCTTCACGCCACCCGGCGCACTGCCGTCCGGCCAGCCGCTTGACCCTGCCCCGATCGGCGCACAGTCTGCGCCCGCTAACCGCCCCGGGAGGAACGATCATGACCGATCACAGCAGCTCCGATCCACAGCGCCTGCGCTCGCGCCGCTGGTTCGACGAACCGTCCGACCCGGCGATGACCGCGCTCTATCTCGAACGCTACATGAATTACGGCATCACGCCGGAGGAGCTGCGCGGCGGCAAGCCCATCATCGGCATCGCCCAGACCGGTTCCGATCTATCCCCCTGCAACCGCCATCATCTCGATCTCGCCACCCGCATCCGCGACGGCATCCGCGATGCCGGCGGCATTCCGCTGGAATTCCCCGTCCACCCGATCCAGGAAACCGGCAAGCGGCCCACCGCCGCACTGGATCGCAACCTCGCCTATCTCGGTCTGGTGGAGATCCTGCACGGCTATCCGCTGGACGGGGTGGTGCTGACCACCGGCTGCGACAAGACCACGCCGGCCTGCCTGATGGCCGCCGCCACCGTCAACATCCCGGCCATCGTGCTGTCGGGCGGGCCGATGCTGGATGGCTGGTGGCAGGGCAAGCTGTCCGGCTCCGGCACCATCGTCTGGGAAGGCCGCAAGCTCTACGCCGAGGGCAAGATCACCTACGAGGAGTTCATGCGCATGGTCGCAAGCTCCGCCCCCTCGGTCGGCCATTGCAACACGATGGGCACCGCGACCTCGATGAATTCGCTGGCCGAGGCGCTGGGCATGTCCCTGCCCGGCTGCGCCGCGATCCCCGCACCCTATCGCGAGCGCGGCTGGATGGCCTATGAGACCGGCAAGCGCATCGTCACCATGGTGCACGAAAACCTCCGCCCCTCCGACATCATGACCAAGGCGGCGTTCGAGAATGCGGTGGTGGCCGCCGCCGCCCTCGGCGCATCGTCGAACTGCCCGATCCATATGGTGGCGATCGCGCGGCATATGGGCGTCGATCATTCGCTCGAGGATTGGCAGCGCCTGGGTCCCGATATTCCCCTGCTGGTCGATTGCCAGCCGGCCGGGCGTTATCTCGGCGAGAAATTCCACCGTGCCGGCGGCGTGCCTGCGGTGATGAAGGAATTGCTCGACGCCGGCAAACTGAACGCCGATGTGCGCACCGTCACCGGGCGGACATTGGCGGAAGACCTGGCCGATGTGCCCGAACCCGATCGCGACGTGATCCGCGCCTATGCCAATCCGCTGCGCGAATCCGCAGGCTACGTCGTCATGAGCGGCAATCTGTTCGACAGCGCGGTGATGAAGACCAGCGTCATCGACAAGGCCTTCCGCGAGCGCTTCCTGTCCAACCCCGCGCATCCCAACGTGTTCGAAGGCAAGGCCATCGTCTTCGAAGGGCCGGAGGATTACCACGCCCGCATCGAAGACCCCGATCTGGGCGTCGAGGACCAATCCGTGCTGATCATCCGCAATTGCGGCCCGGTCGGCTATCCGGGTGCAGCGGAGGTGGTGAACATGCAGCCGCCGGCCGCCCTGCTGAAGCGCGGCATCGATGCCCTGCCGACCATGGGCGACGGGCGGCAATCGGGCACCTCTGGCTCGCCCTCGATCCTCAACGTCTCGCCCGAGGCGGTGGTCGGCGGCGGACTCGCGCTGCTGAAAACCGGTGATCGCATCCGCATCGATCTGAACACCCGCAAAGTCGACGTGCTGCTGCCCGATGGCGAGCTTGCCGCGCGCCGCGCTGCCTGGGTCAAACCCGATCTGCTGAACATGACGCCGTGGGAGGAAATCTCGCGCTCCATGGTCGGGCAGATGGGCACCGGCGCCTGCCTGGAGCCGGCGACGCTGTATCTCAACATCATCGAGACCCGCGGCGAATCGCGGAACAATCACTGAAGGACATGTCTATGACCGGCAGGCTTGCAGGCAAGACCGCGTTCATTACCGCGGCCGCGCAGGGGATCGGGCGCGCGACTGCGCTGGCCTTCGCAGCGGAAGGCGCACAGGTGATCGCCACCGACATGAACGAGGCGGCACTGAAGGAGATCGCCGGGGGCAATATCCGCACCACCCGGCTCGACGTGCTGGACCCCGGCGCCATCGCGCGCGCCGCCGAGGAGGCCGGCACCGTCGATATCCTGTTCAACTGCGCCGGCTTCGTGCACCAAGGCACGCTGCTGGAAGCAACCGAGGAGGAATGGGATTTCGCCTTCGCGCTGAATGTGCGGGCGATGTTTCGCATGACGCGTGCCTTCCTGCCGGCCATGCTGGGGGCCAAGGGCGGCTCGATCATCAACATGTCCTCCGCCGCCGGCAGCATCAAGGGCGCGCCCAACCGCTTCATCTACGGCACCACCAAGGCCGCCGTGATCGGGCTGAGCAAATCCATCGCCGCCGATTATGTGAAGCAGGGCGTGCGCTGCAACTGCATCTGCCCCGGCACGATCGACACGCCCAGCCTGGGCGAGCGCATCGCCGCCAATGCCAACGATGCCGGCTCCACCGAGGCGGCGCGCGCCATCTTCGTTGCCCGTCAGGCGATGGGCCGGCTCGGCACGCCGGAGGAGATCGCAGCGCTTGCCGTCTATCTCGGCAGCGATGAGTCGCAATTCGTCACCGGCCAGGCGATCGTCATCGATGGCGGGTGGACTCTTTAGTTGCTGGCCCGACACGTAGCCGCCACGAGATTTATTGGACGCCCTGGCAAACAGCCGCGACACCAACCCTGTTTGCCAGGGCGCAAGTGAAGAAAACTTCTTGTAAGGATCGACGCCCATGAAACTCCTCCGCTACGGTGCCCCGGGTGCCGAGAAGCCGGCGATGCTCGATGCCAAGGGCGGCATTCGCTGCCTTGCCGCCATCGTCAAGGACATTGACGGGTTCGCGTTGTCCCCCGCCGCCCTCGGCATGCTGGGCAAGCTCGACCCCGAAAGCCTGCCGCTGGTGCCGGGCAATCCGCGCCTCGGCTCCTGCGTGGCGCGGCCGATCAATTTCGTCTGCATCGGGCTGAACTATGCCGATCACGCCGCCGAAACCGGCTCGCCCATTCCCAAGGAGCCGATCGTCTTCCTCAAGGCGCTCAGCGCGTTTTCCGGCCCGAACGATGACGTGATCATGCCGCGCGGGTCGAAGAAGCTCGACTGGGAGGTCGAACTCGGCATCGTCATCGGCACCAAGGCGCGCTATGTCGCCGAGCATGACGCGATGGACCATGTCGCCGGCTATTGCGTGATCAACGATGTCAGCGAGCGCGAATATCAGGCCGAGCGCGGCGGCACCTGGGACAAGGGGAAGGGCTGCGACACGTTCGGCCCGACCGGGCCGTGGATGGTCAGCCGCGACGAGATCGCCGATCCGCAGAACCTGTCGCTGTGGTGCGAAATCGACGGCAAGAAGATGCAGAACGGCTCGACCAGGACGATGATCTTCGGGGTGCGCCAGATCGTCTCCTATGTCAGCCACTTCATCACCCTGCATCCGGGCGACGTGATCGCCACCGGCACCCCGCCGGGCGTCGGCCTCGGCATCAAGCCGGAGCCGGTGTTCCTGAAGATCGGCCAGACCATGACGCTGTCGGTCGAAGGTCTCGGCGTGCAGAGCCAGCGCGTCGTCGCAGGCTGATTTGACCGCCATGCACGGGGGGGCGTCGTGGCTGCGCCGCCACCCCGTCGCGGCGCTGATCGTGATCGGCACCGCATTGCGCCTGTGCTTCGCCGCCGGCATCGGCCTCGGCGTCGATGAAAGCTACATGGTCACGGCCGGGCGGGCGATCGGGCTGGGGTATTTCGATCACCCGCCGGCTTCCTGGTGGATGTCCGCCGGTATCGCCCATCTGACCGGCAGCGAGGCGCCGATCGTGGTGCGCCTGCCCTTTATCGCCGTCTTCGCACTGTCCACCTTCCTGATGGCGCGGCTCGGCACCTGGTATGGCGGGCGGCGCGCGGGGTTCTATGCCGCGCTCGCACTCAATCTATCGCCGGTCTTCGGCGTCACCTCCGCCAGCTGGGTGCTGCCGGACGGGCCGCTCGACTGCGCGCTGATCGCCGCCGCCCTCGCCCTGGCGCATGCGCTGGCCGCAGCCGATCCGGGCCGCGTCTCACGCGCCTGGATCACCGCCGGTCTCTGCGCCGGCCTCGCGCTGTTTTCCAAATACTCCGCCGCCCTGACGCTGCTGGGCGCACTGGCCTATCTGATCCTGGCACCGCGCCGCCGCGCTTTGCTTGCCCGCCCCGGGCCCTGGGTCGCGGGGCTGCTGGCGCTGGCCGTCTTCGCCCCGGTGGTGGCCTGGAATGCGGCGCATCACTGGGCCTCCTTCGCCTTTCAGGGGGCGCGCGCGGAGGCCGCGCATTTCCACCCCATCGCCCCTTTCACGGTGCTGGGCGGGGAGGCTTTGTTCGTGCTGCCCTGGATCTGGGCGCCGATGATGGTGCTGGCAATCGGCGCATTGCGGCGCGGCGCGCGCGATGACCGGAGCTTCCTGCTGCTCTGCCTCGGCGCGCCGCCGATCCTCGCCTTCTTCGTCATCGCCGCCTGGTCCAGCCAGCGCGTGCTGTTCCACTGGGCCGCCCCCGGCTATCTGATGCTGTTCCCGCTGCTGGGCGATTGGCTCGCCCGGCGCATGGCGGCGCGGGACGGGCATGTCCGGCGCACGCTGATCGGCACCGCGATCTTCATCGTCGCGGCCGTATTCTTCGTGATCGGCGCGGTGCGGACCGATGCGCTGCACCCGCTGCTGGTCGCCGCCGGCGCGCGCCATGATCCGGTGCTGGAGGGGATCGACTGGATTTCGCTGCGCCGCGAACTCGCCAAGCGGGGTCTGCTCGATCGTCCCGATACGGTATTCGCCGCCACCAGCTGGCGCGACGGCGGCAAGATCGGCATCGCGCTGGAGCCGCGCCAGAAGCTGCTCTGCCTCAGCGACGATGCCCGCCAATTCGCCATCGCCGCCCCGCCTGCGCGGCAGATCGGCAAGGATGTGCTGATCCTGGTGCCCGGAGCGCCCGGCACCTTGCCGCCCGATGTCGCGGGCGCCTTTGCCGGCGTCACGAGGCTGGCGCCATTATCGGTGCGCCATGGCGGGCGCGATCTGCTGCCGGTCGGATTATTCCTGGGCCATGATCTGCGACGCTGGCCGGCGGGGTGAGACGCGGACGGACACCCCAGCACCCGAACGCAGGAAGACTGCGGCTGCCTGATCAGCGCCGGGCGTCGTCGATCAGTCCGACTCCCAGGGCGATTGCCGCCTCGCGGAGCGCGCGGTCCAGGGTGGCGAGCGGAACCGCCTCCCGCTTTGCGAGTTCGAGATAGCTCGCATCATAGACCGTCAGCCGATGCCGGCGCGCGAGCGCCAGAACGGATGCCTCCTGCGGTGCCCGGTCGAGCATCACGCCGAAGCGGGACAATTCCTGCAGAAACAGGGCGGTATCGGCCTCGCTCAGCCGCCCCCGACGCTCGTTGACGATCAGCGTGTTGCGCAGTTCGAACCACCAGAGGCTCGGCGCCATGGCTTCGTCGACGCCGATACGTTCCAGCGCATGGGCGGCAACGGGGTGATCCTCGTCGTCGAACGCCCAGCAGGCGGCAATGGAGGCGTCGAGAACGAAAGGCATCTCAGTCGCGCCGGCCCTCATCGCGCGCCGAAAGCAGCTCGGCCACGGTGATTTTTCCGGTCCGGAGGCGCAACGCCTTGATATTCGCCACCGCTTTTTGGATTTCCGCCTGACGCCGATCGCTTTCCGGCACGATGCGCGCAATCGCACGGCCATGGCGGGTGATGCGCACGGTTTCGCCCCGCTCCACAGCGTCGAGGATCTGCGGCAGATGCGTCTTGGCGTCGGAAGCCTGGATATCGCGCATGCGAGTGCCTCAGACTAGTCGATTTGACCGGTCTATATTCCTCGACGCCGGCTCAAGCGTCAAGGCATCCCCGCGATCCGGGACCGCCCCCGCCGCAGCGGTCGCCCGCCCCACTTACATCGTGGCGCCCAGCACCCAGGGCGCGAACTCCGCCGCGCCGACATCGAATTGCTCGCTCTTGGTCTTCTCACCCGAGGCGACGCGCAGCATCAGCTCGAAAATCCGCTGGCCGCATTCGGCGACGCTCTCATCGCCATCCAGGATGGTGCCGCAATTCACATCCATGTCGTCTTCCATCCGCCGATACATCGGCGTGTTGGTGGCGAGCTTGATCGAGGGCGAGGGCTTGCAGCCGAACACGCTGCCGCGCCCGGTGGTGAAGCAGACCAGATTGGCGCCGCCCGCCACCTGCCCGGTTGCCGCCACCGGGTCGTAGCCGGGGGTGTCCATGAAGACGAAACCGCGGGCGCGCACTTCCTCGGCGTATTGCACGACATCGACCAGATTGGTGCTGCCCGCCT
>JAGWRU010000088.1 GCA_028869595.1 Rhodospirillales bacterium
CGAGCACGCGCAGCGAGCGGTTCACCTCGATGTTGAAGTCGATGTGGCCGGGCGTGTCGATGATATTGATGCGGTGGTGCTTCCACTCGCAGGTGACGGCCGCGGAGGTGATGGTGATGCCGCGCTCGCGCTCCTGGTCCATGTAATCGGTCGTGGTGTTGCCGTCATGCACCTCACCGATCTTATGGGAGACGCCGGTGTAGTACAGGATACGCTCGGTCGTCGTGGTCTTGCCGGCATCGATATGCGCGGTGATGCCGATGTTGCGGATCTTGTCGAGCGAAATCGCGGACATACTGGGCCTCCATACCATGACGGGCGCCGACAGGGCCCCTGCCCCGTGCGCCCGATCAGGTCCCGGCCATGGGGCCGGCGTCAGAACTGGCGGTGATGTGCGGCAGGCGCGGGGATTTTGCAAGCGCGGAATTGGCATGGGGGATGACGATCCGGCCATCGCCTCCATGGCGGGCAGGCCCGGCATCCGGCTGTAGCAACTCGTCACATCCGGTTACCCGGTCACGCCCTATCATCGCCGCCATGGACCTTGCAGCCGCCACCGCCATCGCCCGATTCGGCCTGGGTGCCCGCCCCGGCCAGCCCATCCCCGCCGATCCGCGCGCCTGGCTTGCCGCCCAGCTTGCCTCCCCCGCCTGGCCCGATCCGGCCCGATTCGGCCCCGCCCCCACCGCCGCGCGCGGGCTGGAGGCGCTGCGCGCCGATCGGCGTGACAAGCCCGCCCCCGGCAAGGGCCGCGTCGCCGCCACCTTCCGCGCCGATGCCGCCCAGGCGGCGAGCATCGCATTGCTCAGCGATACCCCGTTCCGCGAGCGTCTGGTCTGGTTCTGGGCCAATCACTTCACGGTCAGCCGCCGGGCCGGCGGCGTCACCCCGCTGGCCGGGGCCTTCATCGCCGAGGCCATCCGCCCGCATGTCACGGGGCGGTTTTCCGATATGCTGCTGGCGGTGATGCGCCATCCGGCGATGCTGATCTATCTGAACAATGCCGGCTCGGTCGGCCCGGATAGCCGGGCCGGGCGGCGCGGGCGGCGTGGCCTGAACGAGAACCTCGCCCGCGAATGCCTGGAACTTCACACCGTGACGCCGCAATCGGGCTACACCCAGGCCGATGTGACGAATTTCGCCCGTATCCTGACCGGCTGGTCGATCGATCTGCGCGCCGATCCGCCGGGCTTCCTGTTCCGCCCCTTCGCCCATGAACCGGGCCCCGGCCATCTGATGGGCCACAGCTTCCCGGCCGGAGAGGCAGGCGGCGTCGCGGCTTTGCGCTTCCTCGCCGATCATCCGGCAACCCATGCGGCGCTGGCCCGCAAGCTCGCCGTCCATTTCATCGCCGATGCCCCGCCACCCGGGGCCGTCGCGGCGCTGACCGAGATGCTGGCCCGCACGCAAGGCGATCTGGGCGCGGCGGCGGCCGCACTGATCGCCCGGCCGGAAGCCTGGCGGCCCGGCACCAAATTGCGCGCGCCGCAGGATTTCGTCTTTGCCACGCTGCGCGCCGCAGGCGCCGGGCCGATCGATCCGGCGCGGCCCTATATTCTGGGGGCGCTGGCAAGCCTCGGCCAGCCGCTCTGGGATGCGCCCCAGCCCAATGGCTGGCCCGATCGCGCGGCGGATTGGGCGGGACCGGCGGCCATGCTGCGCCGCGTCGGCTGGAGCTACGGCGTGGCCGGGCGGCTGCACCATCACGATCCGGCGGAATTCGCCACCGCGACGCTCGGCGCGGCGCTGCACCCGGCCACCGCCACGGCGATCGCCCATGCCGGCTCGCGGCGCGACGCGCTGGCGCTGTTCCTCTCCTCCCCCGAATTCCAGAGGCGCTGATGCTCACTCTTTCCCGCCGCGATGCGCTGCTGGGCCTGGCCGGGGCGATTGCCGCCACTGGTGCCGGCAATCGCGCCGCCCTTGCCGTCGCCCCGGGAACCGGGGAACGGCGGCTGGTGGTGGTGATCCTGCGCGGAGCGATGGACGGGCTGGCGGTGGTGCCGCCTTATGGCGACCCGGCGCTCGCCGGGCTGCGCGCCAGCCTGACCCCGCCTGGTCCCGGCACGCCCGGCGGCATGGCCGATCTCGGCGGATTTTTCGGCCTGCATCCCTCGCTTGTCGCCCTGCATGGAATGTATGCGCAGAACCAGCTTCTGGTGTGCCACGCCATTGCCGGCGCCTGGCGGGTGCGCAGCCATTTCGAGGCGCAGGATTACCTGGAATGCGGGGCGAGCCATTTGCTGCCCAGCGGCTGGCTCAACCGCGCCATTGCCGGGCTGAGCCCCGGGCCGGGCCGGCCGGAGGGGCTGGCGCTGGCGGTCGGCGTCGAAGTGCCGCTGCTGCTGCGCGGGCCGGCCCGGGCCGGCAGCTTCGCCCCGCGCGGCCCGGTCATGCCGCAGCCGGAGTTGATGGCGCGCATCGCAGCCCTCGCCGCGCCCGATCCGGTGATCGGCCCGGCTTTGGCCGAGGGGATCCGGGCCGCCCGCTTCGCCGATGACACCATGGCCGGACACGGCATGGACGTCGCGCCGCAATCGGGCTTCGCCCTGCTCGCCGGCACTGCCGGAAGGCTGCTCGCCGCCGCCGACGGGCCGCGCATCGCGGCGCTGGAGCTGGATGGCTGGGACACCCATGTCGCCCAGGCGCGGCGCCTGTCCGATACGCTGCGGGCGCTCGATGCCGGGCTTGCCGCGCTGCGCGACGGGCTTGGCCCGGCCTGGCGGCAGACGGCGGTGCTGGTAATGACCGAATTCGGCCGCACCGCCCGCCAGAACGGCACCGAGGGCACCGATCACGGCACGGCCAGCGTCGCCTTCCTGCTGGGCGGGGCAGTGGCCGGCGGCAAGGTGCGCGCCGATTGGCCCGGACTTGCGGCAGGCAAGCTGTTTCAGAACCGCGATCTCGCCCCCACCGCCGACCTTGCGGGGCTGGCAAAGGGGGTGCTGGGCGCGCATCTCGGCCTGCCGGCGGCGGCGCTGGATGCGGCATTCCCCGAGGCGCGCGGGGTGGCGCCGATGACCGGGCTGATGCGGGCATAGCCACCCGGGCGGCGCGCTAGA
>JAGWRU010000089.1 GCA_028869595.1 Rhodospirillales bacterium
AAGTCCGCCTTGCGTCAATCTTCCGATGCCGGTTTCAGCCAGTCCGGGCGGTTGCGGCGAAAGCGGGGCGCGCCGTGGCTCGACCCGGCGGCGCGCGGCGCGGTTGCTGCGGCGGGCGGCCCGCCAGCCCCGACCGGACGCTCGGCAAAGCGGCCATGCTGCAGCAGCCGGTCGTACAGCACCAAGGCCCCGGCCACCGCCAGATTCAGGGCAAAGCGCGTCGGGATGCGCACCACATGCCGGCAGCGCGCGAGCAGTGCGGGCGACAGGCCGGAGCGTTCCGGCCCCAGCACATAGGCCGCGCTCAGCGGATGGCGGAAGCTGGGCAGATCGGCCGCCTCGTCCAGCAATTCGATGCCGACCAGGGCGCAGCCCTGCGGCAGGGCAAGCGCCTCGGCATCGGCGAAGCGCCACAGCGGCACATGCGCGGGCGTCGCGGCGGTATCGGCGGCGCGGCCGCCGCGCGCATCATAGCCTGCCCCCACGGTGAAGCAGAATTCGGCGCCGAATGCATGCGCCGTGCGCAGCAGCGCGCCGACATTCGCGGGCTTGGACACGCCCTCCACGCCGATGCCGCAATAACCGCGGGTTCTGGTCTCGCTCATGCGCAGGGTCTATGCCTGCCAGCCATGAGCGATGCAACGCGTGATCCCGTCGATGCCCATCTGGCCGCGCAATACGAGGCCTATCCCTATCCGAAGCGCGAGCCGCGCGAGGAGGCGCGCCGCCTGATCGTCGGCAGTCCCGGCCATCTGCGCGAGATCGACCATTGGGTGTTCGGCGCCGCCCGCCCCGCCGCGCGGCCGCTCCGCGCCCTGATCGCCGGCGGCGGCACCGGGGATGCAACCATCATGCTGGCCCAGCAACTGACCAGCGCCGGCCGCGCCGGGCATGTCACCTGGCTCGACCGTTCGGCGGCGTCGGAGGCGATCGCCCGCGCCCGGGCAGAGGCGCGCGGTCTGACTAACATCACCTTCGAGCGGCGCTCGCTGCTCGATCTGCCGCAAAGCGGGCTGGGACCCTTCGACTACATCGATTGCTGCGGCGTGCTGCATCATCTACCCGATCCGGCGGCGGGGCTGGCGGCGCTGACCTCGGTCCTGGCGCCGGAAGGCGGGATCGGGCTGATGGTCTATGCCCCGCATGGGCGCACCGGGGTCTACATGGTGCAGGAGGCGCTGCGCCTGCTGGCGCCCGAGGATGAGGCGCCGGCCAAGCGCCTGGATGTCGCCCGGCGGGTGATGCGCCATCTGCCGGACAGTGCCTGGCTGCGCCGCAACGGCAATTTCGATGATCATATCAATGGCGGCGATGCCGGGCTGTACGACCTGCTGCTGAACCCGCGCGACCGCGCCTATACCGTGCCCGATCTGGCGGCGCTGGTGGCCGGGGCCGGGCTGCGCATCGCCAGCTGGATCGAGCCGCTGCGCTACGATCCGACGCCGCTGCTGCCCGATCCCAGGCTGCGCGCGCGCCTGGCGGAACTCGACCCGCTGGCCCGCGCGGCGCTGGCCGAGGCGCTGGCGGGGAATTTGTCCAGCCATATCCTGTATTGCGTGCGCGAGACGGCGCAGCCGCTGCTTGCCGATCCGCTTGCGCCCGATGCCGTGCCGGTGGCGCGCGAAGGCAGCGGGGCGGAGATCGCCGCGCATATCGCCCCGGACGGCTCTTTAGCGGTGGTGGCGGACGGGCTGCGCCTGCCGCTCGTGCTGCCGCGCCAGGCGGGCATCCTGCTGCGGCTGATCGACGGCAACCGCAACGTCGCCGAGATCGCGGCACGTGCCGCCGAGCGGGGCGTGGCGGCGGCGGATTTCGCCGCCCTCTGGAAAGCGACCTTCGCGGCATTGTCGCAGGCCAACCGCCTGTTGCTGGCGGCGCCCGGCTAGGCCGAACTCAGCCTGCCGGGCGCGGCGGCCCGGGCCGGCGCGGGGTTAGCGTTCGGTGTCGTCGCCATCCTGCTCGACCGCGATATCGGGGGCGATCGCCTCGGCGTCGTCCTCCAGATCCTCGGTGTCTTCCAGCACGTCCTCGTCGGCGTCGTCATCCTCCGCCGCTTCGATCTCCAGATCCGCATCCTCCAGCCCCGGGGCGGGGACGGGCTTCTTCGGACGCTTATCCTCGACCACGTTGCCGCCGGCGCGGCGCGGACGCGGCACTTCCGCCGGCTGCTCGGTGGCGCATTTCGGGCACACCGCCGGGACTTTGCCGAGATCGTAGAAGCGGGTGGCGCATGCCACGCAGACCCGCTTGGTGCCGAGTTCAACCTTCGCCATCGATCGGCCTCGTTTCAGGGCATGCGCCCGGATCGGGGCGGCACGCGGACGCGATGAAAACTGCCGGACGTCGGGGGATCGCCCGGAGACAGGCGGGCGGACGTGCCCTCGCCACGCCCGCCTGTCAAATAAGAAAGCGCCCGGCCGACGTTTTGGCGGCCATCGGGCGGGGCCGAAGGCGCCTTCGCGGCGCCCGGGCGTTGGCCAAGCCGCGCGCGCATGCTAAGCGCGGCCTCGTTCATTCCAGCCCCGCCGGAACCCCGCCATGCACGCCGCCTCCGCGACCCCCCTGCTTTCCGCGCGCCCCAAGGCCCCGCTCGCCGGCGCCTTCGCCGTGCCGGGGGATAAGTCGATCAGCCATCGTGCCCTGATGTTCGGCGCGCTGGCGGTGGGGGAGACGCGGATCACCGGGCTGCTGACCGGCGAGGATGTGCTGCGCACCGCCGCGGCGATGCGCGCCCTGGGCGCCGAAGTGGCCGAGGAGGCGGGTATCTGGCGCGTCGCCGGGCGCGGCGTCGGCGGCATCGCCGAGCCGTCGGACGTGCTCGATATGGGTAATTCCGGCACCGCGGCGCGGCTGCTGTGCGGGATTCTCGCCAGCCATCCGATTTTTGCGGTGATGACCGGTGATGCCAGCCTGCGTTCGCGCCCGATGCGGCGGGTGACCGAGCCGCTTTCCGCCATCGGCGCGGAATTCATGGCCCGCGAGGGCGGTCGCCTGCCGCTTTGCGTGCGTGGCGCGCGCGAGGCGCTGGCCCTGTCCTATCGCGTGCCGGTGCCCTCGGCGCAGGTGAAATCGGCGCTGCTGCTGGCCGGGCTGAACGCGCCGGGCCAGAGCGTGATCGAGGAGCCGGAGGCGACGCGCGATCATACCGAGAACATGCTGCGCCATTTCGGCGCCAGCGTGGCGGTGGCAACCGTCGGCGCCGGGCGCGTCATCACCCTGAGCGGGCAGCCGGAATTGCGGGCCGCCGATGTGGTGGTGCCGGGCGATCCGTCCTCGGCGGCGTTTCCCCTGGTCGCGGCGCTGCTGGTCGCGGGCTCGCGCCTGGTGCTGGCCGGGGTCGGCACCAATCCGCTGCGTTGCGGCCTGTTCGCCTGCCTGCAGGAGATGGGCGCCGATCTGCGGCTGGAGAATGCCCGGATCGAGGGTGGCGAGCCGGTTGCCGATCTGCATGTCGCGGCCGGCGAATTGCGGGCGATCGACGTGCCGGCCTCCCGCGCGCCCAGCATGATCGACGAATATCCGATTCTGGCGGTGGCCGCTGCCTGCGCGCGCGGCACCACGCGGATGCGCGGGCTGAAGGAATTGCGGGTCAAGGAAAGCGACCGGCTGGCGGCAACTGCGGCGCTGCTGACGGCGAATGGCGTGAAGGTGGAGATCGAGGGCGACGATCTGCTGGTGCATGGCACCGGTGCGCCGCCGGCCGGCGGCGGCACCGTGGCGACCCATATGGATCACCGCATCGCCATGAGCGCGCTGGTGCTCGGCCTTGCCACCGCTGCCCCGGTCGCGGTCGATGATGCCGGCTTTATCGATACCAGCTTCCCCGGCTTCGTCGCGGCGATGAACGCGGCGGGGGCGGCGATCGCGCCGCGCGGCGCATGAGCATGGCCGCGCCGCGCGGCAAGGTCGTTGCCATTGACGGGCCGGCGGCGGCCGGCAAGGGCACGCTCGCCCGGCGGCTGGCCGCGGCGTTGGGGCTGCCTTATCTCGATACCGGCCTGCTCTATCGCGCCACCGGGCGGCGTGTGCTGGATGGCGGCGGCGATCCCGCCGATCCCTGCGCGGCCGAGGCGGCGGCGCGCGCCTTGCAGCCCGCCGATCTGGAGCGCGGCGATCTGCGCGGCCCGATCGCCGATCAGGCGGCGGCGGCGGTGGCGGCGATCCCGGCGGTGCGCGCCGCCCTGCTGGATTTTCAGCGCCAATTCGCCGCCGCGCGCGGCGCGGTGCTGGATGGGCGCGATATCGGCACGGTGATCTTCCCCGCCGCCGAAGCCAAGCTGTTCGTCACCGCCAGCCTGGCCGAACGGGCGCGGCGCCGGCATGCGGAACTGGCGGGGCGCGGCATGGCCGCCGATCTGGCGGCGGTGACGGCGGACATGGCGGCGCGCGATGCGGCGGATGCGGCGCGCGCGGCGGCGCCGTTGCGCCCGGCCGCGGATGCGGTGCTGCTGGACACCACCGCGCTGGATGCGGAGGCTGCCTTCGCGGCGGCCCTGGCGGCGGTGCGGGCAAGGCTGGGCGCAGCCTAGATTCCCCCGCCTCGACACGCCGTTTCCCCGCCTCCGGCGCGTCCGGCCGGGCCGGGAAGGGGTAAAATCGCATGGCGGCGGTTGACTCCCGGCGCGGGCGGCGTATGTGTGCCCCGCCTGCCGGATCGTCCGGCGGCGATCTGCTGCCCGCACCCCCGGCCGACCCGCCGGGACAGGGCAGCACCGATCCCACCCCTTGGTCCGCCGATGCGGACAAGCCGTCTTCCCCCGGAAGGCGCAAACCCAGGGCTGGTCCTTGCGGACCCCCTTACGGAACCAAACTGCATCATGGCATCTTCTTCCGCCCGTCCGGCTGATCCGCAGGATCATTTCCGTGGCGAGGATTTCGCTTCCCTGCTCGACGAGACGCTGGGCCGCGATACCGGCTTCGACGGCTCCGTCGTCACCGGGCGCGTGCTGCGCCTGACCGATGATTTCGTCATCGTCGATGTCGGCCTGAAATCCGAAGGCCGCGTGGCGATCAAGGAATTCGCATCCCCCGGCCTGACGCCGGAAATCAAGCCCGGCGACCTGATCGAGCTTTATGTCGAGCGCTACGAGGATCGCGACGGCTCCATCGTGCTCTCGCGCGAGAAGGCGCGGCGCGAGGAGGCCTGGACCAATCTGGAGAAGGCCTTCGAAGGTCAGGTCCGCGTCAACGGCACGATCTATGGGCGCGTCAAGGGCGGCTTCACCGTCGATCTCGGCGGCGCCGTGGCCTTCCTGCCGGGCAGCCAGGTCGATATCCGCCCGGTGCGCGATGTCGGCCCGCTCATGGGTACGCCCCAGCCCTTCCAGATCCTGAAGATGGATCGCGCGCGCGGCAACATCGTCGTCTCGCGCCGCGCCGTCATGGAGGAGAGCCGGGCCGAAGCCCGCTCCGAGCTGGTCTCCTCGCTGCGCGAGGGCCAGGTGCTGACGGGCGTGGTGAAGAACATCACCGATTACGGTGCCTTCGTCGATCTCGGCGGCGTCGACGGCCTGCTGCATGTGACCGACATCGCCTGGCGGCGCATCAACCATCCCTCCGAG
>JAGWRU010000090.1 GCA_028869595.1 Rhodospirillales bacterium
AACTCAGTGCCCACTCAGGGACTGAAATGGCGGATGGGGTGGGATTCGAACCCACGGTACGCTCGCACGCACGGCGGTTTTCAAGACCGCTGCCTTCAACCGCTCGGCCACCCATCCGGTGCCCGCCTCATACCACGAAATCCGTCCGTGCCACCCCCACCCGGATCGCCACCCCCGCCCATGGACCCGATCCCGTCACGGGGCTAGCATCGCCGCCTCGCCAGACGGCGCAGCCACACTCCAGGAGGACGGCCATGAACGAAATGACGCGCAGCGACATGTCGCGCCCCGCCGCCACCGGCCCGCATTTCGACCGGACCCAGGAAGATCTCGGCAACATCGTCGAACTCGGCCATGTCAACGTCACCGTGCCGGATCAGCGCCTGGCCACGCTCTTCTATATCTCCGGCCTCGGCCTGACGCGCGATCCCTATCTGATGACCGGGATCGAGAATATGTGGGTCAATATCGGCCGCGCCCAGTTCCACCTGCCCGCCCGCGCGCCGCAGGTGGTGCGCGGCACCACCGCGCTGGTGATGCCCGACCGCCCCGGACTGCTGCGCCGCCTCGGCGCGGTGGCCAGGCACCTGGAAGGCACGAAATTCGCCTTCACCGAGACCGAGGACGCGGTGGAAACGATCTGCCCCTGGGGCAACCGCATCCGCGTCCACGCCCCCGACCCGGCGCGCTTCGGCCCGGTCCGGCTCGGCATGCCCTATGTCGAATTCGATATCCCCGAGGCCACGCCGCTGCAGCCCATCGCCGATTTCTACGTCCAGATTCTGGGCGGGGTGGCCGGCGTCGCTCGCGATGGCCGCGGCGAGTACGCCTGGGCGCTGGTCGGCGACGGCAACCAGCTGATCTACCGTCCCGGCCCGCAGGCCAGCGCCGCCTATGACGGGCATCACGTGCAGATCAGCCTGGTCGATTTCTCCGGCCCGCATCGGCGTCTGGCCGAACGTGGCCTGATCTCCGAAGAAAGTGATCAGCACCAGTATCGATTTCAGGACCTGATCGACCCCGCCAGCGGCAAAGTGCTGTACACGATCGAGCACGAGGTGCGCAGCACCAAGCATCCGATGTATGCGCGCCCGCTGGTCAATCGCAATCCCGACATGACCAATCGCAATTACGTGCCCGGCTACGAAATCGGTCGCTGGGCGCTGCCGGAAGCATGATCCGGCAAGTAGAAACGAAACGGAATCAGCTATGCAGATCGGCGTGATCGGCCTTGGCCGCATGGGCAGCAACATTGTGCGGCGCTTGCAGCGCGCGGGCCATGCCTGCGTCGCCTATGACGCCAACCCCAAGGCGGCGGAGGATTTGCGCGCGGAAGGGGCGATGCCTGCCTCCTCGCCGGAGGATCTGGTGGGCAAGCTTACTGGCCACCCGCGCGCCGTCTGGGTGATGCTGCCTTCGGGCAAGATCACCGAAGGCATGGTCGAAACGCTGGGCGGCCTGCTGGCCAAGGGCGATATCGTCATCGATGGCGGCAACACGTACTACAAGGACGATGTCCGCCGCGCCGGCGTGCTGGCGAAGAAGGGCATCCGCTACGTCGATGCCGGCACCTCGGGCGGTGTCTGGGGGCTGGAGCGCGGCTATTGCCTTATGATCGGCGGCGAGAAGGCGGCAGTCGAAACGCTCGATCCGATCTTCGCCGCACTTGCGCCGGGGCGTGGCGCGATCCCCGCCACCAAGGGCCGCGAAGGCCGCGATCCCAGGGTGGAGCAGGGCTATCTGCATGCCGGGCCGGTCGGGTCGGGGCATTTCGTCAAGATGGTGCATAACGGCATCGAATACGGGCTGATGCAGGCCTATGCCGAAGGCTTCGACATCCTGAAGAACGCCAACATCGA
>JAGWRU010000091.1 GCA_028869595.1 Rhodospirillales bacterium
GGAGTAGCAGTTGGAGCCACCCGACGACCCCCAGCCGCCCTGGTTGGAGTCGGACCCGCCCCAGGAGTTGCCGCTCGACCCGCCATAGCAGTTCGAGCCGGAACCGTAGCTCGACCCGCCGGAGTAGCAATTGGACCCGCCCGACGACCCCCAGCCGCCCTGGTTGGAGTCGGACCCGCCCCAGGAGCTGCCGCTCGACCCGCCATAGCAGTTCGAGCCGGAACCGCCCCACGACCCGCCGGAGTAGCAATTGGAGCCGGAACCGTAGCTCGACCCGCCGGAGTAGCAATTGGACCCGCCCGACGCCCCCCAGCCGCCCTGGTTGGAATCAGACCCGCCCCAGGAGTTGCCGCTCGACCCGCCATAGCAGTTGGAGCCGGAACCGCCCCACGACCCGCCGGAGTAGCAATTGGACCCGCCCGACGACCCCCAGCCGCCCTGGTTGGAGTCGGACCCGCCCCAGGAGTTGCCGCTCGACCCGCCATAGCAGTTGGAACCGGAACCGCCCCACGATCCGCCGCCGCAATTGGAGCCGGAGCCCGAGGAGCCGCTGCTCGGCACCGTCACCACGCCGCTGCCGGACACCGTGGTGGTCACGGTGTACTGCCAGGTCTCCCCGGCGCTCAGGATGCCGTCATGGTTGGTATCGCCGACATTATAGCCGTTCTTCAGAACGGCGGTCGGGGTCACGTCGATCGGCTTGCTCGCGGTGCCGATATTATCGACCAGCGACAGCTTGGTGATCGCCGTGGTGCCGGTATTGGTAACGTCGATCGTGTAGGTCTCGGTCCCGTTGGCGTTGATCACCAGCGAGCCGGGCATCTTGTCGACGACGAGCTGCGGCGCTACCGGCGGCGGCGGGGCGGGCGGCACCAGCCCGGCATCGACCGTGGTGAGATTCTCGCCGGAGGTCAGGGTGATCTGCGTGGTCAGCCCGGTGGTCGGGTTGGCGAGGCTGGCCGAAGAGCCGCCCTCGGGGGAGAAGGTGTAGCCGCTCGGCTCCACGAACTGCACCTCGTAGGTGCCGGGGGCGAGGTTGGCGAAGGTGTAATGCCCGTTGGCATCGGTCGTGGTGGTGGCCAGCACCGTGGTGCCGGCGGCGTTCAGCAGCTTCACCGTCACGCCCGCCACGCCGGTGGTGGTCAGCGCGCCGGTATCGGCCTTGTCCAGGAACACGGTGTTGCCGATCGAGGCCGGCTGATACAGGCCGCAATCGGCATTGGTGATGTTCTGCCCGCCGGTCAGCGCCAGCGGATTGGTGATACCGGTGGTCGGGTTCGGCGCATCCAGCACCGTGACCGAGGTATTGGCCGGGGCGATCACGTAGCCGGCCGGCGGCACGAACTGCACCTCGTACGTGCCGGGCGGCAGATGGGTGAATTCGTACTGGCCCTGGGCGTTGGTCGTCGTGGTGGCCAGCACCGTGGTGCCGGTCGCATTCAGCAATTCCACGGTCACGCCGGCCACGCCGATGCCGGTGGGCACGCCGCTATCGGTGCTGTCCAGATAGACGGTGTTGCCGATCGTGCCGGTCGGCACCAGCCCGGCATCGACCGAGACGATATGCTGGCCGGCCGTCACCGTGATCGGCGCGGTGATGCCGGTGGTGGGGTTGGCGCTGCTGGAAAGATCGGGGTTGGAACTCGCGTTTTCGGGCGAGAACGCATAGCCGGTCGGCGAGACGAACTGCACCTCGTACGTGCCGGGCAGCAGATTGGCGAAATTGTAATCGCCATTGGCATCCGTGGTGGTGGTGGCCAGCACGGTGGAGCCGTTGGCGCTGAGCAGATTGACCGTCACGCCCGCCACGCCCGGGCCGGCATTGACGCCGGTCTGGATGCCGGTGCCGGCCGTGTCCATGAACACGTTGTCGCCGATCGAGGCGGTCTGGGTCAGCGGCGTCGGCTTGAAGCCGAAATCGATGATCGAGAAATCATCCAGCGAGCCGGCCGGCGCATTCGCCGCGACGCTGGCGGTGACGGTCACATCGACATGCAGATTCTGATAGGCGGCGAACATCGGCAGATCGCCCGGCTGGCTACCCGGCGTGCCGGTCGTGTCGCCGAGATTGAGGTTCTCCTCCCCCACCAGATTGCCGGACGTGTCATAGACCTTCTCCACCACATTGATGGAGATGCCGGAGCCGGCCTGCGCATCGGGCTGGAAGGCGGCGAACATCTGGCCCAGCCCTTGGGTCGGGTCGGTGCTCGCCACGTCGAAGCTGAAATTCAGCGTGGTCGAGGAACCGGGCGCATAGGCGCCGGCCTGAAACCCCTGCCATTCCAGCCCCTGATAGGCGCTGACGCCCACGATCGGCACGTTCTGCGCCGCAAAGGCCATCGGCGAGGCGGTGAAGGATCCCACCGTCCCCACATCCGTCTCGGTGACCGAGATGTTCGAGAAACTGGCAATGCCGAACGTCGTGTTGGCGAATGTCAGGGTCGAAGACATGGGCGATTACTCCGCACTCTAACCCTCCCGGAAGGCCGCGCTGCCCCGGAGGTGTTCAGAACGTGACGATCCGGCACAGGCGGCGTTCGCGCGCCGCCCTGTTGTCAGCCGAAAGCGGCGACTCGTCGGCGCATGGAACGCAGCGCGTCCCGCAGCGCGGTGGAACGGAACCCGGCCAGCGACAGCAGGCCGAGGAAGAAAAGACCGATGCTGGCCGGTTCCGGCACCATCGACAGGGTCTGCGTCACCGAGGTGACGGACGCGCTGTTGCCGGTGCCGATGGCGAAGGTGGTGATGTCCTTCGACAGATAGACCAGCGACTGGGCGGCGAAAGCGATGGTCTGCGAGGTCGTGCCGCCGACCTTCACGTTCAGCGCGCCGAGCGACGTCGAGCCGTCGCTGGCATAGACCGTCTCGCCGGTGGAGGCCGAGGAGGACGCGCCGACGCTGGAACCGGCGATGCCGAGCGACACGCCGTTGATGCCCGAACCCGACGCCGAGAATTCGACGCTGAGGTCATGGCTGGTGCCGGGATCGGAAACGATCGAGGAGGAGGTGCCGGAGATGGTGATGCCGGGCGCCGAGCCGCCGGAGGACACGAATGTCGCCTGCGATCCGCAAGCCGTGCCGCCGAAGGAGCAGGCGGTGACAGTGAAGGTCACGCCGTCGGAGACCAGCGACTGGCCAATCTGCAGCGGCGTCGCCTGGGCCGCGCCGGCCAATGCCAGCGACAAAGCCGCAGCACCCAGCCCCGCCACGCCGTAGCCCCGCATCCGCGACCGGATCATCCCCTGCATCCGACTACGTCCCTATGCCGTCATCGTGGTTCACGAAAATCTGACGCACATTCACCGATCGTCATCGATCAACCGAATGGCCTAATCCTTCTGTCGCAATTTGATATCGCAACTTTCACGGGTTGTAAAGTTAAGGTGCGTTGTGACTCAAAAAAGAATCACATGAGGAAATTGCTAGGGTTTTTGGGCAATGGCGCCTATTCGGCGTGCCGAAAAAATAATAACGAACTATGAAAAAGATATTAGTATCATAAATTAGGCGATATTCCCTTCAAAATGGTATCTGGTTGCCGGTCCGCTCGCCTGTTCGTTGCGTAAGCGGGACGCGGCTTCGTACGCGCCGCGTGACAATCCGGGGCTTTGGTCATCACGAATCCGCGATGGTGTACGAAATCCGATGCCGCGCCAGGGCGCGCGGGCGCCCTCGGGGGGCGGTATCAGTGCGCCTCGGCCCAGGATCGCCCGGTGCCGGTTTCCACCACCAGCGGCACGGCCAGCCGCGCCGCGCCCTCCATCGTGGTGCGGGCGATCGCGGCCAAGGCCGGGGCGGATTCTTCGGCGACTTCGAACAGCAGCTCGTCATGCACCTGCAACAGCAGCCGCGCCGCCTCGCCCAGCCCCGCCATCGCCGCCGGCATCGCCACCATGGCCCGCTTGATGATATCCGCCGCCCCGCCCTGCAGCGGCGCATTGATCGCCTGGCGTTCGGCATAGGCCCGCCGCGCGCCGTTGCGATCGGCGATCCCCGGCACGAAGCAGCGCCGTCCGAAGGGCGAGGTCACGAAACCCTGGCTGCGCGCCTCCTCCTTGCGCGCCTCCATGTAATCGAGGATCGCCGGGTAGCGGCGGAAATAGGCCTCGATATAGCCGCGCGCCTCGCCCGGGCCGATGCCCAGCTGGCGCGCCAGGCCGAAGGCGCTGATGCCGTAGATGATGCCGAAATTGATCGCCTTGGCGCGCCGGCGGGTCATCGGGTCCATCCCCTGCATGGGAATGCCGAACACCTCGCTCGCGGTGCGGGCGTGGATATCCTCGTTGTTGCGGAAACTCTCCCGCAGCGCCGGGATATCGGCGACATGGGCGAGCAGGCGCAGCTCGATCTGCGAATAATCCGCGCTCAGCAGCACATGGCCGGGCGCGGCGACAAAGGCGCGGCGGATGCGGCTGCCTTCCTCGGTGCGGATCGGGATGTTCTGCAGATTGGGATCAGTGGAGGAAAGCCGCCCGGTACTGGCGATGGCCATCGCGAAGCTGGTGTGCAGCCGCCCGGTCGCGGGATTGATCTGCTCGACCAGCGCATCGGCATAGGTCGATTTCAGCTTCGCGAGCTGGCGCCATTCCAGCACCTTGGCCGGCAGATCGTGGCCCTGCTCGGCGAGGCTCTGCAACACCGAGGCATCGGTGCCCCAGGCGCCGGTCTTCATCCGCTTGCCGCCGGGCAGGCTCATTTCGTCGAACAGCACCTCGCCCAGCTGCTTCGGGCTGGACAGGTTGAAGGGATGGCCGGCCAGGGCATGCGCCTCGGCTTCCATCACCTCCATGCGGGCGGCGAAATCGGCCGAGATGACGCGCAATTCCGCCGCATCGACGGCGATGCCGGCCTGCTCCATCGCCAGCAGCACCGGCACCAAGGCGCGTTCCTCGTGCTCGTACAATGCCAGCGCTCCGGCCTCGCGCAGGCGCGGGCGCAGCAGCGCCCAAAGCCGCAGCGCGATATCCGCATCCTCCGCCGCATAGGCGGTGGCCTGTTCGAGCGCGACCTCGGCGAAGCTGATCCGGTTGCGCCCGCTGCCGGTCACCGCGTCATAGGGGATCGGTGTGTGCCCCAGATGCAGCTGGCTCAGCTCGTCCAGCCCGTGCCCATGCATCCCGGCTTCCTGGGCGTAGGAGATCAGCATCGAATCGTCGATCGGCGCGATGGCGGGAAACCCGGCGCGGGTCAGCACCAGCATGTCGAATTTGGCGTTCTGGAAGATTTTCAGCACGCAGGGATCGGCCAGCAACGGCCCCAGCAGCGCGATCGCCTGCTCCGGCTTGAGCTGCGGATCGAGCACGGCATGGGCCAGCGGCACGTAACAAGCCCGCCCCGGCGCGGTGGCCAGAGAAAATCCGATCAGCCGGGCGCGCATCGCATCCAGCCCGTCGGTTTCGGTATCCACGGCGACGATGCCCGCTGCCGCCGCCTCGGCGATGTAGCGGGCCAGGGCCGCCTCGGTGGTGACGGTCTCGTATGGGCCGAACGGCGCATCCGGGCCGGCGGCGGGCGTTTTCGCCGGCGGGACGGCAGTGGTGGCGACGGCAGCGCTGGCGAGGGGCACGGCGGCAGGCGCGGCCGGTGCCGGGGGGGGGCCGTCCAGGCCGAGCCGGCTCATCAGGCTGCGAAACCCCTGTGCCGCCAGGAACGCACCCAGCCGCGCCGGGTCGGGCGGGCAGGCGGCGAGATCGGCGAGCGGACGGGGCAGCGGCACGTCCTGGCACAGCGTGACCAGTTGCAGCGACAGGCGGGCCTTGTCGGCATGTTCGATCAGCACGTCCCGCCGCTTGGAGGGTTTCATGCCCGGCGCTGCCGCCAGCACCGCCTCCAGATCGCCGAATTCGCCGATCAGCTGTGCTGCGGTTTTCGGCCCGATGCCGGGCACGCCCGGCACGTTATCGGTGGAATCGCCCATCAGCGCCTGGGCATCGGCCATTTTTTCCGGCGGGACGCCGAATTTCTCCATCACCTCGGCCGCGCCGATGGGTTTCTGGCGGATCGGGTCCAGCATGGCGATGCCGGGGCGGAGCAACTGCATCAGATCCTTGTCGGAGGAGACGATGGTCGCCTGTCCCCCCGCCGCCACCATCGCCGCCGCGTAGGAGGCGATCAGGTCATCGGCCTCCCAATCCGCCAGCTCGATCGCCGGCACGCCGAACGCCTCGGTCGCTTCGCGCACCAGGGCGAATTGCGGCACCAGCTCCTCCGGCGCGGGGGGGCGATGGGCCTTGTACTCCGGGTAGATGCGGTTGCGGAACGTCGCCCGGCCGGCATCGAAAATTACCGCAACCGCATTGCCCTCCTGATCCTTCAGCAGGCGCGAGAGCATGTTGCTGAAGCCATAGACCGCATTGACCGGCACGCCGTCCGGGCGCGTCATCGGCGGCAAGGCATGGAAGGCGCGGAAGATGAAGCCCGATCCGTCGATCAGGATCAGGTGATCGGGCGTCTTGGCCGCCGGATCCTTGCCCGAGGCGGTCAATGCCCGTGATCATCCCCGGCGCCGGGGTTGAGGACATAAAGGCGCGAGCAATACGGGCACATCACCTCGCTGCCGACGATGCGCAGGAAGACGCGCGGATGGCCGAGCGCGCCGTCGCCGCCATCGCAGGCAATCGTGCGCTCGTTGACGTGCAGGATCTCGGTGGGCATGGGCGCGTTGCCGTCCGGCATGGCGTGGTCCTTAAGGGATCTAAGAGGGGCGCGCTGGTCGGCAGCGCGGCGGGATGATAGCGATGCGGCCCATGCTTTCAACCATTCGTATCGTTCCGGCGGTGATCCTGGCGCTGCTGCTGGCCGCCTGCACGACCCATCTGGCAAGTCCCGGGCCTTCCGTGCAGGCTCCCGCCATGACCGACGGGTTCTTCACGATGGCCGACGGGGCGCGCCTGCCCTATCGCCGCTGGATGCCGCCCGCGGGCACGCCGCTTCGTGCCGTCGTGCTGGCGCTGCACGGCATGAATGACAGCCGCGATGCCTGGGAATACCCGGCCCCGGATTTCGCCGCCGCCGGGATCGCCGTCTATGCCCCGGACCAGCGCGGCTTCGGTGCCGCCCCGGGGCGCGGCTACTGGCCGGGCAGCCAGGCGCTGGTCGACGATGCCCGCCAGATGGCCGCGCTGATGGCCGCGCGCTATCCGCATCTGCCGCTGATCCTGATGGGCGAGAGCATGGGCGGGGCGGTGCTGATGAAGCTCGCCACCGAACCCGATGCGCCGGCGCATGTGCGCTACGTGCTGGTCGCGCCGGCGGTCTGGGGACGCCAGGACATGAACTGGGCGATCCGCGCGGCGCTGTGGGTGACGTATCGGCTGTTGCCCGGGCTGCGTCTGTCCGGCGCCGGGGCGCATCGCGTGGCATCCGATAACCGCGAGGCGCTGATCCGCCTGTCCGAAGACCCGCTGACCCTCCTGGAAACCCGCGTCGATGCGATCCACGGGCTGGTCGATCTGATGGGCAGCGCGCAGCGCGCGGCGGCGCATTTCCGCGCTCCGGCCCTGTTCCTGTACGGCGGGCATGACGAGTTGGTGCCGAAACGCGCCATGGCGGCGACCTGGCGGGCGTTGCCGGCCGGCGCGCGGCTGGCCTTCTATCCGCATGGCTATCATTTGCTGCTGCGCGACCTGGATCGGAAAGTGCCGATCGACGACATCATCGCCTGGATCGAGGATCCCGCCGCGCCGCTGCCTTCCGGCGCCGGCGAGACGGCGCGGGAATGGCTGGCGGAGCGGGCGCTGATCCATCGCTGACGGGATTAAGGATGGCGCGCGGACCTTTCCCGCCCTATCCCGCGCGATGCTCCCGCCGCGCCGCCTGCCAAACCTCCCGCGCCGCATCGAGGTTCATCGCGCCGATGCCCAGCCCGACCAGCAGATCGGGCCAGATCGACGGCGCGGCCAGCGTCACCAGCCCGGCGGCGATGATCGCGAGATTGGCCAGCACATCGTTGCGCGCCGACAGGAAGGCCGCCCGCGTCAGGCTGCCGGCATGGTCGCGGAAGCGGGCCAGCATCAGCGCGCAGGAGAGGTTGACCGCCAGCGCGCCCAGGCCGGTGGCCGACAGGGCGAACGGATCAGGCGTGTGCGGGGTGGAGAATTTGGCGAGCGCTGTCCACAGCGTGGCCAGCCCTGGCACCAGCAGGATGCCGGCCAGCACCATGCCGAGTTTTGCCCGCCGCCGCGCCGCCCAGCCCAGCGCCAGCAGGATCAGCAGATTGACCGAGGCATCCTCCAGGAAGTCGATGCTGTCGGCGAAGAGCGAGACGGAACCGATGGCGAACGCTACGGCGAACTCCACCCCGAAATAGGTGAGGTTGAGAATAGCGACGCGGCGGATGACGCGGCGCAAGGCAGGGCTTTCAGAGTGCGGAACCATGACTTCACCATGGCAGGATGCGTGCTGCTGGGAAACCGATGCCGGACTTCAAACTAAGACCCAACCGCTACCCCCTCGATTGACGCACCGCCGCGTGCGGCGCCATGACATCGCTGTCCCATTCAGGAGCCTGCCCGTGCCCGCCAGCCATTCGACCTTCGCGCGTTTCGGTTTCACCTGCGAAAAACAGCCGGCGCTCGGCGCCAAGGGGATGGTGGTGAGCAATCACCCGCTCGCCTCCGCCGCCGGGGCGCAGATGCTGCTGGCCGGCGGCAATGCCATCGACGCCGCCATCGCCACGCTGTTCGCCCTGACGGTGGTGGAGCCGATGATGGTCGGCGTGCTGGGCGGCGGATTGTCGCATATCCGCACCACCGATGGGCAGCATCATGTGATCGACGCGCTCAGCACCGCGCCGGGCGCCGCGCGGGCGGATATGTACCGCACCATCGCCGATACCCTGCCCGATTACCAGGAAACCGAGGGGCGGCAGAATCATCGCGGCGCACTTGCGGTGGCGGTGCCGGGCGCGCTGGCCGGCTGGTGTTCGGCGCTGGCGCGTTTCGGCACGATGCCCTTGGCCGAGGTGCTGGGCCCGGCCATTCAACTCGCCGAACACGGTTTCACCGTGACGCCCTATCTGCAAACCTGCGTGCGCGACGTGGCGGCCGATCTGGCGCGCGATCCCGCCCTTGCCGCGCTTTTCCTGCCCGAGGGCGCGCCGATCGCGGCCGGGACGCGGCTGCGTCAGCCGGAAGCCGCCGCCTCGCTGCGGCTGATCGCCGCGACGGGGCCGGGTGCGCTTTATGGCGGGGCGATCGGGGCGGCGCTGGCCGATTGCATGACCCGCTCCGGCGGGCTGATCGGGCAGGCCGATCTCGCGGCCTATGCGTGCAAGGACCGCGCGCCGATCCACACGCAGTACCGCGGCTTCGAGATTATCGGTCCGCCGCCGCCCGCATCCTCCGGCGTGCATATCGCGCAGATGCTGGGCATGCTGGAAGGGTATGATCTGCGCGCCATGGGCTTCGGCACCCCCGATACGGTGCATCTGCTGGCCGAGGTGCTGAAAGCCGCCTTCGCCGATCGCCGCGTCGCCACCGCCGATCCCGATTTCGTGGCGGTGCCGGTCGCGACGCTGACCTCGCGCGATTTCGCCGAACGCCGCCGGGCGGAGATCGACATGGCGCGCGCGCGCGACTGGGCCCCCGGCATCGCCCCCGCCGGTTTGGGCGAAAGCGCCAATACGACGCATGTCACGGTCGCCGATGCAGCGGGCAATGTCGTGGCCAGCACGCATACCATCAACAGCCTGTTCGGCGCGCGCGTGGCGGTGCCGGGCACCGGGCTGATCTGCAACAACTACATGTTCAATTTCGACCCTCATCCCGGCCAGGCGCTGTCGATCGCGCCGGGCAAGCGGGTCTTCACCTCCATGGCGCCGATGATGGCGCTGCGCGACGGGCGCATGGCCTTCGCACTCGGCCTACCCGGGGCGCTGCGTATTTTCCCCTCGGCGCTACAGGCGCTGATCAACCTGATCGATCATGGCATGACCCCGCAGGAAGCGGTGGAGGCACCGCGCATCTTCACCCAAGGCGATGTGCTGGAGATCGAGGCGGCGCTCTACACGCGCATCGGCGCCGATCTGGCGGCGCGCGGCCATCGTGTCGTCAGCAGCCCGCGCGTCGCCGGCGGCATGAACGCGATCGCCTTTCAGCCGGACGGCATGATGCTGGGCGCGGCGTGCTGGCGGGCGGACGGCACGCCGGTGGCGATCGGCGGCGGGCTGGCGCGGGAAGGGGTGCGGTTCGTGATTTAATCCGCCGCCTCGGCCAGCATCGCGGCATGGCGGCGCGCACTCGCGCGGGCCGCCATGGCGCAAACCAGGCTGGCCAGCAGCAAGGTGGCAACCAGCGCCAGCACCAACTCCGGATGGCCGCGATCGATCAGGAAGCCGAATGGCACCGGCGTCAGCGCCGAGCCCAGCGGCAGGCCGGAGGAGACGAAGCCGAACACCTTGCCCATCTCGCTGGCCGGCACCGTATCCTTCAGCATCACGTCGCGCGGGGTGCGGCTGATGCCGATGGTCAGGCCGGCGGCCATCATCAGCGCGATGGTCGCCGCCACCGGCAGGCTGAGCAGATTGACCGCCAGCAGCAGCGCCACCGCGATCAGCGTCATGCCGACCACCAGCGACATCAGATGCTGCTTCCAGCCATCCGCGACCCAGCCGCCGATCAGCACGCCGCCCGTGGTGCCGACCATGAAGGCGGTCAGCGCGCCGGAGGCGGTGGCGATATCCATCCCCTTGACCGTATGCAGCACGGTGATCAGCCAGGATTGCACCCCGGCGCTGGCCATCGCGCCCAGCATGTAGAAGACGAAGAACATCAGCATCGGCCGGCTGAGCAGCAATGCCCGCCCGCTGCCGCCGCTATGCGCCTTCTTCTTTTTCGGATCGACGCCTTCGACCAGGATGCGGCTTTGCAGGATGATCGCGCCGACCGCCAGCACGCCGGTGAAGCCGACGATCGACAGCGCCTCTCGCCAGCCCAGCGCCAGCGTCAGGAAGGCGATGCCCGGCGCGCCGGCGGCGAAGCCCAGATTGCCGGCGAAGGTGTGCAGCCCGAAGGCGCGGCCCATCCGGTCGGGCTGGATGGAGCCGGCGAGGATCGCGTAATCGGCGGGATGGATCACCGAATTGCCGATGCCCGACAGCACGGCAAGGACCAGGATCTGCCAGAAATGCGTGGCAAAGCCCATCATCGCGATGGAGACCGACATCAGGAAGGCGCCGCCGATCAGGAAGCGTCGTGCGCCGTGCTTATCGACCAGGAAGCCGACCGGGGTTTGCAGCAGCGCCGTGGTGCCCGACAGCAGCGCCACCGACAGCCCGACCTGGGCGAAGGTGACATGGAACTGGCGCTGCCAGATCAGGAACATCGGCGGCAGGCACAGCACATAGAAATGCGACAGGAAATGTCCCGTGCCGATCAGCAGATTAACGCGCGTGGTGCGGGAAAGCGCCATGGCCCGGTCCCCTGGAAGCCTCTGCTGCGACGCCGCGCCGTATGGCGCATCCTCGGGCCGGCATCGGGCCGGACCCTCTTGATGACCGTTCCAGGATGCGACCGGATGGGGACGGCGTCAAATCATCCGCGCCCTTCAAAATGAATTACGTCGTGACCGCGCGCAGCAATCAGGGATACTCTTCGGAGGGGACACTGGGGGGGGGGATGGCTCGCGATCCACTTTCCGCGACCCAAGACAATGGGAACGAAGGAGCACTGGATGGCTCTAACCAGCGCGGCCGACCTGACGCTGCAACTTAGCGATCAGCGTCGATTGGTCGATTTTGATACGTCTGATATTCAGCTTCAGCAGCTAATCACTATGCTAGATGAAGGTCAGATATTGGTCGCGCCCGCTTACCAGCGTCAGTTTCGATGGGGAGATGCCCGCTGTTCCGAGCTGATCGAGTCCCTGCTGCTGGGGATCCCAGTCCCAAATCTGTTCATGGCGACCAATCCTGACGATAACACTTGGGAAGTCGTCGATGGTCTGCAGCGCTTATGTACTGTTGCCAAGTTTATGGCGAACGACGAGCTCCTGCATCGACTTAATATACAAGGCCGTTTGACCTTAACAGGTCTTAAGAAGCTTACCGAGTTCAATATGTACTCCTTTAATAAACTTCCTTCAAATATTCAGCAGCACATACGAACGCGCTCCTTGCGAGTGGTTACCCTTAATGACAAGAGCAGTCCCGTGGTTCGGATTGATCTGTTTGAGCGCCTAAATACAGGGGGTATCATCCTGACCCCGCAAGAAATTCGCTCAGCGGTCTTCCATGGAACATTCGCCGAAAAATTGGACGAATTGAGAGATACTCAAGATTTTAGAACGGTTGTAAGGCTAACTGAGAAGCAGAGAATAGACGGAACAGCAGAAGAGTGTGTTTTGCGGTTCTTTGCATTTCTAGAGAAATATAAATTATTTGAACATAGCGTGGGTGATTTTCTCAACAAATATATGCAAGAATCCAATATATACTTCGAATACGAGCGCCTTGAGCCAGAATTTCGTAATGTATTTTCACAGCTGGTCCACGCATTTCCGGAAGGAATACAGCGCCCTCATCGAAAGGGGACTACCCCACTTAATCTCTATGAGGGGGTTGTTGTAGGAGCTGCGCTCGCGATTAGGGAGAGGGGAAGCCTAGTTATCGACAATCTATCCGCTTGGATGAACACAGATACGCTTCGCTCCTACACTACGGGCGCTACGAACGACCGACGAAGAGTCGAGGGTAGAATTGAGTATTGTCGCGACCGGTTCTTAGGCAGGCCGAATGTTCAAGCCCTTAAGGAATGATATCGTTGTCAGATTCGACGCTACCAAGTCATTTTTCTCGGCCACACGTCACCTTGATGGGGATAATGGCGCGACAGCACGCGGACTCGTATTTATTCAAATTTATGCTGCATATGAGTATGTCGTGAATAGCGTTGTTAGGATCGGTATCGATTGTATCAATGCTCACGAACATAAGATGAAAGATCTTTCTAAGACATTGCTTGCGCTATATCTTGATTCAGAATTCGATTCGGTCAGAAATTCTGGTCAAAAAAACGTATGGAGGGCTCGTCTTAACATATTTGAGAGCGCTTTTTCTGATAAAGTGATTGCGCTCCCCAATAATGTGAGGCCGCCAACCGATGGAAACCATTACCGGCGCTCCCATTTAGACATGATTCTTGAGGTATTTGGCGCAGGTCCACTTCCTATCTCACATCAGCATCTGTTTAAGATCGATGAGATAGTTAACCACAGGAACCAGATTGCTCATGGCGGGGAGACCGCCTCCGAGGTGGGGCGCCGCTACACTATAGGTGAAGTAAGCGACATCATCGATCAGATACACCGGATCTGTGTATCGCTTGTCGACGTTTTTGAAGTTTTTTGCGCAAACGGATCACGCCATAAAAGGCAGCAATGCTGACCACTGCAGCAACTGAAGCTGACTACGAAGAGGAGGAAGTCTCGCGCGATCGCGACTACATAATTCGCCTGATGATGAGTAGTTCGTCGCAAACGCTCGCGGGCTCAAAAGCTCCGGCAATAGCGGCAAAATAATCTGCAGTGTTAAGCTAAAGTGGGCATTCTTCCGTCAGGGCGAGGCGATCTTCCACCCCTGCGGCGTATCGCACCAGCCCAGCACCGCCGTGCGCGCAGGCGGCTGGCCGCGGCCCAGCGTGACGTAGCGCAACCGCCGGCAGGCGAAGCTGCCATGCTGGAAGGTGCCTTCGGCGATGATCGTGCCGGAGGAGCCGGTCTTGGGATTGGCCCAGCTCTGCTTGTCGCCGGCCTTGAGGTCGGGGCGCGCCAGCAGCGCACTGGCCGCCTCGCTCAACGCCTTGAAATCGGCATCCGACAGGCGCTGCGCGCTTTCCTGACGGAACGGATTGACCTGCGCCAGGGCGGGCGACGCGCGCAGCGTCATCCCGGCCCCCAGCATTCCGCCAACGGCCATCCACAGTGTCAGCTGGCGCATGCGCATCGTCCTTTTCTCCGTCGTTCAGGCGGTGCGGTCGCCGCCCGCCCCCAGCGCCGCCTGGGCCGCGGCCAGCCGCGCCACCGGCACGCGATAGGGGCTGCACGAAACGTAGTCCAGCCCGACCTGCTCGCAAAACGCAATGGAGGCCGGATCGCCGCCATGCTCGCCGCAAATGCCGAGCTTGAGGGCGGATTTCACGCCGCGCCCCTTTTCGGCGGCCATGCGCACCATCGCCCCGACCCCCTCGATATCGAGCGAGACGAACGGATCGCGGCCCAGAATCCCGCCTTCGACGTACTGCGGCAGGAATTTGCCGGCATCGTCGCGCGACAGGCCGAACACCGTCTGGGTCAGGTCATTGGTGCCGAAGCTGAAGAAATCGGCGCGGCTGGCAATGGCATCGGCGATGATGCAGGCGCGCGGCAATTCGATCATCGTGCCGACGCTGTATTCGATGCGCTGGCCGGCCTCCGCGAACACCGCCTCGGCGATCTTGTCCACTTGCGCGCGGGTGATCTCCAGCTCGCGTTCGATGCCGACCAGCGGGATCATGATTTCCGGCACCGGCGCCTTGCCGGTTTCGGCGGCCACCGCGATCGCGCCCTCGAACATCGCGCGGGCCTGCATCTCGTAGATTTCCGGGAAGCTGATGCCCAGCCGGCAGCCGCGATGGCCGAGCATGGGATTGGCCTCCGCCAGCTCCGCCGCGCGCCGCTCCATCGCTTCCAGATCGGTGCCCAGCGCGCTTGCCGTTTCCTGCAATTCCGCCGTCGAATGCGGCAGGAATTCATGCAGCGGCGGGTCGAGCAGGCGGATCGTCACCGGCAACCCGGCCATGATGGTGAACAGCTTGCGGAAATCCTCCCGCTGGAACGGCAGCAGCCGGGCCAGCGCCTCGCGCCGGCCGCGCTCCTCGTTCGCCATGATCATCTGGCGCACCGCGCCGATGCGGGCGGGGTCGAAGAACATATGCTCGGTGCGGCACAGCCCGATGCCCTCGGCGCCGAATTTGCGCGCCGTCTCGGCATCCAGCGGGGTTTCCGCATTGGCCCGCACCTTCAGCCGCCGGCAGGCATCGGCCCAGCCCATCAGGGTGGCGAAATCGCCCGACATGGCCGGTTCGATCATCGCGACCGACCCGATGAAAACCTCCCCGCTCGCCCCGTCCAGGGTGACGATCTCGCCCGCCCGCACGCTCTGCCCGCCGGCCGAGAGGGTCTGCGCGCCGTAATCCACCGTGATGCCGCCGGCACCCGCGACGCAGGGCCGGCCCATGCCGCGCGCCACCACGGCGGCGTGGCTGGTCATGCCGCCGCGCGTCGTCAGGATGCCCTTCGCGGCATGCATGCCGTGAATATCCTCGGGGCTGGTCTCGATACGCACCAGGATCACCGCCTCGCCCTTGGCGGCACGGCTTTCCGCCTCATCGGCGGAAAACACCACCGCGCCCGAAGCCGCGCCGGGGCTGGCTGGCAGCCCCTTGGCCAGCAGCTTGCGCGGCGCCTTCGGGTCGAGCATCGGATGCAGCAATTGATCGAGCGCGCCGGGATTGACCCGCTGCACTGCTTCGCGGCGGTCGATCAGCCCTTCATTCGCCATCTCCACCGCGATACGCAGCGACGCCGCAGCGGTGCGTTTGCCGTTGCGCGTCTGGAGCATGTACAGCGTGTTCTGCTGTACCGTGAACTCGATATCCTGCATGTCGCGGTAATGCGCTTCGAGCTTGGCGCGCACCGCCATCAACTCGGCATAGGCGCCGGGCATGGCGCGTTCCATCGAGATCTCGCCCGGCTTGGCGCGCGATTCCGACAAAGGCTGCGGCGTGCGGATGCCGGCCACCACATCCTCGCCCTGCGCGTTCACCAGATACTCGCCGTAGAACATGTTCTCCCCGGTGGAGGGATCGCGGGTGAAGCACACCCCGGTCGCGCAATCCTCGCCCATATTGCCGAACACCATGGCCTGGACGTTGACGGCGGTGCCCCAGTCGGCGGGGATGTCGTGCAGGCGGCGATAGGTGTTGGCGCGCGGGTTCATCCAGCTGCCGAACACCGCGCCGATGGCACCCCAGAGCTGATCCTCCGGCGCCTGCGGGAAGGGCTTGCCGGTGGCTTCGGCCACCATCTCCATGTAGCCGGCGGCGACGCGCTGCCAATCCTCGGCGGCAAGCGCGGTATCCTCGATCGCGCCGGTCTCCATCTTCACCTGCTCGATGATCTCCTCGAAGCGATGGTGATCGACGCCGAGCACGACGGAGCCGTACATCTGGATGAAGCGGCGATAGCTGTCCCAGGCGAAACGGGCATCGCCGGATGCGCGGGCGAGCCCGGCCACCGTCGCATCGTTCAGCCCGAGATTGAGCACGGTATCCATCATCCCCGGCATGGAAACCCGCGCGCCGGACCGCACCGAGACCAGCAAAGGCTTGTCGGCATCGCCGAAACGCAGCCCGACCGCCTGCTCGACCCGCGCGAGCGCGGTTTTCACCTGCGCGGCAAGGTCGGCGGGGTAATGCCGGTCATTGGCGTAGAACGCGGTGCAGACTTCGGTGGTGATGGTGAAGCCGGGCGGCACCGGCAGGCCGATCGAGGCCATCTCGGCGAGGTTCGCGCCCTTGCCGCCCAGCAGGTTGCGCATATCGGCGCGGCCTTCGTTATGCCCAGCGCCGAAGCTGTAGACCCATTGCGTCATGACCAGTTCCTAAGCTTCGATCTGCGAGAAATCGGCGACGCCATCCATGATGGCACGGACGCGAGCGAGAAGTTGTAAACGATTGCGGCGCAAGGCGGGATCCGGCGCATTCACCGTGACATCGGCGAAGAACGCATCGAGCGGGCCGCGCAGGCTGGCCAGGGCGGTCATCGCGGTGGCGTGGTCATCCGCCGCGCAGGCAGGGCCGATGCGCGCAGCGGCCGCCTCGGCAGCGGCGGCCAGCGCATGCTCCGCCGGTTCGGCGAACAAGGCGGCATCGGGCGCGCCCTCGAACGGGCCGTCCTTGCGGCTTTCGATGCGCAGAATATTCATCGCCCGGCGCGCGCCGGCCAGCAGATCGGCGCCTTCCGGCGTTGCCAGCACCGCCTCCAGCGCCGTCATGCGGGCGAGCAGATGCGGCAGCGCATCGTCGGTACCGGCGGCGAACACGGCGGCCAGGATGTCGTGGCGTTTGCCCTGGGCGCGCAACTGCACGCGCAGGCGTTCGATCAGGAAGGTGAACACCTCCTCGACCAGTGCCGGGCGGGCGGCGTCGCTGACGATGCTGCTGGGATATTGTTCGCTGGCCTGGGCGATCAGGCCGCGCAGCCCGGCGCCCAGCCCGTTCTCCGTCAGGATGCGGATCACCCCCAGCCCGGCGCGCCGCAGCGCATAGGGATCGCCGCTGCCGCCCGGCTTTTCGCCGATGGCGAAGAAGCCGACCAACTGATCGAGCTTGTCGGCCAGCGCGAGCGCGATCGAAACCGGCGCGCTCGGCACCGCATCGGACGGGCCGCGCGGGGCGTAATGGTCGCGGATCGCATCCGCCACCGCCGCCGGCTGGCCGAAATGCAGCGCGTAATAGCGCCCCATCACGCCTTGCAGTTCGGGGAATTCGCCGACCATGCCGGTGGCGAGATCGGCTTTCGACAACAGCGCGGCCTGGCTGGCGAGATGCGCATCGGCGCCCACCGCCGGGCCGATCCCGGCGCAGGCGGCAACCAGGCGGCGCACGCGCTGGCCCTGGGTGCCGAGCTTGGCGTGAAACACCACGTTCTCCAGCGCCTCGTTGCGCCGGACCAGCCGGATGGTGCGATCGAGGTCCCAGAAATGCCGCGCATCGGCGAAGCGTGCGCGCAGCACCCGCTCATTCCCCGCGATGATCTGCGCGCCGCCATCCGGGGCGTCGATATTGGCGGCGAAGGCAAAGGCCGGCGCGGCCGCGCCATCGGCGGTGCGCAGCGCGAAATAGCGCTGATTGACCCGCATCGAGACCTGCATGACCTCGGGCGGCAGGTCCATATACGCCGCATCGATCCGCCCGAGCAGCACCACCGGCCATTCCACCAGCCCGGTCACTTCGTCGAGCAGCCCGTCATCGGCCACCACCCGCAGCCCCGCCGCGCCGGCCACCCGGGCCAGACCCTCGGCGATGGCGGCGCGCCGCTCGGCAGGATCGGCCAGCACGAAGCGATTGCGCAATTCCGCCTGCCAGGAATCAGCGTTGTCCACGATGAACCAGCCGGGGGCGTGAAAACGATGGCCCTCGCTGCGATGATCGGCAGCCAGGCCATGCGCGTCGTCGCCGTCCTCGGCCAGGGTGAAGGGCACCACCGCGCCGTCCAGCAGGCAGGTGATGCGGGTCAGCGGGCGGACCCAGGTGAACGGGCTGGCACTGCCCCAGCGCATCGATTTCGGCCAGGGAAAGCGCCGGATCAGCCCGGGCAGCACGGCGGCGATCAGCGCGGCGGCGGGCTGTGCCGGGCGGGTGCGCGACAGCAGCCAGTAGCCATCCTGTTCGCGCACGTCCTCGCGCGCGGCGGCATGCTTGCGCAGAAACCCTTCCAGCGCGGCGGCCGGCGCGTTCAGGCGCGGGCCGCGTTCCTCGATCCGGGTCTCCGCCACGCTCTCGGCCAGTTCCAGCGCCAGCGCGATGCGGCGCGGGCCGTAGAAGCGCCGCGCCGCCCGGGGGGCGAGCGGGGCCAGCGCCTCGGCCACCAGACGTTCGAGGTCTTCCGCCCCGCGCGCCTGCATGCGGGCGGGGATTTCCTCGCTGAACAATTCCAGGAAGAAGGCGGCCATGCTCAGGCCCCCGCCGCAGCAATGGCAGCGGCAGGCGGCGCGGCGCTGCCGGCGAGATAGGCTTCGCAGCAGGCTTTCGCCAGCGCCCGCACCCGGCCGATATAGCTGGCCCGTTCGGCCACGCTGATCACCCCGCGCGCATCCAGCAGGTTGAACAAATGGCTCGCCTTGATGCACTGGTCATAGGCGGGCAGCGGCAGCTTCGCCGCGATCAGGGCGGCGCATTCGCCTTCGGCATCGGCGAAATGCCGGGTCAGCAGGGCGGTATCCGCACGCTCGAAATTGAAGGCGGAATATTCCCGCTCGGCGCGCAGAAACACGTCGCCATAACTGACGCCGGCGCCGTTGAAGTCGAGGTCGTAGACATTCTCGACGTTCTGCACATACATCGCCAGACGTTCCAGGCCATAGGTCATCTCGAAGCTGGGCAGCACCACCGGGATGCCGCCGACCTGCTGGAAATAGGTGAACTGGCCGACCTCCATCCCGTCGCACCACACCTCCCAGCCCAGCCCCCAGGCGCCCAGCGTCGGGCTTTCCCAGTCATCCTCGACAAAGCGGAAATCATGGTGCAGCGGATCGAGGCCCAGCGCGCGGTAGCTGTCCAGCAGCAGCGCCTGCGCATTGGCCGGGCTCGGCTTCATGATGACCTGATACTGGTAGTAGTGCTGCAACCGGTTCGGGTTGTCGCCATAGCGCCCGTCCGACGGGCGGCGGCTGGGCTGGACATAGGCGGCCCGCCAGGGGGTTTCGCCCAAAGCGCGCAGCGTGGTGGCGGGGTGGAAGGTGCCGGCGCCCATTTCCACATCGTAGGGTTGCAGGATGACGCAGCCCTGCGCCGACCAGAAATCGTGCAGCCGCAGGATCAGCGACTGGAAGCTGGGCTTGGTGGGCGTTGCCTGATCCATGAATATCCCTGCGGGGCAGCCATTCATATGCGCCTTGCTGCGGCGCGGCGCCCATAAAGCATCCCGTTCCGGGCGCGGCAAGGCGCGTTTGCCGGCGCGGCGTAACCTGTCAGCGCGTTGCCGCGACGCCACCGGGGAGGGGGGGCGCGGCGATCCCGTCGGGCCGGATCGCTAGGATCGCTATCAGGCGGCGCGCCGCGCGCCGGCCCCGGCCAGCACCAGCAGCAGCCCGGCGCAGAGCCAGGCGGGACGGTCGGCCAGCCCGCCATGCACGGCGATGGCACAGGCGCTTGCGCCCAGCCCTGCGGCCAGCACCGCGCGGATCGCGCGCGGCCCGGCCGGCACCGTGCCGGCCAGCGCCGCCAGCCCGGCGAGCGCCAGCAGCGGGGTGGGCAGATCGCGATAGCGCGGCCACAGCGCGACTGGCACCGAGACGGCCAGCGCCAGGACCAGGAACGCCAGCGCCAGCCAGGCATGCAGGCGTCGCGCTTGCGCCCGGCCCAGCGTGATGGCGAGCCCCGCCTGCCCGGCCAGGGCGAGGGCGGCAAGCGCCAGCCGCGCCGGGGTGAAAGCGAGGGCGGCGAGCGCCTGATCGGCCGCCACCAGCAGCCCGCCCGCCGCGCAGGCCAGCAGAACGCGGCGCCCATGGCTGCGATCCCCGGCAGGACGATCCCAGAATGCCGCCAGCAAGGCTGCCAGCGCCAGCGCGAGTGCTGCGTGCAGCGGCCAGTCCGGATCGCGGGCCACGGGGCCGGTGCGGCTGAATTTGGCGTGCCGATCCGCGCTCCACAGGCCCCAGGCGGTGCCGACACTGCCCTCGGTCGCGACTTTCCAGTGCTGATCGAAGGCTTCGATGATGTTGTAATCCCAGTGCGCGGCGGCGGCGCGATCCAGGAAGGCGCGCAGAAACCGCGTCTGCGCGACCCGCCCGGGGGCGGCGGCGCCGCGCCAATGGCCGCGACTGGGCCAGCCGGTTTCGCCCAGCACGATCGGCTTGCCGGGAAATTCCTGGGCCATGCGCGCCAGCACCCGGGCGATATGGGCGACGGCGCGGTCCGCCGGCACGGGATGGTTCTCCCAATAGGGCAGGACATGCACCATCATCTGATCGACATGCGCGGCGAGCGCGGGGTTCTTCGCCCAGAATTCCCAGACATCGGCATAGGCGACGGGCTGGCGCACGGCGGCGCGCACGCGATCGAGCATGGCGGCCAGCGCCGGTTCGGTAAGATCGCCGCGCAACAGCACCTCGTTCCCGACGATCACGCGGGTGATGGTGTGGGGATGGGCACGGGCGAGCGCGATGCCGGCGGCGATTTCGCGCGCATTGGCCGCCGCATCGGCCGACAGCCAGATGCCCTGCCAGACATGCAGCCCGGCGGCGCGCGCCAGCGCCGGCAGATCGTAGGCGCCGCCGATGGCGCCATAGGTGCGGATGGCGCGGGTTTTGCCGGCGAGCAGAGCGAGATCGGCGGCGACCTGCGCCCGGCTGGGCCAGCGCGCCGGGGCGAGGGGGGATTGGCCGGGGCGGAAGGGCGCGTAGGACAGGCTTTCGATCGGCGCGGTGCTGCGCATGGGCGGGACGAACACCGCGTGGCCGCGCGCCCAGAAGGCGAGCAGCAAAAGAACGGCGCCTGCCAGCCAGCCCGCCGTGGATCGCACCCTGCCTGCCATCCCCCTGCGATAGCCCGGCCCAGTGAGGCGATCCAGCCTGTGTCTGGTCAGCCTCGGTCGGGCGGCGCAGAATATCGCCATGAGCATCGACGGGCTGAGCGACGCGGCGATCCGCGACATCCTGACCACCACGCGGCGCATCGCCATGGTCGGCGCCTCCGCCAAGCCGGAGCGGCCATCCTATGGCGTGCTGCAATTCCTGCTGGAGCATGGCTACGACGTGACGCCGGTAAACCCCGGCCTGGCCGGCGGCACCATTCTGGGCCGGCCCGTGGTTGCCCATCTGGCCGATGCCGCGCCGGTGGAGATGGTGGATATCTTCCGCGCCGCCGATCAGGTCGGCCCGGTGGTGGAGGAGGCGATTGCCGCCGGCGCGCGCATCGTCTGGATGCAGCTGGGCGTGATCAACCAGGCCGCCGCCGCCGCCGCCCGCGCGGCCGGGCTGGTCGTGGTGATGGATCGCTGCCCGGCGATCGAAAGCGCGCGGCTGGGGCTTGCCGAACATTAACCGCGCGGCGGGCGCGATTGCGATTGAAGTCCCGCCCGGTCTGCGCCACATCGCCCACAGGGGATCGGCCCCGATCGAGGTGCGCCCATGACCAACGAAGAACGCGACATCATCGCTGCTTTCATCGCCCGCGTGTCCGGCGCGGCACCGGCGACGCCGCCGGGCATGGCCGCCGGCTCGGTGCCCGCCACCGCCGCCGCGCCGATGCCGCCGGTGGACCCGGAAGCCGATGCGCTGATCGCCCAGCTTTTCGCCCGCTATCCGGAGGCGCGCTATCGCCTGACCCAGCTGGCCTTCGTGCAGGAGCACGCGCTGGCGGAAGCGCAGAACCGCATCCAGCATCTGGAATGGCAGCTCCAGCAGGCCGCCCAGCAGCAGCAGGCAGCGGCGCAGCAGGCCCAGCCGCAGCAGGGCGGCGGCTTCTTCTCCGGCCTGTTCGGCGGCGGGCGGGCGGCACCGCAGCCCGGCCCCGGTCCGGTCTGGAACCAGGGCGGTGCGCCGCAACCGGGCTATGGCCAACCGGGATATGCCCAGCCTGGCTATGCCCAGCCCGGCTACGCACCGCCGCCGCAGCAGCAATACGCGCCCGGCTATCAGCCGGGCATGTTCCAGCGCGGCGGTTCGGGCTTTCTCGGCTCCGCCCTGACCACGGCGGCCGGGGTGGCCGGCGGCATGGTGGCCGGCAATCTGCTGATGGACATGTTCTCCCCCGGACGCGGCATGGGCGGCGGGATGATGGGCGGCGGCTTCGGCGGCATGCCGATGGGCGGCGGCAATCCCGGGGGGGGTAATCCCTGGGGCGGCGATGCCGGTGCCGGCCAGGGCGCCATCGATCAGGGCGCCTGGACGACGCCGAGCGATCCTGCCGGTGGCGGCGGTACCGGCTGGGGCAGCGATCCCGGCCAGGCCGGGGCCGATCCCGGCTGGGGAGCCGATCCGGGTAGCGCCGATCCGGGCGGGGCGGACCAGAGCGGCGGGGATTGGGGCAGCGATCCCTCCGGTGGCGGCGACAGCGGCGGCGATTGGGGCGGCGGCTCGGACGACGACACCACGATCTGAACGAAACCCGTCGCGCCAGTCAGCGAGGTTCCATCGTCAGCGAGGTTCCATGCATCCCCCATCGGAGGCGCCCCTGCGCGCCGAGTTGCAGGCGGCGATTGCCAAGGTCCGCCATCAGATCGACGTGCAGCAGAACGCCGATCACTATATCGGCTCCGGCCCCATCGCCCAGCGCGCGGTGCGCGAGCTGGAAGTGGAGCTTGCCCAGTTGGAGGCGGCGCTGGCCGGGCTGGGCAAACCGGGCTGAGGGTTGGATGATGTTATAAATTGATCCTTGTCTGGGGATCAATTAGCGTAGCGCAATACGTGCCGCCCGCCACGCGCCAGGAGCCGCCATGCGCTACCCCGATCTGGATGTCGATCTGCTGCGCTGCTTCGTCGCGGTGGCCGAGCATGGCGGCTTCACCGCCGCCGGCAACGTGCTGGGCCTGACCCAATCCGCCGTCAGCCTGAAGATCAAGCGGCTGGAGGATATGGTCCGCAAGCGCGTCTTCCAGCGCACCAGCCGCAGCCTGTCGCTGACCCATGATGGCGAGGTGCTGCTGGTCTATGCCCGTCGCCTGCTGGCTTTGAACGACGAGGCGGTGCGCCGCATGGTGGCGCCCCCGGTGCACGGGCATTTGCGGCTGGGCGTCGCCGATCATTTCGTGCCGCAGCATCTGGCGCCGATCCTGGCCCGCTTCTCTCGCACCTATCCGGATGTGCAGTTGGAGGTGGAGGTCGGGCGCAGCCATGAATTGCGCGCCGCCTGCGAACGCGGCCAGCTCGATCTGGTGATCGGCAAAAGGCGGGAGGGGGAGACGGCGGGCACGCCGATCTGGACCGAAAGCCTGGCCTGGGCCGCCGCCCCCGGCTGGGCGCCCCCGGATGCGGAGGATGGCGGGCGGGCGGTCAAGCTTGCCATGCTGCCGCCCGGCTGCATGTTCCGCGACCGGGCGCTGGCGACGCTGGCGCGGGCCAATATCCCGCATGAGATCATCTATACCTCGGCCAGCCTGCTTGGCGTGATCGCTGCCGCCGAGGCCGGGCTTGCGGTGACGCTGCTGGGCCGTTCGACCCTGCCGGCCGGGCTGCGCGAAGTGGCGAGCCTGCCGCCGCTGGGCACGGCGGAGATGGCGATCTTCGGCGATGCCGATGGCCGGCTGGCGCTGGTCGATCCGCTGGTCGGGTTTATCCGGGAGAGTCTGGCGGCGACGGTGACGTTGCGGCCGGCGGCGTAGGGACCAAGGCCGGAACCGGGCGGCGCGGGCTTCTTGTAGAACGATGGCAATTTTCTATATTGATATCATCGCAATCATTTCTGGATGATGATATCATGTCCGCCGTCACCATCCGCAACCTCTCCGAGGAGACGCATCGCGCGTTGAGGCTTAGGGCGGCGCGGCATAATCGCAGCACGGAAGCGGAAATACGCGCGATCCTGGACGAAGCGGCGCGTCCGGAAGGCCGGTTGCGCCTTGGTTCCGCGCTGGCGGAAATGAGCCGGAAGATCGGGCTGACCAACGCCGATGTCGAAGCGCTGGAACAGGCGCGCGAGGCCGCGCCCGCCGAGCCGCTGCGGTTCGAATGATCCTGCTGGATACCAATGTCATCTCCGAGATGATGAAGCCCGAGCCGGCGCCCGCCGTCAGGACGTGGCTCGACGCGCAAATGGCGGAGACGCTGTACCTCTCAAGCGTCACCGTCGCGGAACTGATGTTCGGTATCGGCGCATTGCCGAAGGGCCGCCGCAAGGACGCGCTGGGCGCGATCCTCGACGGCCTGCTGGGCATGTTCGAGGGGCGTATTCTGCCCTTCGATACGAATGCGGCACGCCACTACGCCGCGTTGGCGGTTCAGGCGCGCGCGGCGGGCAGGGGCTTCCCGACGCCCGACGGCTATATCGCCGCGATTGCCGCCGCGCACGGGTTTGCCGTGGCGTCGCGCGACACCGGCCCGTTCATGGCGGCGGGATTGAGCGTGATCGATCCGTGGCGCGCGGCGTAAATCCGTCAGCGCGGCATGGCGCCGGCCGATCCCAGGTCATGATCGACGTGTTGTTCATCCGACTCCAACCCTTCAGGCCGTCACATTTGCCTTATGCGGTTTCGCCGCAAGCGCGATCCCCAGCGCCTTCATCACAGCCAGCGTCGTTTTCAGCGTCGGATTGCCCGCCTCGCTGAATGAACGATAGAGCTGTTCGCGCGAAAGGCCGGTATCCTGGGCAATCTGTGCCATGCCTTTGGCACGCGCGACGATCCCAAGTGCGCGCGCGATATAGCCGGCATCGCCCGTTTCAAAGGCGTCGGTCATGAAGGCCGCGATTTCCTCGTCATCGACCAGTGCCGCCGCCGGATCGTACGTTGTCAGTTTCTCAGCCATGCAAGGCACTCCATTCTTTCGCCAGTTTTTTGGCAGTCGCGATGTCACGGGCCTGGCTGCTTTTTTCGCCGCCACAAAGCAGCACGATCACGACGGCGCCACGCTGCTGGAAGTAGATGCGATACCCGGGGCCGTAATGGATACGCAGTTCGCTGACACCTTCGCCCACCGGCTCCACATCCCCGGGCAAACCATGCGCCAGTCGCGCCAGCCGTGTCGCGATGAGGGTCCTCGCCCGCTTGTCGCGGAGACGGGATTCCCACTTCGCGAAGGTTTCCGTCTGCTTTAGCTCGACCACATTCACGATGTAGTCTAAAAACTACATTCATTCAAGCCCCGGGGTCAGCGCGGCATGGCGCCGGCCGAGAAACTGCTCACCCCACCCGTCGCAGCAGAAACAGCGCCTGTTCCCCGAACAGATTCGCCAGCCTCGGAAACCGCCGCCACGGCGCGCGCCGCCCGGCATCGTCGGCGGCCAGCCATTGCTCCACCGCATACCCTTCCACCTCGCACAGCGCGAAGAAATCGCGGATCGTGCAGGGGTGGATGTTCGGCGTCTCGTACCATTGCCGGTCCCAGGTCGGCGTCATCGGCATCCGCCCGCGCGAGAGCAATTGCCAGCGCAGCAGCCAATGGCCGAAATTGGGAAAGCTCACCACCGCGCGGGTGCCGATGCGCAGCATCTGGCGCAGCACCTCGCGCGGGCGTTCCACTGCCTGCAGCGTGCGCGACAGCACCACGTAATCGAAGGCCGCATCGGGGTAATGCGCCAGATCGCTATCGGCATCGCCATGCATCACCGGCAGCCCGTGCGCCACGGCGCGGGTCACTTCGGCCATGTCGATCTCGATGCCGCGCGCATCGCAGCCTTTGGTGCGGAACAGATGCTCGATCAGCATGCCGTCGCCGCAGCCGATATCCAGCACCCGCGTGCCGGGCGCGATCATGCCGGCGATCAGGCGCAGATCGAGGCGCATATTCTTCGCCACCGGCTGGATCTTTTCCATCGCGTTCATGCCGCGATCCCGGCATGCACGGCGCAGCCATTCAGAAACCCGGCCAGGGTGCGGTGGAAATCCGGCTCGTCCAGCAGGAAGGCGTCATGGCCCTTGTCGCTTTCGATCTCCACGAAACTGACATTGGCGCCTGCCCGGTTCAGGGCGCGCGCGATGGCCCGGCTCTGCGCCGTCGGAAACAGCCAGTCGGAGGAAAACGAGGCGAGGCAGAAGCGCGTCCTGCTGCCGGCGAAGGCGGCGGCCAGATCGCCGCCATGATCGGCGGCGAGATCGAAGTAATCCATCGCCCGCGTGATGGTCAGATAGGAATTGGCGTCGAAGCGGCGCACGAAGGTGCTGCCCTGGTGTTGCAGGTAGCTCTCCACCTCGAACATGTCGCCGAACAGGCTGCTGGCCTGGCTGGGGCTTGCCGGCCCGGTACCGGCGCCTTGCAGGCGGCGGCCGAATTTACGGCTCAATGCCTGTTCCGACAGATAGGTGATGTGCGCGCACATCCGCGCCACCGCCAGGCCGCGCGCCGGGATCGTGTCCTGTTCCCAGTAGCGCCCGCCGCGCCAATCGGGATCGGCGAAGATCGCCTGCCGCCCGACCTCGTTGAAGGCGATGTTCTGCGCCGAATGATAGGCGGCGGTGGCCACCGGCACGGCGGCGAACACCGCGTCCGGATAGCGCGCCGCCCATTCCAGCACCTGCATGCCGCCCATCGAGCCGCCGACCACGGCGAATAGCCGTTCGATCCCCAGATGATCGATCAGCCGGCGCTGCGCGCGCACCATGTCGGCGATGGTGATCGGCGGGAAATCGGTGCCCCATAGCGCGCCCGGGGCCACTTCCGGGCCGGGCGGGCGCGGGCTGCGCGGGCCGGTGCTGCCCATGCACCCGCCCAGCACATTGGCGCAGATGACGAAGAAACGCGCGGTATCGACCGGCCGGCCCGGCCCCACCACCTGATCCCACCAACCCGGCTTGCCGGTCAGCGGATGGCGTTCGGCGACATATTGATCGCCGGTCAGGGCGTGGCAGATCAGCACCGCGTTGCTGCGCGCGGCATTCAGCGTGCCATAGGTGCGATAGGCGACGGTCATGTCCGGCAGCGCCATGCCGCAATCGAGTATCATCCCGTCGGCGAAAACGACGCGGGTTGGCTCGGCTCCGGCGGGCGGGGACTGGTCCATGGCGTGTTGCATAGGCCGCCAAGGGGGATCGGATCAACAGAGGGGGAAGGTTTGCAGGACGGGCTGCTTCGGCTATCTGTTCCGCCTCCCTATTCGCGGGGTGCCGCACCCCCGCCCCAGCCGGCAGGATCGATGTCCAGTTCCGCCCCCTCCTCGCCCTCGGGCAGCCCGCAAGCCAGCCCCGATGCGGGCGGCGCGCCTGCCAGCCCCGATCACTGGCGGGCCGGCCCGCCCGATCTCGCCGCCCTGCGTGCCCGCCTCGACGGGATCGACGATGCCATGCACGACCTGCTGATGCAGCGTGCCGGGGTGGTTGCCGATGTCGCGCGCGCCGGCAAGCCCGCCGCCTTCCGCCCGGGGCGGGAAGCCTCGATGCTGCGCCGCCTGCTCGCCCGCCATCATGGCCCGCTGCCGGCCCGCGCCATCGTGCGCATCTGGCGCGAATTGCTGGCCGCGACCACGGCGATGCAGGGCAGCTACGCGGTGGCGGTGTGCGAAACCGACCGCAATGGCGGCTTCACCCAGGCGGCGCGGGAGCATTTCGGCGCGCTGACGCCGCTGCTGGTGCATGGCGGGCCGGCCCAGGCGCTGGCATCGCTTTCGGGCGGGGCGGCGGCGCTGGCGGTGCTGCCGCTGCCGTCGGAAACCGAAAACCTGCGGGATGCGTGGTGGCTGTCGCTGCTGCAAAAGCAGGAATCGCGGATCTATGTCATCGCCCGCCTGCCCTTCTGGGCGCAGCGTCCGGACGGCACGACGCAGGTGCAGGGTTTCGTGCTGGCCGCCACCGCGCCCGATGCCTCCGGCCAGGATCGCTCGCTGATCGGGCTGGAATGCGATCCCGATTTCAGCCGGGCGCGACTGGTGGCGGCGCTGACCGCGGCCGGGCTGGCGCCGCAATCGATCCTGCTGCGCCGCGATCCCGGCGCGCCCGCTTTGGCGCTGGTGGAGGTGGACGGCTATCTGGCCGAGGACGATCCCCGCCTGTCCGCCATCGCCGCCCTTGCCCGCCCGCCCGTGCTGCTGGGTGCCTATGCCGTGCCCGTCGGCGGAGAAACGCCATGACCGAGCCTGCCCCACGCCCCGAGATCCTGCGCATCTCCCCCTATGTCGGGGGCGAAAGCGACGTCGCGGGCGTCAACCGCGTCTATAAACTGTCCTCCAATGAGGGCGCGTTCGGCGTGCCGCCCGGCGCGGTGGCGGCGGCCAAGGTGGTGGCGGAGGAGTTGTTCCGCTACCCCGACGGTTCGGCGGCGGCGCTGCGCAAAGCCATCGGCGCGCGCTTCGGCCTCGATCCCGCGCGCATCGTCTGCGGCGCGGGGTCGGACGATATCATCTACCAGCTCTGCCTCGCCTATGGCGGCGCCGGGCGCGACATCATCATGAGCGCGCACGGGTTTTCGATCTATCAGATCGCCGGCACCTATGCCGGCAGCCAGGTGATCAAAACGCCGGAACGCAACCTGACGGCGGATGTCGATGCCATGCTGGCCGCCGTCAGCGCCTCCACCCGGCTGGTGTTCCTGGCCAATCCGAACAACCCCACCGGCAGCCTGCTGCCCGCGGCGGAGGTGCGCCGCCTGCGCGCCGGCCTGCCGCCCGAGGTGCTGCTGGTGCTGGACGCCGCCTATGCCGAGTATGTGGAGCGCCCGGATTACGACCCCGGCGCCGCGCTGGTCGATGAGACCGGCAATACGATCATGACGCGCACCTTTTCCAAGATTTTCGGCCTCGGCGGGGCGCGGGTCGGCTGGGCCTATGCGCCGGCCGCGGTGATCGATGTGCTGAACCGGGTGCGCTCGCCCTTCAATGTCTCGGTCGCCGCCCAGGCCGCCGCGATCGCCGCGCTGGCCGAGCCGGGCTGGGTGGAGAAGGGCCGCGCGCATAACCGCGAATATCGCGCGATCCTGGCGGCGCGGCTGGTCAAAGCCGGTATCAAGGTCTGGCCGAGCGAGGGGAATTTCGTGCTCGCCGATTTCGCCACGCCGGAAAAAGCCGATGCCGCCAATGAATTCCTCCGCAAACGCGGGCTGATCGTGCGCGGCGTGAAGGGCTATGGCCTGCCGCATTGCCTGCGCATCACCGTCGGGTTGGCCGAGGAAGTGGCGCTGGTCGCCGATGCGCTGGATGCGTTCATGGCGGGTGCCGCCCATGGTTGAGACGGTTGGCGGCGAACCCCTGTTCCGCCGTCTGGCGCTGATCGGCATCGGGCTGATCGGCAGCTCGGTCGCGCGCATCGCGATGGAGCGCGGCGATCTCGCCGCCGAAGTGGTGGTCAATGCGCGCACGCAGAAGACGCTGGACCGGGTGATGGAACTCGGCATCGCGCATCGGGTGGAGATCGACCCGGCGGCGGCGGTGCGGGGCGCCGATTGCGTGATGCTGTGCGCGCCGGTCGGCGCCTTCGCGGAACTGGCTGCGGCGATCGCGCCGCATCTGGCGCCCGGCGCGATCCTGACCGATGTCGGTTCGACCAAGCAATCGGTGATCCGCGATGTCGGTCCGCTGGTGCCGGAAGGCGTGCATTTCGTGCCGGCCCATCCGCTGGCCGGCACCGAATTCTCCGGCCCCGATGCCGGTTTCACCACGCTGTTCGTCAATCGCTGGACGCTGCTGACGCCGCCTGCCGGCACCGACCCGGAAGCGGTGGAGAAAACCGCCGAACTCTGGCGCCGCTGCGGTTCGATGATCGAGACGATGGAGCCGGGCCATCACGACCGGGTGCTGGCGATCGTCAGCCATCTGCCGCATCTGATCGCCTTCACCATCTGCGGCACGGCGGATGATCTGGCCGATGAAAGCCGCCAGCAGGTGACGAAATTCGCCGCCTCCGGCTTTCGCGATTTCACCCGCATCGCGGCCTCCGATCCGGTGATGTGGCGCGACGTGTTCCTCAATAACCGGGAGGCGCTGCTGGAGATGCTGCAACGCTTCATGGAGGATGCGCAGGCCATGGCGCGCGCCGTGCGCTGGGGCGATGCTTCCTACATCGAGGACAAGGTGGAACGCGGGCGGAAGATCCGCCGCAGCCTGATCGAGCAGAAGCAGGCTTAGGCTTCAAGCCGGCTGATCAGCGCGTTGTTGTAACCGCGCACCATGCCGGGGATCAGGAAGGCATCGACCAGCACCCAGATGCCGACGATCAAGTAGCCGAACACGCCGATGCCGATGAAGGCCAGCGGGATGGAAATCAGGGTGATCACCAACTGGGCGATCGCGCTGCCGGTGCGCTTCAGATAGAAGCGATGGACGCCGAAAATGCCCACGAAAAACCACAGCAGATAGGCGATCAGCGTCGAGCGCTTATTGGCGTCGTAGCGCATCAGCATGGCCGCGTCGCTGCCCGGCGCCGCGGCGTGCGGATGGGCGGCTTGGATCGGCGGTGGCATGTCGGACATGGGCGCCTCCTGGCGGTTCGGCATGACGCTAACAATGATCCGATTCGGCAACAAGCGCGCCGTCACGGACCGATCGCGGGCACCTGTTCGGCCTCCATCACCTCCGCCTCGATCACCCCCAGCAGCCGGGCGGGAAACCCCTCCGGCATGTCCTCGGCGATCACCACGATGCGGGTGCCGTGATCTTCATCCGGCCAGGCTTCCAGCCAGATCGGCGGGGCCAGGCGGTGGCCGACCGCATGCACCACCGCCGGGCGTCCAGGCAGCTCGGCGATTTCCGCGATGCCTTTCAGCCGCAACAGCTTCGGCCCGCATTGGGCGGCCAGCGCATCGAGCCACAGGCTCAGCGCCGCGCCGGGGATCGGGGTTGTGCGGCGCAGCGCCACGCTGACATGGCCACGCCCGTGCTCGGCGATCAGGCGCGGGCGGGCTGGGGTGAGGGATAGCCGGGCAGCGCGGGCGGCGGCATCGGCGGGCGCGAACAGCGTGGCGGCGGGATCGGCGACATGCGCCACGTCGATGCCGGGCGCGAGTGCCGCGATCCGCTTCAACAACGCGGGGTCGGCCGGCACGCGGTCGGTTTTCGACAGCGCGATGCGATCCGCCATCGCCATCTGCCGGCGCGCTTCCGGATGGCGAGAGAGGCTTTCCATCCCGGCTTCGGCATCGATCACGGTCAGCACCGTCTCCAGACGATGCGTGGCACCCAGCCGGGCATCCGCCAGCAGCGCCTGCATCACCGGGGCGGGATCGGCGAGGCCGGAGGTTTCGATCAGCACCCGGTCGTAGCGGCCTGCGAATCGCCGGGCGAGGTCGTGCAATGTCGCTGCCAGATCGCTTTGCGCCGCGCAGCACAGGCAGCCATTGGCCAGGGTCAGCACCCGGTCATCCCCGGATGCCATCAGGGAGTGATCCAGACCAATCGCCCCGAATTCGTTCACGATCACCGCGCTGCGTGCGAAATCCGGTGATTGCAGCACGCGGTTGAGCAGCGTGGTCTTGCCGCTGCCGAGGAAGCCGGTCACGATGACGATCCCGATCATCGGCACGGAGCCTGGGCGCGATGGACGCGAGTGACTGCATCACCGATCTGGCCACGCTGGAGGCGGTGTACGGCACGCCCTCCGCCCCGGCGCTGGCCAAGGAGATCGATTTCCTCCACCCGCATTATCAGGCGATGATCGCGACCTCGCCTTTCATGGTGCTGGCAACCTCGGGGCCGGACGGCATGGATTGCTCGCCGCGCGGCGATCCGGCCGGCTTCGTCACGGTGGCCGATGCGCGCACGCTGCTGATCCCCGACCGGCGCGGCAATAACCGCACCGACAGCCTGCGCAACATCCTGGCCGATCCGCGCGTCGCTTTGCTGTTCCTGATCCCCGGTATCGGCGAGACGCTGCGGGTGAACGGGCGGGCGGAGATCGTGATCGCCCCGGCGCTGCTGGAGCAGTTTCGCGAACAGGGCAAGCTGCCCCGCTCCGTCCTGCGGGTGACGGTGGAGAAGGCCTATTTCCAGTGCCCGAAAGCACTGGTGCGCTCGCGCCTGTGGGACCCGTCGCTGCATCTGGCGCGCAGCAGCCTGCCCAGCACCGGCAGCATCCTGGCCGATCTTTCCGCCGGTTCGATCGATGGCGGCGAGTACGACCGCGCCTATCCGCAGCGGCTGAAGGAGACCATCTACTAGCCGTGCCATTGCGCGGCCTCGGCATAGCCGATGCGGCTTCCGGCGGGCGCGCCGTACAGCGCGCCGGCGTCGCCCAGCATGGCGGCCACCAGATCGCGCGCGCCGGATCGCATCGCCGATACCAGCAGCATCTGCAGCACCACGTCGCGCTGCGCGTTGCTGCCGCCCAGGGCGCGCAATTCCGCCCGCCGCGCGCCCAGCAGCGCCACCACGCGGGCATGCTCGCCCTGCCCATGCGCCAGCACCGCCGCGCAGGCGGTCAGCACGATGCCGCCCAGCGCATCGGCGTTCCAGCGCCCTGGTGCCGCGTCGCGCAGCGCGTTCAGGAAATGCCGCGCCGCGCCGATCCGCCCGGCCGCCACCAGCGCCATCATCAGATGCGGCAGCAGCAGGATATGGCCGGGATCGCCGGCGCGCGCCTCGGCCTTGTCGGCCAGCTCCTCCCAGCGCGCGCCCACCGCGACACCGTGGCGGGACAATCGCCATAACAGCGAAGTCGCATTCACCAGATCGACGAAATGATCCGGTGCGGCGCGGGTCATCGGCGCGTCGAGATTGCGCACCTCCGCATCGTACAAGGCCAGCACCGCCTCGAAGCGCCGGCATTCCAGATCGAGCAGGGCGCGATGCCACCACAGATGATGGATCAGATTGCTGCCCTTGCCCCAATGCGCCACCTGGGCGGCCATGAAGGCCGCGCCCTCCTCGGCACGGCCGCCGCGTTCCAGCAGATGCGCCTTGACGTGATGGGCGAAGTAATGGGTCGGATCCTCGGCCAGCGCCGCATCGATGGCGGCTTCGGCGGGGGCGGTCTCGCCATCCTCCTCCTGCGCGAAGGCGCGGATCGTGGCGAAGCTGTGATAGCCGGGCAGGGCGGGCGACCAGAACGGTGCGGCCGCTTCCGCCTGGGCCCGCACATCGCGCGTCATGCCATGGCGAAACAGCGTGTTATCGGCCAGGCGCAGCGCGAACAGATCGGTCGGGTAGTCCGCCAGAAGCTGGCGCCACACGGCGAAGGCATGCGGCAGATCGCCCGCCTGCCAGGCGGTGACGGCGGCCAGATGCATCCGCTCGCGCGGCGTTGCGCGAGCGGCATGCGCCGTCGCCGCATCCAGGCAGGCGGCGATGGCGGCGCGGTCGGCGCGGTTGAAATTGGTCAGCAGCAGCCCGGCCCGCATGCATCGGGCCAGCACGCAGCCCGGATCGGCGGCGATGGCGGCGTTGATCAGCGCCATCGTATCGGCATGCGCCATGAGGTAATGCGCAGTGCCGAGATCGAGGGCGGCAACCGCCGCATCGCTGTCGGTGGCAAGCATCAGGCCGCGCGCATCGCGTTTCATCGGCGATCCTCCATTGCCGCGCGCAGCACCAGCAGGGCCGCGCCGATCGAGGCGGCCGCGCGCGGTCCGCGCCCCGCCGCACGCCGGGCCGGTGTGCCGATCCGCCAGCGCAGCGGGGCCGGCGCGGGGTGCAGGGTGAAGCGCCCGGCCTCGGTCGTCAGCGCCAGCCCGTCGCCGTCTGCTTGCACCTGCCCGCCGCATTCCCAGAGTTCCAGACAGTCCTGCAACAGCAGGGCGATGTCCTGCATGGCTACAGGCATGGCGTGGCGCGCAGGGCCGGGTCGATGCGGCGATGCTGCCATTGCCCGTCGCGCAGGCTGCCATGCCAGACGCCGCCATCCATCACCACGCGCCCGCGCAGGATCGTCATCGCCGGCCAGGCATCGACCTGCCAGCCCTCCCAGGGCGTGTAGTCGCTTTCATGCAGATCGCCCGACGTCAGGATGCGCGCCAGCGCGGGATCGAGCAGGCAGAGATCGGCATCCGATCCCACCGCGATCGCGCCCTTGCGCGGATACAGCCCCATGATCTTCGCCGCGTTCGTGGCGATCAGATCGACGAAACGCTCCAGGGAAATGCCGCGCCTGCCCACCATCTCGGTGAACATCAGCGCCACGCGCGGCTCCACCCCTGCATTGCCGCCGGTCACGTCGTCGATGCCGCTACCTTGCAGCTTGGTGGCCAGCGTGCAGCAGATCGCATCGGTGGCCACGCAATGCAGCGCCCCGCCGCGCAGCCCCTCCCACAAGGCGGCCTGATCCGCGGGCGATTTCAGCGACGGGTAGGTGTGGAATTTCTGCGCCCCCGGCCTGCGATAATCGTCGCTGGTGTAGAGCAGGTACTGATGCAGCGTCTCGCCATAGATCGGCACGCCGCGCGCCCGCGCCTCGGCGATGGCGGCAACGCCGCTGGCGGCGGAGGTGTGCATCATATAAAGCGCCGTGCCCGTCACCTGTTCGGCCAGACGGATGATGCGGCGGAAGGACAGATCTTCGGACAGCGTGTTATGAACCTCCGCCATATGCGCGAAGCCGGTGCGGCCTTCCCCGATCAGCTTGCCGTACATGTGCATGACGATGTCGTTATCCTCGGCATGGATCACGCCGAGGCCGCCGGCTTTCGCCAGCACCTGAAACACCTCCCAGATATCGCCGAAATCGACCATCCGCCCCTTGCGGCTGGGGGTGATGTCGGTGGTGAAGATCTTCACCGTGGGAAACCCGGCCTCGATCGCCTCGGCCAGTTCGCCGAACAGCCGGGGCGGCAGATCGCCTTCCACCATGATGTGCTGGGCATAATCGCAGGCGGCGTGCCCGGCCCAGTCCTGCTCGCGCGTTGCGATGGCCTCGCGCAGGCTGCTGCCCTGGCTGGCCCGGGTGAAGTCGATCACCGTGGTGGTGCCGCCGAAGATCGCCGCCCGGGTCACGATATCCGGCGGATCGGTCAGGCCCGCCGTGCCGTCCGGATTGGGCAAATGCCATTTGCAATGGACATGCGGATCGATGCCGCCGGGGATGACGATTTTGCCGCCGGCATCGATCACCCGCGCGGCATCGGCGGGGCCGAACGTGCCCGGCGCGGCCAGGGCGGCGATGCGGCCATCGGCGATGGCGATGTCGAAGGCGCCGGTGCCTTGCGGCGTCACCACGCGGTCGGCGCGCAGCAGCAGATCGAACATGCCTTCCCCCTCGGCCTTCTTGCCCGGATGCTGGTCCGCACCGGTCCTGCTGGCAAGATCAGGCGGGGCAAGATCGGGGGCTTGTTCGCGAACGCCCGTCCCCCGATATTCCGCCTCCCATTGCCGCGATCGAGTTGCCCCCCATGAGCCAGACCCACCGCAGCCGCGTGCTGATCATCGGCGCCGGCCCCGCCGGCTACACGGCGGCGATCTATGCCGCGCGCGCCGGGCTTTCCCCGATCCTGGTGGCCGGGCTGCAGCCGGGCGGGCAATTGACCATCACCACCGATGTGGAGAACTACCCGGGCTTCGCCGAGGCGGTGCAGGGGCCGTGGCTGATGGAGCAGATGGCCGCCCAGGCCGGCCATGTCGGGGCGCGGCTGATCGACGATGTGATCGTCGCCACCGACCTCACCGGCCCGGTGTTCACCGCGACCGGGGATTCGGGCGATCGCTACGAAGCCGATGCGGTGATCATCGCCACCGGCGCCGCGGCACGTTGGCTGGGATTGCCGTCGGAAAAGCGCCTCGCCGGGGCCGGGGTGTCCGCCTGCGCCACCTGCGACGGGTTCTTCTTTCGCGGCAAGCGCGTCGCCGTGGTCGGCGGCGGCAACACGGCGGTGGAGGAGGCGCTGTATCTGACCCATCACGCCAGCCACGTCACGCTGATCCATCGCCGCGACAATTTGCGGGCGGAGAAGATTCTCCAGCAGCGGCTTTTTGCCCATCCCAAGGTCTCGGTGCTTTGGAACCAGGCGGTGGAGGAGGTGCTGGGTGCCGGCACGCCGGAGACCGTGACCGGCCTGCGTCTGCGCGCCACCGATACCGGCGCGATGCAGGAGATCGCCGTGGACGGGCTGTTCGTGGCCATCGGCCATACCCCGAACACGGCGATTTTCCACGGCCAGATCGGCATCGATGCCGAGGGCTATATCCGCACCACACCGGGCAGCACGGCCACCGACCGGCCCGGCGTGTTCGCCGCCGGCGATGTGCAGGACAAGGTCTATCGCCAGGCGGTGACGGCGGCCGGCACGGGCTGCATGGCGGCGCTGGAGGCGGAGAAATACCTCGCCGCCCGCGATCATGCCGCGTCGTGACGATTTGGTGCGTAATTTTGGCTGATTTCGACCCGGAAAAGCGTGCCGCATCCGCGAAATATCGGTTACGGTCCTGAATAGTATGGTGCGCGCGCCGATTCGCGCCGCCACGGCCCACGGGAAGGGTGGCTGAACGATGGACTGGGACAAGCTGCGCGTGTTTCACGCGGTGGCCGAGGCGGGCAGCTTCACGCATGCCGGCGATACGCTCAACCTCAGCCAATCGGCCGTCTCCCGCCAGATTTCGGCGCTGGAGGAAGCCCTGCAGGTGCCGCTGTTTCACCGCCATGCGCGCGGCCTGATCCTGACCGAGCAGGGCGAGGCGCTGAACCGCACGGTGCGCGACGTCTTCGCCAAGCTGGCGATGACCGAGGCGCAACTGACCGAAAGCAAGGAAAAACCGGCGGGGCGGCTGAAAGTCACCACCACGATGGGCTTCGGCTCCTCCTGGCTGGCGCCGCGCCTGCATGAATTTCTGCACGCCTATCCGGATGTCTCGGTCTCGCTGCTGCTCGATGATGCCGATCTCGATCTGGCGATGCGCGTCGCCGATGTGGCGATCCGCATGCACCAGCCGAAGCAGCCCGATCTGGTGCAGCGCCACCTCATGAGCATCAACTGGCTGGTCTGCGCCTCGCCCGACTACCTCAAGCAATACGGCATGCCGCAGCGGCCGGAGGATCTGGACGCGCATCGGCTGATCCTGTTCGGTGATTACCACCCCCCGGTGCACGACATTAACTGGCTGGCCGATGCCGGCAGACGCTCCGGCATGCCCCGCCGCGCGGCGCTGGAGGTCAATTCGATCCACGCCGTGCTGCTGGCGATGGAATGGCATGTCTGCGCGAGCGAGGACTACGTGCGCAAGCA
>JAGWRU010000092.1 GCA_028869595.1 Rhodospirillales bacterium
GCTTCCTTGACCGCGACATGCGGCGCGATCGCCTGCCCGTCCAGGCGGAAATCGGCAAGCCTGGCGCCGGCCATCACGCGCGCGCCGATCTTGGCCACCGCGACGCCGGTCGCCTTGGCGACGAAGGGCACGGTGCGGCTGGCGCGCGGATTGACCTCCAGCACGTAGATCGTGTCGTCCTTCAGCGCGTATTGCACGTTCATCAGCCCGCGCACGCCCAGCGCCTTGGCCATCGCCTCGGTCTCGGCCTTCAGCTCGGTGACCATGGCCGGCGCCAGCGAATAGGGCGGCAACGCACAGGCGCTGTCGCCGGAATGGATGCCGGCTTCCTCGATATGCTCCATCACGCCTGCGACATAGACGGTCTCGCCATCGCAGATGCAATCGACATCGACCTCGATCGCATCGTTCAGATAGCGGTCGATCAGCACCGGATTATCGCCCGAAACCCGCACCGCCTCGCGCATATAGCGATGCAGCCCGGCGCGGTCATGGACGATCTCCATCGCCCGCCCGCCCAGCACGTAGCTGGGGCGGATCACCACCGGATAGCCGATGCGCTCGGCCACCGCCTCGGCCGCCTCGGCGCTGCGGGCAATGCCGTTCTCGGGCTGACGCAGGCCGAGCTGGCGCAGCAATTTCTGGAAGCGCTCGCGATCCTCGGCAATGTCGATCGCATCCGCCGAGGTGCCGAGCACCGGAATGCCGGCCGCCGTCAGCGCCTGCGACAATTTCAGCGGCGTCTGCCCGCCGTACTGCACGATGCAGCCCAGCATGGTGCCGCGGCTTTCCTCCCGCCGGATCAGCGAGATCACGTCCTCCGCCGTCAGCGGCTCGAAATAGAGCCGGTCGGAGGTGTCGTAATCGGTCGATACCGTCTCGGGGTTGCAATTGACCATGATGGTCTCGAACCCCGCCTCCTTCAGCGCATAGGCGGCATGGACGCAGCAATAATCGAATTCGATGCCCTGGCCGATGCGGTTCGGTCCGCCGCCCAGGATGACGATCTTCTTCGCATCCGACGGATCGGACTCGCAGACCGGCGTGCCGTAGCTGCCCTCGTACGTCGAATACATATAGGGCGTCGCGGAGGCGAATTCGCCGGCGCAGGTATCGATGCGCTTATAGACCGGCATCACGTTCAGCGCGCTGCGCCGGGCCAGCACCGCATCCTCGCGCATGCCGGTCAGCTGGGCCAGGCGCTTGTCGGAAAACCCCATCGCCTTCAGCCGGCACAGCGCCAGCGCCTCGCCCGGCAGGCCCTCGGCGGCAAGCTGGCGTTCGGCGTCGACGATCTTTTCGATCTCGCGCAGGAACCACGGATCGAAATGGCTGGCGGCGTGGATATCCTCCACCGACAGCCCGGCGCGCAGCGCTTCGGCGGCGACCAGCAGCCGGTCCGGACGCGGCGTCGACAGCGCGGCGCGGAACGCATCCGCCCCGCCATCGCCCGGTGCCTCCACCGGGTCGAGGCCGGACAGCCCGGTCTCCATGCTGCGCAGGCCCTTCTGCAGCGCCTCGGCGAAGCTGCGGCCGATCGCCATCGCCTCGCCCACCGACTTCATCGACGTGGTCAGCAGGGCCGGCGTGCCGGGGAACTTTTCGAAGGTGAAGCGAGGGATCTTCACCACGACATAGTCGATGGTGGGCTCGAA
>JAGWRU010000093.1 GCA_028869595.1 Rhodospirillales bacterium
CGCGTCGCCACGCGCCTGCGCCGCGACGGGCTGATCTGGCAGGCGCAATGCTATCCGAAAACGGTCGCCGATCTGGCCCCCGTGCTCGATCTGGTGGGCGAACTCGGCGCCGATCACGTCAATCTCCAGCCCGATATCCGCCCCCACCGGATCGAGGACTGCATCCCCCTGCTGGAGGGCTGGCGGCGCCTGGCCGAGCGGGCCGGCATCGCGGTGCATGTCTAGACCCATCGCGACCGCATGACGACGGATCTGTTCTTCACGCTCCGTCTGCTCGATTGCTTTCCCGATCTGCGCCTGACCGCCGATCTGTCGCATTATCTGGTGGGGCGCGAATTCGCCTGGCCGGTCGATGCGCCGAACCACGCGCTGATCCATCGCGTGCTGGACCAGACATGGGGGCTGCACGGGCGCATCGCCTCGCGCGAGCAGATCCAGATCCAGCCGGACTTTCCCCAGCATCGCGGCTGGGTGGATTTGTTCATGGGCTGGTGGGACTATGCCATCCGCTCCTGGCGGCGCCGGGCCGGGCCCGATGCGGTGCTGACCTTCCTGTGCGAACTCGGCCCCGCGCCCTATGCCATCACGGGGGCGGATGGCTACGAGCTGTCGGATCGCTGGCAGGAAGCGCAACGGATGATGCGCGATATCCGCGCCTTGTGGGAGAGTTCGGCCGATGCTTGACGCCTATTTCGCCCGCATCGGCTATGGCGGTTCCACCGCCGCGAGCCTCGCTACGCTGCGCGCCCTGCACGCGCTGCACCCGGCGGCGATCCCGTTCGAGGCGCTGGACCCGCTGCTGCATCGCCCGGTATCGCTGGAACCGGAAGCGTTGGAGCGTAAACTGATCGCCAGCCGGCGCGGCGGCTATTGCTTCGAGCAGAATGCCGTCTTCGCCGCCGTGCTGCGGGCGCTGGGCTTCACGCTCACTGATCTGGCCGCGCGGGTGGTGTGGAATGCCCCGCCCGACGCGCCGATGACGCCGCGCACCCATCGCCTGATGCTGGTGGCGCTGGAAGGGGCGGTGTGGCTGGCCGATGTCGGCTTTGGCGGCTACCTGGCCGATGCGCCGCTCCTGCTGGAGGCGGGGCGCGAACAGGCCACGCCGATGGGCCGCTTCCTGCTGCGCGAACAGGACGGCGCATGGCTCCTGTCGGTGCATGCCGGCGGCGCCTGGCGTCCGGCCTATCGCTTCACCCTGGAAGCCCAGGCGCCCGTCGATTACGAGCCCGCCAACTGGTTTACCGCGACCCATCCTGCCTCCTTGTTCCGCCACAACCTGCTGATGGAGCGGCTGACCCCTGCCTGGCGGGCAAGTCTGTTCAACCGCGGCCTGACCATCCGCCATGCCGATGGGCGCAGCGAGGCGCGCAGCCTGGACGATGCGGCGGATCTGGCTGGCGTGCTGGCCGGGATTTTCGCCATCGACCCGCCGGCCGAGCCCGCGGCGATCTTCGCCCGCCTGCCCGCGGAGCCGGCTACTTCCCGGTAACTTAAAGAAACTTCACGATATGTTGCACCGCACACTGGTCAGGTGCCTGTAAGGATCGCGCCTTACACGGATCGCACCCTGATGCGGGAGAACGCGACGTGCGAGCCGAATACCGACGCTTTGCCTTCTTTGGCGCTGCATTGCTGGCCCTGCCGGCTGCGGCCCTTGCCGCCCCATCGCTAGGCGGGATCATGAGCCAGTGGTCGCATGACATGAGTGTCGCGCGCACCATGACCTCGCCGCGCGGGCGCTACCAGGAGGGGACGATGCGCGCCATCCTGGAAAACTATATCCACAATTCGGCCGCAATGGAGGCCAGGATCACTCGCCATACCGCCTCTGCCATCGCCTTCCGCAACGGCTTCGTGCGGGTGCGCACCGATGCCCAGGCGGCGCTGGCCGATGTCGCGGTGAAGTCGCGCATGGCGCCGCACGTCACGCGCATCCTGCATGATTGCTACGCCTGCCACGCCCGCTTCCGCTGAACGGACCCTTTCCCATGTCGAAAATCGAACGTATCGCCCCCGCCTGGCGCACCGAACGGGGCGCCCATTTCCACGCAACCCCGGTCACCGTCTCCGCCGGTCGGTCGCTCGTCACGCGCGGGCTGCATCTGACGCTGCTGTCGATCGTGATCTATCAGCTGGTCAGCAGCAATTTCATGCATTGGCCGTTTCCCGGAGAAACTCCGGGCCTGGCGTGGAGCAGCCACGAGTATCTCGGTCTGGTCAGCTTCGTGGTCGTGTTTTCCTTCTGGTTCTGGACGCTGGTGCGCAGCGGCGAGACCGAATTCGTGCGCCTTTTCCCGTGGTTTTCCCCCCGTGCGCTGCGCGCCGTGCTGCGCAATGCGCGAGAGGAGCTGCATAATCTGATGCATCTGCGCTTCCCCGACCATGATGGCGGGCCGCTGGTCAGCGCGATCCACGGCCTCGGCCTGCTCGGCGTGACCGGCATGGCGGTGACCGGCACCGTCTATTACGTGGCGCATGGCACGCTGCTGGGATCGGCGGCGATGTTCGTCCATGAATCGGTCGCCAATCTGATCTGGGCCTATCTGATCGCCCATGCCGGCATGGCCGTGCTGCACCATCTGATGGGCGCCGATATCTTCTCGCGCATGTTCTGGACGCGGTCGCGCCGCGCGCGCCGGGGCTATCGGCGGGGTTAGGCGCGCGGCGCGGCGGGCTGCAGGCGCATGACGAACATCGCCCCGCCGCCGGCATGCGCCTCCACCCAGGCATCGCCGCCATGCGCGGCGGCAATGCCGGCGACAATGGCAAGCCCGAGCCCCGCCCCGCCCGGGCGCGTGCCGGGGGCGCGGTGGAAGCGGGCGAAGATGCGGCTGCGCTCCGCCTCCGGCACGCCCGGGCCGCGATCGAGCACGCGGATCGTTGCCGGCGCTTCGATCGCGACTTCCACCGCCGTGCCGCGCGGGGCGTGGCGGATCGCGTTATCCAGCAGATTGGCGAGCGCAATGCCCAGCGCGGCGGCATTGCCGTTGATCGGCGCCACCACCGGACCGTCGAGCAGGCCGAGTTCGACACCTCGCGAAATCGCCAACGGCGCGATCTCCGAGACCGCCGCCACCGCGACCGCGCGCAGATCGACCGGGGCGGTGACATCCAGCGGCAATTCCTCCAGCCGCGCCATGGCCAGCATCTGCCCGACCAGCCGCGCCATGCGATCGGCATCGCCGCGCAGATCGTCGGCTTCGCGCTGATCGCCCAGCTCGTCGATGCGCGCGGTCAGCACGGCAAGCGGCGTGCGCAGCGCATGCGCGGCATCGGCAACGAAGCGGCGCTGCGCGTCGAGCGCCTGCTCCAGCCGGTCCAACGCGGCGTTCACCGCGCCGACCACCGGCAGGATCTCTCCGGGCAGGGCCGCGCTGGGCAGGCGCACCCCGGTCTGCCCGCGCCCGACCTGCGCTGCCGCGGCCGAGGCATCGCGCAGCGAACGCAGCCCGTGGCGGATGGTCAGCACGCCGATCAGCACCGTCGCCCCGCCGATCGGCAGCAGCAGCCATAGCGTGCTGAACATGAAATCGCGCACCAGCGAGCGGGCAAGCCCCTCGTTCAGCTCATGCGCCTGCACCACCGCGACCCGCCAATGGCGCGTGGCGATCAGCGCGCCGACCATGCCGTTGGGATAATCGGGCGAGGGCGGCGCGCGAAACAGCCCGGTCCAGGGCGGCGGATCGAGCGCGGCCAGCACGCTGGGCACGGTGGTCGGGTCGGAGGCCAGCAGCACATGTCCGGCGCGGTCGAAGACCAGGAAGGCAGCGCGTTCATCGGTGCGGCCGAACGTCGCTTCCAGCTCGGCCGGCAGATGCAGGACCGGTCGCCCGTCCGGGCCTGTGGAAAGCTGCTCGGCAACCAGGCGTGCCTGGCTTTGCAGCGCGGCATCGTCGACCGAGCTGATCGTCGCCAGTGTCCGCCACGCCACCGCGCTGGCGCCGAGGGCGACGCCGACCAGCGTGACCGCGCTTAGTCGCCAGGCGAGGCGCGAGACGAGAAACCATGGCCGCGCGGCGGGCGCGGCCCGCGTGCCGGGCTGTGCCGAGGGACGATGCAGTGGGATCATGCCTCGGCCAGCAGGTAGCCGACACCGCGCACCGTGTGCAATGCCAGATCGGCGCCGCAAGCCAGCAACCGGCGGCGCAGACGATAGACCAGCACCTCCACCGCATTGGCGGTGGTCGGGTTGTCCAGCGCATACAGCCCCTGTTCGATCGCTTCCCGCGGCACGACGCGGCCATGGCGGCGCAGCAGCATCTCCAGCAGCGAGGTTTCGCGCGGTGTCAGCGCCACCGGCGCACCGGCCACCACGACTTCGCGCGTCGCGGTGTGCAGCGCGACATTGCCCAGCGCGAGATCGACGCCGAGCGCGGCATCGGGCCGGCGCAGCAGGGCACGCACCCGCGAGACCAGCTCGCCCATATGGAACGGTTTGACCACGTAATCATCGGCCCCGGTATCGAGGCCGGTGATGCGGTCCTCCGGCGCGTCGCGCGCGGTCAGGATCAGCACCGGGGTGGAATTGCCGGCGCGCCGCGCCTCGCGCAGCAGGTCGAGCCCGTTGCCATCGGTCAGGCCGAGATCGAGGATGATCGCCGCATGCCCGCCCAGCGCGAGATATTCGCGCGCTTCGCCCAGCGTTGCCGCAAGGTCCGGCGCGAAGCCCGCGCGTTCCAGGGCGCGGCGCAGCAGGTCGCCCAGGGCGGGTTCGTCTTCGACGATCAGCAGGCGCATCGTGTGCGGTTCCGAAACGGTCAGCCACCGTGGCGCGATTGGCTTACAGGCACCTGACGCGCCGTCATTTTCCGAAACGGCGGCGGCGATCCTGAAAGGCGCGGACGGCGCGCAGGAAGTCGATCTTGCGGAAGGCCGGCCATAGCACGTCGGTAAAATGGAATTCGCTGTAGGCGCTGTGCCAGAGCAGGAAGCCCGACAGGCGCAATTCGCCGGAGGTGCGGATGATGAGGTCGAGTTCGGGCCCGGCGGACAGATAAAGGTGGCGGGCGATGCTGTCGGTGCTGACCGCGGCGATGGCCTGTTCCAGCGTGGCGCCGCGCGCCGCCTCGGCGGTCAGCATCGCGCGCACTGCGTCGGCGATCTCCTCGCGCCCGCCATAGGCGATGGCGATGGTCAGCACCAGGCGCGTATTGCCGGCGGTCGCTGCCTCGACCGCGGCGATGGCGGCGCGGGTTTCCGCCGGCAGCAGGTCGAGCCGGCCGATCGCCTGCACCCGCACGCCGCGCCGGGCGATGTGCGGATCGGCGGCCAGCGCCTGGAGCTTGCCGCCCACCGCCTCCAGAATCCCGGCGACCTCGGCCGGGGCGCGTTCGAGATTATCGGTCGAACAGACCCAAAGCGTGACGGCGGGGATGGCGAGTTCGCCGCACCATTCCAGCACATCGTCCAGCTTGTGCGCGCCGAAGCGGTACAGGCGCGAAGGATCGGTCAGACCGGTGCGCCGGCCATAGCGGCGATTGCCGTCCAGGATGATGCCGACATGGCGCGGCATCGGCGCGCCGCGCAGCCCGGCCAGCAAATGGCGTTCGTACAGGCGATAGAGCGGCCCGGTGAGCAGGGCGGAAAGCCGGCGGCGCAGATGCGGGATTGGCATCTCGGCCGGGCGGGCATGGGCCAGAGGGAGATCGTGGCCCGCATTCATCGCGCCGCGACCGGGCCGGGCGGGGCCAGGGCCAGGATGCGGCGCCCGACATCGCGCGACAGCCTGGCATACCCGCCATCGGCCATGTGCAGCCCGTCCGGCGCGAGCAGGGCGGCAGGCGTGATCAGTCGTTCATCCAGCCAGCGGCGCATCCAGTCGAAGCGGCGGATGACCGGCACGTGGTAGCGCGCGCCGAGTATGTGTAGCGCGTGGCGATAGGCGCGCGAGCCGCCATGCTGGGTGATGACGCGGCAATATTGCGGGTCCATCAGCATCACGTCGATGCCGGCGGCCTGCATGGCGCGGATGCCGCGCGCGGTCAGGGCGGAGAATTCCGAGACCGGCACCTTGTTCAGCGGATCGTTGCTGCCGGTCTGCCAGATCACCAGATCCGGGTGGGCGGCGATGATCGCCGGCAGGCGGCGATCCATGCTGCGCGCATCCTCGCCGGCGATGCCGGCATTTTCCACCCGCACCGTGCGGCCCGGCAGGGCGTGGCGCAGATCGGTCTGCAACTGGCTGGGATAGGTTGCCGCCGCCGAGCTGGCGCCCAGCCCCTGGGTGGAGGAGGAGCCGAAGGCGATGATGAAAATCCCCTCGCCGGCGGCAAGCCGGGCGGCGACATGCGGCAAAGCGGCGCGTGGCGCGGGCCGGGCTGCGGCCGGCTGCAACGGGGCGGCGAGGGCAAGGGCAAGGGCCGCCAGGATGCTGCGCCGCGCCAAAGAAAGATCGGGCCGGATGCGGCGATGCGCGGCGGACGGCGCGGCATCGCGCGGATACCCGCCGGGATCGGAACGACTTGCCGTTGCTGATGATCCCTGCATCCGCGATGCATTCCACAGCCGCGCGGCAGGTGCAATGCGGAACTGGCGCGTTCAGCGCGGTTGCGGTGCCCGGGGGGTGCGGGGCTCATCGGCCATCGACGCGGATTCGGCGCGGACATAGCTGCGCTGGCCGGTGGCGGGGTTGAACCAGACATCGATGGCCTGGCCGGTGGTCGGGTCGCGGAAGCGTTCGCGCGTGCGCTGCCAGCCCGGGCCGGGCGCGGTGCTGGCCGGGCGGCGATAGACATGGCGTTCCCACAGGCTGCCGACCAGCACCAGCGCCCCCAGCACCGCTGGCACGACGCCGCCCGCCCCGCCGACCAGCAGCGAGGCGAGCAGGCCGGAGCCCAGCAGGACGACGCCGAAAAGAATGACAAGAACGCGCAAGGGCAGGCCTTTCCGCTTAAGCCGGTTCCAGCATCACGGCGGTGCCGTAGGCGACGATCTCGCTCATGGTCTGGCCGATCTCCGAACTGTCGAAGCGCAGGGTCAGGATGGCGTTGGCCCCCATCGCCGTGGCATTGGCGACCAGGCGGTCCACCGCGTGCTTGCGCGCTTCTTCCAGCATCTGGGTGTATTCGACGATTTCGCCACCCACTAGGGAACGCAGCCCGGCGGCGAGGTTGCCGCCCAAGCCGCGGCTGCGCACCACCACGCCGAACACCTGCCCCAGGGTTTCACGCACTTTCTGCCCGGCGACGGTTTCGCTGGTCACGACGATCATGCTCTGTCTCTCCTTGCCGGGGCATGGCGACGGCCTGCCCGAGCGGCACAGCCAGCGCGTTCCGCCGTATCAGAAACGCAACAGCCCCTTCAAAACAAGGACATCTGCGCATTGGCGGCCAGGACGCCGTCGGGCACGCGGAAGGCGGTGCAGTCCAACCCCTCCCGCGCGGCGTCCAGACCCCATTGGCGGATCGCCCGGGAGAAGCGCCGCAGAAGCAGATCGGCATAGACGCCCTGGCCGGCGAAGCGGTGGTGGAAGCGTGCCTCGTTCAGCCCGCCGCCGCGGGTTTCGCGCACCAGGGACAGCACGTGCTGGGCGCGGTCGGGGAAATGGGTATGCAGCCAGCTTTCGAAAATCTCGCGCAATTCATGCGGCAGGCGCAGCAGCACATAGGCGGCGCGGCGGGCGCCGGCGCGGGTGGCGGCTTCAAGGATCTTCTCCATCTCCGCGTCGTTCAGCCCGGGGATCATCGGCGCCGCCAGCACCCCCACCGGTATCCGCGCGCGGGCCAGTTCGGCAATGGCGTGCAGGCGCCGCGCCGGGGTGGCGGCGCGCGGTTCCATGCGCCGGGCCAGCGACGCATCCAGCGTGGTGACCGACAGAAAAACCTGCACCAGCCGGCGTTCGGCCATACGCGAGAGAAGATCCAGATCACGCAGCATGCCGGCGGATTTGCTGACGATCACCACCGGATGATTGAAGCGGTCCAGCACTTCCAGCACGGCGCGGGTCAGTTTCAGCGTCCGTTCCACCGGCTGATAGGGGTCGGTATTGGACCCCAGCGTCATCGGCCGCGCCACATAGCCGGGCTTGCGCAACTCCTTCTCCAGCAGATCGGCGATCTCGGGCTTGAAGACCAGGCGGGTTTCGAAATCGACGCCCGGCGAATAGCCCAGATAGGCATGGGTGGGCCGGGCATAGCAGTAGACGCAGCCATGTTCGCAGCCGCGATAGGGGTTGACCGCGCGGTCGAAGCCGAGATCGGGGGAGCTGTTCCAGGCGATCGCGCTGCGCGAGGCGTCGCGGATCAGCGTCGTGTCCTGCGCCGGGATGTCGGCGAAATCGGCATCGAGCGTCGCCCAGCCATCATCGAACGGACTGGATTCGCTTGTTTCGAAGCGGATGCCGGGATTGAGGGTCGCCCCCCGGCCACGCCGCGCGGCGCTGAGCATCGGCGATGGCGGGGCTTCCCCCGATTCCGCCGCGCCGGCGGGCCAGCCCGTGTCGTCGCGATCCCAGGATTCGGCGCCGTGCTGCATGGGGCCCCCCGCGCGAGATGCGCTGCAGTCAGGTTCATGAAACGTTCCAGATATCGTGACGCAGCCAGACCGATGGGTCAAGAACATTTACAGAACATGCCGCCGGATGCCGCGACGGCGGTCAGACGGTCGCGAAACGGGCGCGATAGGCGGCGGGCGGCACGGCGATCTGGCGCAGGAAGCTGCGGCGCATCGTCTCCTCGGTGCCGAAGCCGCAGCGCCGGGCGATGGCCTTGGCCGGTGCCCGGGTTTCCGCCAGTGCGCGGCGCGCGGCCTCGACGCGCAGACGCTCCACCATGCGGGCCGGCGTCATGCCGGTCGCGGCGCGGTAATGGCGCAGGAAACTCCGTTCGCTCATGCCGGCCTGGCGCGCCAGCAGATCGAGGGTCAGGGGCCGCGCGAGGTTGCGGGCCATCCAGCCATGCAGCGCGGCGAACGGGGCGGCGGTTTGCGGCAGCGGCGCTTCGGCGCTGAATTGCGACTGCCCGCCGGGACGGCGGTTGAACACCACCAGATGGCGCGCCACGGCGAGCGAGGCATCGGCGCCGAGATCCTGCGTCAGCAGCGCCAGCGCCAGATCGATCCCCGCCGTCACGCCGGCCGAGGTCCAGACCGCGCCATCGCGCACATGGATGGCATCCGGATCGACACGAACCGCGGGGTAGCGCGCGGCGAGTTCGGCCGCGCGCTGCCAATGCGTGGTGGCGCGCCGCCCATCCAGCAGCCCGGCGGCGGCCAGCAGAAAAGCGCCGGTGCAGACCGAGACGATGCGCACCGGCCGCAAGGCGGCGCGACGCAACCAGGCCAGCATGCGCGCATCCTCGGCCAGGGCATGGATGCCGGGCCCGCCGGCCACCAGCAGCGTATCGATCCGATCCGGTCGGGGCAGGGATGCGGCGGCAAGACCCACACCGGCCGAGCTTGCGATCAGCCCCGCCGTCGCCGCGACCAGCTGCGGCCGATAGGGCGGCGGCCTTCCCGCCGCGCGCGCCTGATCATTGGCGGTGGCGAAAACCTGCAAGGGACCGGCGGCATCCAGCAATTGCACACCGGGAAAGATCAGCACGGCGACAGAGCGGGGCATTGGCGGAAACCGTGGGGTATATGGCGATCACGCCATAGCATCCGCTGCCATGTTGATCCTGTCCACAGGAGATCGCGTCATGAATTCCCCCATCCGCATCGGCTGCGTGCTGTTTCCGCGCCTGACCCAGCTCGACCTGACCGGCCCGTTCGAGGTGTTCGCCAAACTTCCCGGCGCCGAGACATTGCTGCTGGCCGAAACTCTGGCCCCGGTGGAGGCCGAGACCGGACTTGCCATTCTGCCGCATGTCACGCTGGCCGATTGTCCGAAGCTCGATGTGCTGCTGGTGCCGGGCGGACCGGGCGTGAATACGGCGATGGAGAATACCGTGCTGCTCGATTTCGTGCGCACGCGGGCCGGCGAGGTGCGCTACCTGACATCGGTCTGCACCGGCGCGCTGGTGCTGGGCGCGGCCGGGCTGTTGGCCGGCAAGCGGGCGACGACGCATTGGTCGGTACGCGATCTTCTGCCCGCGTTCGGCGCAACGCCGATGCCGGGGCGGGTGGTGCGCGACGGCAATCTGTTCACCGGCGGCGGTGTGACAGCAGGGATCGATTTCGCGCTGACCGTGGCGGCGGAACTCGCCGGGCCGGCGGTCGCTCAGGCCATTCAGTTGCAGATCGAATATTCACCGGCGCCGCCCTTCGATTCCGGTAGTCCGGAGACGGCGCCAACGGAAATCCTCGCCGCGGTGCGCGCGCGCGGGGCCGCGATGCGGGCGGCGCGAGAGGAAATCATCGCTCGCGCGGCGGCGCGGCTTATCGAAGATGCTCCTGCAATCTCGGCATAAGCTCTACGAGATTGCAGGGCCGGTGGCGGTTATCGAGCTGAAACACCAGAATATCGTCCCAGGCATCCTTGACCGCGCCGGTGCTGCCGGGAAGGGCAAACAGATAAGTGCCGCCCGCCACGCCGCCAAGCGCGCGCGATTGCATCGTCGATGTGCCGATCTTCTGAAAACTCAGCATCCGGAACAGCTCGCCAAATCCTTCGATGCGTTTTTCCAGCACGCGATCGAAGGCTTCCGGCGTGACGTCGCGCCCGGTGATGCCGGTGCCGCCGGAGGTGATCACCACATCGATCTGCGGATCGGCGATCCAGCCGCGCAGTAATTTCTCGATTGCGCCGGCATCGTCTTTTTCGATCGCCCGGGCAGCCAGACGATGGCCCGATGCGGCGACGCGATCCGCCAAGGTCTGGCCGGACGTGTCGTTTTCCAATGTGCGCGTATCGGATACCGTCAGTATCGCGATATTCACCGGAATGAAGCTGCGGCTTTCGTCGATCCTGGCCATGCGAACCCCCGGCACGGGGCGCAGTGTCAGTGGATCATCCCCGATGCGGCAAGGATTTTGCCGGTATTTCCTTCCGAGGGGAAGCGCGGAAACTGATCCGCCGCCAGCGCATCCAGGCTGGGTGCGGGAAGATGCAGCCGATTGGCGTAAATCCACGTATAGGTCAGCGTGCGCTTGACGAAATCGCGTGTTTCGACCGCCGGAATCGCTTCGATGAACAGCAGCGGATCGCCGCCATCGTGCAGGGTTTCGGCCCAATGCGCGAAATTATTCGGCCCGGAATTATAGCTGGCCAGCAGCGCCAGAAGATCGCCATCGACATTCGCCTGATGCGAAAGATAGGCGACGTAGCGCTGACCGAGTTCCAGATTGACCGCGGGATCGTGCAGCGCGGCGCCGCTGATCCCGGCCTCGTGTGCGATATAGCGCGCCGTCACCGGCATGATCTGCATCAGTCCGCGCGCCCCGGATGCGGAAACCGCGTGCGGATCGAAATTCGATTCCACCCGCGTCAGCCCATAGACCAGGGCAGGATCGATGCGAAACCCGCCGCGTGGCGCGAGATGCGGCGCCGGTCCCGATAGCGGCGCATCGGCGTGGCCGCGCCAGGCCGCGAACCGCATCGCCAGATCGTTGAAGCCCAGCGCGCGGGCCAGCAGGATCATCGAATGACCCAGCGCCGGGTCCTGCTGAATGGCTGGCCACAGCGTGGCGAATTCCGCCTCGGCCAGCGCCGGCTTGCCGACTTGCAGCAGCGCGAAGGCGCGGGTGCCGGGCGCGGTTGCGGCAATCGCATCGACATCGGCCTGCGACAGAAGATCATCGCTCGACGGACCGGGATCGAGCAGCCGCGCAGCCAGCATGCCGTAGAAGGCATGATGATACGTCGCCGCCTCGCGGAACATCGCGGTGGCACGCTCGCCATGGCCTTGGCGCAGCAAGGCGCGCCCGGCCCAGAAGGCGGCCTGGGCATGCTGGTCGTCATCGCCGATCGGCGCGCCGGCGGCCGCCGTGAACAATTCCGTTGCCTGATCGAATTTTCCCAGCCGCCAGGCGGCAAGTCCGGCGACGGTGCCGGCCAGGGCGACACGCTCTCCCGGCGGCGGCGCTTGCAGGGCCTGGCTGGCAAGCGCCAGCGCCGCGCTGTCCTGGTTGCGGGCGAACAGCACGCGGGCGATTTCGGCGCGCAGCAGCGCGGCGGCGGGGGCGGTCAGCGCGCGGTTGGCGGCGATCATGCGCAATGCGAGGGCGGTTTCCCCGACGCTGGCGCGGGCAATGACGCCGCGCAGCACCAGCGGGCTGACCGAGGGCAGCCCGGCGCCGGAGAACGCATGGGGCGCGCCCAGATCCGGCATCGCATCGGGCAGCATGGTATCGGCGGGCGCGGATATGGGCTTGGCGCCGCGCGGCAGGCGGCGCAGCAGCAGCGCATAGATCGCCCGCGCGCCGGGCTGATCGGCGTAATGTGCAAGCCAGGCCTGCAATTCCTCGGGCGTGGAACGATGATACGGGCCGAGATAGCGATCGGCCAGAATGGTTCCCGTCAGCAGCGTATCGCTGATCCGCGCGCTGTCGCGCATGGCGGCGGCGATATCGCCGCGATCCTGCAAGGCGAAGATGCGGCGAATGCGTGCCGCCATCGCCGGGGAAAGCGGCTGCGGCAGCGCAACGCCATCGGTCGCGCCGTGCATCTGCACGCGCGGCACCGCCATGGCGGTTTCATCGTTGAGCCCGGAACCATTCCCGGATCCAGCAGGCTGGGCCTGCGCGGCCGAGGCGACTGCCCCGGCAAGGATCGCTGCCCCGGCAAGCAGTGCCCGGGCGGTGGGAAGGCGGGAGAGCGTAGACCCGATCCCTCGCATGCCGGGCCGATTACACGACCACCGATTGAGACGCAACCCATCTGGCTGAGACGTTTGTTACTAAACGATACGCTCACGCGCAAAATGTCTGCGGAATCGGGGCGTTACCGGGGGTTTCCGGGCGCCGGTAATCTTCTTCACGACTGCGCCAGCGTGCCGTCCAGGTGGTGGCGCAGCGCCCGCAGCGCCGCCCAGGCCGCTTGTTTGCCGGCCGGGCTGCCGCGCAAGGCGGCCATTCCGCCCAGCACCAGAACCGGCGGTCCCGCCGCCGGGCTCGGCAGAAATTCCGGCCGCATCCGTCGCCGTTCCGGTCCCAGCGATTTCACCGCCTGCGCGCCCGCCAGCACCAGCACGCGCGGGTTTGCCAGCGCGATCAGGCGCTGCACGAAAGGCAGGCAGGCGGAGAGTTCCGCCGCGCTGGCCGGGCGGTCGCCCGGCGGTCGCCAGGGCAGCAGCGGGCACAGGGCCAGCATGCCGCGCTCCAGCCCGATGCTGGCCAGCAAGGTGAGACTGAGCGCGGCATCGCTGCCCTGAAAAATCCGCCCGGCGCGATCATCCTCGGCCACCGGCGGATCGCCGATGACCAGAATGGAATGGGTCGGATCCCCCTCCAGCCACAGCGTATTCGCCGCCGTCTCGCGCAGCGCGCAGCCGGTGAAGCCGGCAATCGCGCCGGCCAGCGCGGCAAGATCGGTGCAGGCATCCGCCGGGTGCGGGGCATGCGCGGCGGCGATGCCCGGTGACGGCACGGCCGGGCGGCGCAAGGGCGCCGGCGCCGCAGCGGGCGGCGCAGGGCGGATGCGGTCCTGCGGCGCATCTTCCAGCGCTTCATCGGCGCCCCATTCCACCTGCAGCCGCAGCGCGGCAAGCGCGTCCATCGCTTCGTGAACCTCGCTTTGAAGCCAGGCTTCTTCCTGCCCGTCGTTCCGGCTTTGCGCAAGCAGCACTTCCGCCTAGTTTGGCCCGAGGCGACAGGATGGAGGATGGGCATGGCCGAGGATGACGCAGCGCAGACGACCCCGCGTGAGGCGATGGAGTTCGACGTGGTGGTGGTGGGCGGCGGTCCCTCGGGCCTGGCGGCGGCGATCCGGCTGAAACAGCTCGCCCCCGACGCTGCGGTCTGTCTGGTGGAAAAAGGTGGCGAGATCGGCGCCCATATCCTGTCCGGCGCCGTGCTGGAGCCGCGCGCGCTTGCCGAGCTGATCCCCGATTGGCGCGAACGCGGCGCCCCGCTGGATACGCCGGCCGCCGAGGATCGCTTCCTGTTCCTGACCGAGACCCGTGCCATCCGTCTGCCGACCCCGCCGCAGATGCATAACCAGGGCAATTTCATCGTCTCTCTGGGCAATGTCTGCCGCTGGCTGGCGACCCAGGCGGAGGAGCTCGGCGTCGAAATCTATCCCGGTTTCGCCGCCGCCGAATTGCTGGAGGAGGATGGCCGCATCGCCGGTGTCGCGACCGGCGATATGGGCATCGGCAAGGATGGCCAGCCCACCGAGAATTTTCAGCGCGGCATGGAATTACGAGCCCGCTATACGCTGTTTGCCGAAGGCTGCCGGGGATCGCTGTCGAAGCAGCTGATGGCGCGCTTCGATCTGCGCCGCGATGCCGATCCGCAGACCTTCGCCATCGGCATCAAGGAATTATGGGAAATCCCCAAGGATAACCATCGCCCCGGCCTGATCGAGCATTCCGTCGGCTGGCCGCTTTCCGCCGATACCTATGGCGGCAGCTTCCTCTATCATTTCGGCGAGAATCTGGTTTCGTACGGCTTCGTCATCGGCCTCGATTACCGCAATCCCTGGCTGTCGCCGTTCGAGGAGATGCAGCGCTTCAAGACCCATCCCGCCGTGCGCGGGCATTTCACCGGCGGGCGGCGCATCTCCTATGGCGCGCGCGCCCTGAATGAAGGCGGCTTGCAGTCGATACCGGCGCTGGTGTTTCCCGGCGGCGCGCTGATCGGCGATGCGGCGGGCTTCGTCAACGTGCCGAAGATCAAGGGCAGCCATACGGCGATGAAATCCGGCATGCTGGCCGCCGAAGCGGTGGCGGCGGCGATGGCGGAAGGCGCGGTCAGCCCCGACAGCTATCCCGAACGCCTGCGCACGAGCTGGGTGTGGGAGGAATTGCATGCGGTGCGCAACATCCGCCCGGGCTTTGCCAAATTCGGCCTGTGGGGCGGCATGGCCTATGCCGCGCTCGATACCTATCTGCTGCGCGGCAAGGCGCCCTGGACCTTCCATCATGGCCATGCCGACAATGCCACGCTGCGCCCGGCTGCCGCCGCGCCGCGCATCGCCTATCCGAAGCCCGACGGGGTGCTGACCTTCGACCGGCTCTCCTCGGTCTTCATCAGCAACACCAATCACGAGGAGAACCAGCCGGCCCATCTGCGGCTGACCGATCCGGCGGTGGCGATCGGCGTGAACTGGGCGGAATATCGCAGTCCCGAAACGCGCTACTGCCCGGCGGGGGTGTACGAGATCGTCGATGCCGATACCGCCGCGCCGCGCCTGCAGATCAACGCGCAGAACTGCGTTCATTGCAAAACCTGCGACATCAAGGACCCGACCCAGAACATCACCTGGGTGACGCCGGAAGGCGGCGGCGGACCCAGCTATCCGGGCGGCATGTAGCTGCGGCGTGCGGTCGGCGCATGTCAAATCGTTTAGGTGGCATGCCGGCCCGGTCTTCCCCCTATCGTCGCGCGCCGGGGCGCTGATAAGATCGCGCCATGCATAAGCCGCGCGTCGTTCTTGCCAGCGCTCTGGCCATTCTTCTGACCGCAGCCCCGCTTGCCGCCAGGGCGGCGTCGCGCCCGGGCGCCAGCACGCCGGATTTCGGCGCCTTCCTGGCCGGGCAATTCGCCATGAGCCAGTCCGATCCGGCCGCCGCCGCGCCGGCCTATCTGCGCGCCCTGGCCGCCGATCCCAATAACCCGGCGATGGTGCGCGAAGGCTTTCTGACCTGTCTTTTGGCCGGCCGTCCGGAAGCGCTGCGCCTGGCGCGGCAATTGCCCGATAACGCGCTGGCGCAACTGCTGCTGGCCGGACAGGCGGCGCATACCGGACATTGGGATCAGGCGGTGCAACGCTTCGGCGCCTTGTCCGGGCAGGGATTCGGTGTGCTGCTGCGCCCGCTTCTGCTGGCCTGGGCGGAGCTGGGCGATCATCATCCGCAGCGCGCCCTGGCGACGTTGCGCCCGCTTGCCACCGGCCAGAATGCGCCGGGCCTTTATGCGCTGCATGCGGCGATGATCGCCGATATCGCCGGCGACAAGGCGGCGGCGGGGCAGTTCTATCGCATCGCCCAGGCGCATCTCGGCACGCCTTCGATGACGGTGGCGCAGGCTCTGGCAAGCTGGCAGGCCCGCCAGGGTGACAAGGTGGCCGCGCTGGCAACGCTTGCCACTCTGGCCCGGACGGAGCCGGCATTTTCCATCGCCCTGCCGGCCATGGCGCGCGACGTCAATGCACGACCCACCAATTCGGCGATCGAGGGGCTGGCGCAATCCTATGTCGCGCTGTCGGTGGCGCCGGACGAACAGGAATCGCCGCTGCTCGCGCTGGCGATGCTGCGGCTGGCGCTGGATGTCGATCCGGGCTTTCTGGCCGCGCGGTTCCAGGCTTCGCTGCTGCTGGCCGATCAGGGCCATCCGGCCCAGGCTTTGGCAATTCTCGGCAAGGTCGATCCGAAGGACCCGCTTGCGGCGCTGATCGGGCTGCATGTCGCGGCGCTGAAGGCGGTGCTGGGCCGGAATGCCGAAGCCATGGCCGATCTGCGCGGCCTGGCCGCCGCCCATCCCGACAGCCCGCTGCCGGAACAGCAGTTGGGCGACATGCTGCTGGATCAGCATCACGACAAGCAGGCGATTGCCGCCTATGACGCCGCGATCGCGCGGCTGGTGCCGCCCGCGCCGCAAAGCTGGGAGCTTTATTATTCGCGCGGCATCGCCAAGGACCGGGCCGGCGACTGGCCCGGCGCAGAGGCGGATTTCCGCCATGCGCTGCACTTGTCGCCCGACCAGCCGGCAGTGCTGAATTATCTCGGCTACAGCCTGGCGGATCGTAATCAGGACCTGCCGCAGGCGGCGAAAATGATCGAACGCGCCGTGGCGGCGCGTCCGCAGGAAGGCGCGATCATCGACAGTCTCGGCTGGGTGCGCCTGCGTCAGGGCGATATCGCCGGGGCAGTGCGCGCCTTGGAACATGCGGTGCAGCTCGATCCCGCCGATCCCGAGATCAACATGCATCTGGGCGTCGCCTACTGGCATGATGGCCGCAAGCTGGAGGCGATCTATCAGTGGCACCGCGCCCTGAATTTCGATCCGTCGCCGCGCGTCGCCAAGGAAGTGCAGGCCTTGCTGCACAAGGACACGCTCGCCAGTCCGGCGGCGATGCAGGTCATGCGTTAACCGCCCGTGTTCGAAAGCGCGCCGGCCAAGATCAACCTGTTCCTGCACGTCACCGCGCGGCGGGCGGACGGGTACCATCTGCTCGACAGTCTCGCCGTGTTTGCCGGCGCCGCCGACCGGCTGGAGGGGGCGGCGGCAAGCCGGCTCGCTCTCACCGTCGCCGGTCCTTTCGCCGACGGGCTGACGGTGGAGGCGGATAATCTCGTGCTGCGCGCCGCCCAGGTTTTGGCCCGCCACGGCGCCCGCCCGCCTGTGGCGGCGCTGCGGCTGGAGAAGAATCTGCCCGTGGCATCGGGCATTGGCGGCGGTTCGGCGGATGCGGCGGCAGCGCTGCGGCTGCTGGCGCGGTTATGGGAGATGCCTCTCGATCCGACGGCCATGCAGGCCATCGCCGTGCAACTGGGCGCGGATGTGCCGGTCTGCCTGGATTGCCGCCCGACCCGCATGGGCGGCGTGGGAGAGGTGCTGACCCCGGCGCCGCGCCTACCCGCAGGGCTGGGCATGGTGCTGGTCAATCCCGGGCTGGCGCTGGCGACGGCCGCAGTGTTCCGCGCCCGCGAGGCAGCGTTTTCGCCGCCCGCAAAACTGGCCGATGCCTGGGCCGATGCCGGCGCGATGGCCGCCGACCTGGCGCGGCTGAGCAACGATCTGGAGGCGCCGGCGATGGCGCTGTGCCCGCCTATCGCCGTCGTGCTGGCGGCGTTGCGGGCCATGCCGGGCGCATTGCTGGCGCGCATGAGCGGTTCGGGGGCGACCTGCTTCGCGCTGTTCGGCTCGGTTGCCGCCGCCCGCGCCGCCGCCGCCGCGCTGGGCCGGGCCGAGCCCGGCTGGTGGTGCTGGGGTGGCGGGCTGCACGGTTCCGACTAGCCTGCGCCTGCGTTACCGGCTATCACGCGCGCGCCTGCTGGGGCGTCGCCAAGTGGTAAGGCAGCGGATTTTGATTCCGCCATGCGGAGGTTCGAATCCTCCCGCCCCAGCCAACCGCCACGCATCGGCGATAGACTGCATCGGGGACCGGGCGCATCGGCGAATGCCCGGCCCGCCCGCCGCGCGGTTGCGGCGCCTGACCCGGCGGGCCATGCTGGCGGCATGACGCGCATTCTGCTGACCCATACGCCAAGCATGCGGGCGAATTACTACGGCGAGCGCGCCCTGGCCGGGCTGGCCGCGTTGGGCCATCTGCTGCTGCACGAGGAAGCAACGACCCTGGCCGGCGAGGCGCTGATCGAGGCTGGCCGCGATGCCGATTGGATCATCGCCGACCGGGCCACCGCATTTCCCGCCGCGATCTTCGCTGCCCTGCCGCGCCCCCGCGCGGTGCTGCGCTGCGCGGTCGATATCCGCAACATCGACGTGCCGGCCGCTTCGGCGGCGGGGATATTGATCACCCGCGCCGGGCCGGGCTTCGTCGCTTCCGTCACCGAGCTGATCTTCGGTTTTCTGGTCGATCTCAATCGCGGTGTCTCGCGTGCGGCCGCCGCCTATCGGGCCGGGCAGGTGCCGGTGGCGCGGATGGGCCGGCAATTGCGCGGCTCCACACTGGGGATCATCGGCTATGGCGCGATCGGCCGGGAAGTGGCCGCGATCGCGCAGGCTTTCGGCATGGCGGTGCTGATCGCCGATCCGTTCGTTGCCGTCGACGCGCCGGGGTTGCGCCAGGTCGATCTCGCCGCGTTGCTGGCCGAGGCCGATCATGTCGTCTGTCTGGCGGTGGCGACCGAGGCGACCGAGAATCTGATGGATCGCGCGGCCTTCGCGCGGATGAAGCGCGATGCGGTGTTCATCAATGTCTCGCGCGGCAATCTGGTGGACGAGGCGGCGTTGGCCGAGGCGCTGGCCGAAGGGCGCATCGCGGGCGCCGCGCTGGATGTCGGGCGGGAGGCCGATCAGATGCCCAGCCCCGCCCTGGCGGCGATGGCACCCATCATCGCCACGCCGCATATCGGCGGCCTGACCCCGCCGGCGATCGAGGCGCAGGCGCTGGAGACGGTGGCGCAGCTGCGCGCGCTGCTGGGCGGGGCGGTGTCGGCGGGGGCTGTGCCGGCGGGGGCGGTGAACGCGGCGGATTGGACCCGGCGCGGCTAATCCAGCGCCACCTCGTGCGGATCGACCTTGCCGCCGGCTTTCGGCGGCGCCTTGAAGATGATCAGGATCGGCAAAGCGGCCAACGTGGTCAGCATCAGCAGCTTGAAATCGTCGAGATAGGCGATCAGTTGCGCCTGCTGGTTGATCATCGCATCCAGCGCGGCGCGCCCCACCGCCGTCACCGGGTTCCAGAAATGGTGGATCGTCTCGGCATGGAAGGCGCGGTTGAACGGGGTGACGTAGCTCGCCAGTTCGGCGTGATTGACCTGCATGTTATCCGACAGCAGGGCGGAGACGGCAGAGACGCCCATGCTCTGGCCGATATTGCGCGTCAGGGTGTACAGCGCCGCCCCTTCGGCACGCTGCGACGGTGCCAGGGTGGACAAGGTGGTGACACTCAGCGGCACGAAGATGAAGCCCATGCCCACCCCCATGATGATGCCGTTCAGCCCGACCGCGAGTTCGGAGACGTTCTGCGTCCAGCCCGTCATCTGCCACAGCGATGCGGCGCTGAGCGCGAGGCCGAGGCCGATCATCAGCCGCGTATCGACGCGCCCGACCAGCCTGCCCACGATGCTCATGGCGATCAGCGTGCCGACGCCGCGCGGGGCGAGCGCGAAACCGGCCGTCAGGATCGGGTAGTTCATCACGTTCTGCAAAAACAGCGGCAGCAACGCGAGCGGGGCGAAATAGGTCAGCCCGACGATGAAGCCGAAGGCGGTGCCGGCGGCGAAATTGCGGTCGCGAAACAGCGACGGGCGCACGAATGGTTCGCGCGCCAGCGCCGTCTGCACCAGGAACAGCCAGGCGGCGAGGCCGCAGACGATGGCCTCGACAATGATTTCCGTGGAGCTGAACCAATCGAGTTCCTGGCCGCGATCGAGCATCATCTGCAACGACCCGACGGCGATGCTGAGGGCGGCGAAACCCAGCCAGTCCAGCCGCCCGACCGGGCGCTTCTGCTCCGGCAGGAAGGCCATCATCCCGGCCACCGCCAGGATGCCGATCGGCACGTTGATGTAGAACACCCAGCGCCAGGAATAATTATAGGTCAGCCAGCCGCCCAGCACCGGGCCGACGATCGGGCCGACCATGATCGCCATGCCCCAATAGGCCATCGCCTGACCCTGGCGTTCCTTCGGATAGGTATTCAGCAGCACCGCCTGCGACAGCGGCACCAGCCCGGCGCCGAACGCGCCTTGCAGCAGGCGGGCCAGCACGATCTGCGGCAGCGACTGGGCGAAGCCGCACAGCATGGAGGCCAGGGTGAAACCGACGATCGACACGATGAAAACCCGCCGCACCCCGTAGCGCCCGGCCAGATAGCCGGTGGGCGGCGTCATGATCGCGGCGGCGACGATATAGGAGGTCAGGACCCACTCGATCTCGTCCTGATTGGCCGCCACCGCGCCCTGAATATAGGGCAGGGAGACATTGGCGATGGTGGTATCCAGCGCCTGCATCAGCGTGGCCAGGATCACGCAGGCGGTGATCGCCACGCGATTGACCGCGATCGGTTCCAGGCGGTTACCCGCGATATCTGCGCTCTCTGGATCTGCTGGGTTGGCCATGCCCGCGATGCCCCGTCCTGCCGCGCTTCGCCCCGGTGACGGCACGGCAGAGCCATCCCTACCGCCGATGGAGCATGAGAGCGAATGCAGGCCGGCATGGGAGGCATGAGCCGGGCGGGGGGTGTGATGATTACAGCCCGCCCCGTTGCCTCAGGAAAAGCGCAGGATGGAGGATGGCAGGCCGATCAGCAGCAGCGGGCAGGGATTGCCGACACCGCGCCGGATGCGGTCTTCCAGCTTGGCCCAATGGGTGGTGGCGGTGCCGAATTTATCGGCGACGAAATGATCGGCAAAAGCGTCGGCGAAGTCGCGCGGATGCTGGGCGCGCCCGGTCTGCGCTTCCACCGTCTGGCGCTGCCGCGGGGTGGGGCTGAGGCCGAATACCTGCAATGCCTCGAACGAGGCGATGGCGTGTGCCGCAAGAAAGCGCCGCACCGCATCCGCCATACCGGCTTGCAGGGAGGTTCCCCGGGTGATGATCACGCCGAGCGAGATGGCGCCGTCGGCATGCAGGCGTTTGAAATTTTCCAGATCGCGGTCGAAGAACGGGTCTTTGTTGTTCCATTCGATTTCCAGCGCGATCGTGCCCGCATCGAGGCGGCGTACATGGTCGATTTCATGCGACTGGCTCTGAGTGCGCGTTCCGTTGATGATCTTCTCGACCTCGAAGCGCGCTTTGCGCCAGCCGGCTTCGCTCAAGCTGCGCCGCAGGCGTTGGGTGAGCTTGGTCTCACCGCCGCCGCCGGCGATGATTTCCTCGATGGGCAGGGAAAGCTCGGCCAGCGCGCGCGCCAGCTCGTCGGCGGCGTCGGGAAAATCGCCCGCCAGGATCGCCTGGGCATGGGAGTGGTAGCCGAACTGAAAGCCCTGGCGGATCAGATGTTCGAACATGCGGGAATGCTACCCTGCTGCCCGCTTGCCCGGCCAGATCGCCTCACTCGGCGGCGCCCAGTGGCAGATCGGGCTGGCGCCGTTCGGCCGCGCTGTTATGGGCATAAGTATCCCAATCCGGGGCATAGCTCTCATCCGCCTGATTGCCCCAGGAGGTCCAGCCGGCGCGGATGCCGCGCGCGAATAATTCCAGACGCGGCCCCGGGGAGCACGCTTCGATGATCGGGAAGATCTCATCGGGTTTGCGCGAATGCTCCCGCTTGCGGGTAGCAAGCAGATTCACCTGCGACCGCCCGGGCGCCAGGGTACGGGCATTCTTGCCGCGCGTGCCGAACAGCAGCAATTCGGTGACGTTGCGGAAGTAGAATCCCACGCCGCGCCCGTCCGATCCGCCATCCTTGCGGATCTTGTGCCAGACGATGTTGGATTTATAGGCGAATCCCCAGGCCTGCATCACCGACAGACCTTCCGGCAGCAGGGCGTTCGGCACCCATAGATAGAGATGCGCAGTGGCGGCGGCGCATGCCGCCACCGGCAGGGCCTGGATCGCGGCAAGGTCCATCGTCGCGTAGCGGTTCAGCCGGCGATGCTCCGGCGCGACCTTGCCGGTGCGGTTCATGAACTGCCAGGGCGGATCGGCCAGGATGCAGGCGAAATTGCCCCCGGCGCAGGTCTCTCGCAGATCGGCGGCGGGGTCGGTGTCGGACATCGTTTCCTGCTTCCCGAATCCGGTGGGGCGGGGGGGTATCCGGGGGGAGGCGGCATGTTGGCCGTTCGCCCCGATGGCATGCAAGCCGCGATTCACCGGGCGATGGCAATCGTTCCGGATCGGCCATTCAAACGCTGCGAAACCGCGCCACCGCCGTCACATCCCCTTCCAGCGCGGCGCGGATGGCAGCCGCCCCCTCGGCGCTTTCCGCCAAAGCGGCGATGCCGGTGAAGAAGGCCACCTCGCCGCGCGCGCGGGCCAGGAACAGCCGCGCCAACGCCTCCGCCGCCGGGCCGCGCGGGGTGCAGCAGGTGCAGCCCGCCCGATGCCCGGCCTGTGCCCGGACCGGGCGGAAGCGCACCACCGCCACGCCGGGCGGGAAGGCGGCCGCGCCATCGGTGATTGCCGCTTCGGTCGCCAGCCGGTCTTCCGGCCGGACGATGAAGCGGATGGGAATGCGGGGGTCGTTCATCATCCTGTGGACATAAGGATATGTTTATGTCATTTGCAAGCCATGGATGAACTCCTCCTGGCCTTGCGCGCCGCCGCCGAGCCGACCCGGCTGCGCCTTCTGGCGCTGGCCGCGCGCGGGGCGTTCTGCGTGGTGGAATTCACCGAAATCCTCGGCCAGTCCCAGCCCCGCCTGTCGCGCCACCTGAAATTGCTGTGCGAGGCCGGGTTGCTGGAACGGGTGCGCGAGGGCGCCAATGTCTGGTTCGCCCTGCCCGCCGCCGATCCCGCTGCCCCGTCCGCCCAGGCGCTGCTGGCCCGCGACCTGATCGCCCGCCTGCCGCCCGACGATCCGGTGCTGGAGGCCGATCGCCGCCAGGCCGCCCGGGTATTGGCCGAACGCGCGCGCATCGCCTCGGAAAGCTTTCGCCGCCAGGGCGCCGATTGGGATGAGATGCGGGCGCTGGGTCTGCCCGCCGCCGCGGTGGAGGAGGCGCTGCTCGCCATGCTGCCTTTGCCTGCCGCGGGCGCGGATGGACGCCTGCCCCGGCTGATCGATATCGGCACCGGCACCGGGCGGCTGCTGGAATTGCTCGGCCCGCGCGTCGGCGTGGCGCTGGGCGTCGATGCGTCGAAATCCATGCTGGCCCTGGCCCGCGCCCGCCTGTCGCGCGCCGAGCTTGCCCATTGCTCGGTGCGGCTGGCCGATATGTATCGCCTGCCTCTGGCCGATGGCGCGACCGGGGCCGGCTTCGATATCGCGCTGATGCAGATGGTGCTGCACTACGCCGAAGACCCGGCCGGCGCCATCGCCGAGGCCGCGCGCGTGCTGCGCCCCGGCGGCATGCTGCTGGTGAGCGATCTTGTCGCGCATGACGGTTCCGCCCTGGCCTCCGGCTTCGCGCATCGCTGGCCGGGCTTCGCCGATGCCGCGCTGCATGGCTGGATGGCGGCTTGCGGCCTCGATCCCGGCCCCGTGCGGCGCATCGAGGGCAAGCTCACCATGGGTCTGTGGTCCGCCACCCGCGCCGCCAGTGCCGTCCGCCCCGCTTCCGCTGCCGCCTTCGCCGTCTGAAAGCATCCCATGTCCCGTCCTCCGCTTCTCGAAATTCTGCGCGACCGCGTGCTGCTCTGCGATGGCGGCATGGGCAGCCGCGTGCAGGCGCTGACCCTGGATATCGACCGCGATTACTGGGGCAAGGAGAACTGCACCGAGGTGCTGAACCTCTCGCGCCCCGATTTGGTGCGCGAGATCCATCGCGGTTATTTCGCCGCCGGTGCCGACATGGTGGAGACCAACAGTTTCGGCGGTTCCACCGTGACGCTCGGCGAATTCGAGCTGTCCGACCGCGCCTTCGAGATCAACCGCATCGCCGCCGAACTGGCGCGCGAAGCCGCCGACAGCTTCGCCGATGGGCGCGATCGCTACGTGCTGGGCAGTGTCGGGCCGGGCACCAAGCTGCCGACGCTGGGCAATATCGCCTATGACCCGCTGGAGGATGCGCTGGCCACCCAATGTGCCGGGCTGATCGCCGGCGGGGTGGATGCGATCCTGATCGAAACCTGCCAAGACACGCTGCAGATCAAGGCCGCCGTCAACGGCGCCAAACGGGCGCGCGCCGATGCCGGGCGGGATGTGCCGATTTTCGTGCAAGTCACGGTCGAAACCACCGGCACGCTGCTGGTCGGCCCCGATATCGCCGCTGCCGCGACCGTGGTGCATGCGCTCGATGTGCCGCTGATCGGTCTGAACTGCGCCACCGGCCCGCAGGAAATGGCCGAGCATCTGCGCTACCTCTCCGGCACCTGGCCGGGGCTGATCTCGGTGCAGCCCAATGCCGGTCTGCCGGAACTGGTCGATGGCCAGACCCGCTATCCGCTGGGTGCGGCGGAAATGGCAAGCTGGATGCAGCGTTTCGTCGTCGAGGATGGGATCAACCTGATCGGCGGCTGCTGCGGCACCTCGGTGGAGCATATCGAGGCGCTGGATGCGATGCTGCGCGGTCTCGGTCAGCCGCGCCCGGCGCCGGTGCCGCGCAAGCCGGTCTGGGTGCCCTCTGTCGCGAGCCTCTATCAGGCGGTGCCGCTGCGCCAGGAGAATGCCTATTTCTCCATCGGCGAACGCTGCAACGCCAACGGCTCCAAGAAATGGCGGCTGGCCCAGGAGGCGCATGACTGGGATGGCTGCCTGGCGATCGGGCGCGAGCAGGTCGGCGAAGGGTCGAACAGTCTCGATATCTGCACCGCCTTTGTCGGGCGCGACGAAATGGCGGAGATGAACGAGGTGATCCGCCGTTTCACCAGCGCGGTGAACGCGCCCCTGGTGATCGACAGCACCGAGACCCCGGTGATCGAGGCGGCACTGAAACTCCATGGCGGCAAGCCGATCATCAACTCGATCAATTTCGAGGATGGGGAGCAGGCGGCGACCGACCGGCTGATCCTGGCCAAACGCTTCGGCGCGGCGGTGATCGCACTCACCATCGACGAAACCGGCATGGCCAAAACGCCGGAGGCGAAGCTTGCCATCGCGCGGCGGCTGGTCGATTTCGCCTGCACCCGCCACGGCCTTGCGCAATCGGACCTGCTGATCGACCCGCTGACCTTCACCATCGCCACCGGCAACGAGGATGACCGCAAGCTCGGCCTCTGGACGCTCGAGGGCATCCGCCTGATCCGCGAGCGCTTTCCCGATATCCAGATCATCCTCGGCCTGTCCAACATCAGCTTCGGCCTCAA
>JAGWRU010000094.1 GCA_028869595.1 Rhodospirillales bacterium
GAGACGTCGATCACGTAGATCGTCAGATCCGCCAGTTCCGGGCTGAAGGTGGCGGCGAGGTTATCGCCGCCGCTTTCGATCAGCACCAGATCGAGGCCGGGAAACCGCGCCGTGAGATCGGCCACTCCGGCGAGATTCATCGAGGCATCCTCGCGGATCGCGGTATGCGGGCAGCCGCCGGTCTCGATGCCCAGGATGCGTTCCGGCGCCAGCGAGCCGGCGCGGGTCAGAAATTCCGCGTCTTCCTTGGTGTAGATGTCGTTGGTGATCGCGGCGATCTCGTAACGCTCGCGGAAGCTTTTGCACAGCGCATCCATCAGCGCGGTTTTGCCGGTGCCGACCGGACCGCCGACACCGACGCGGAGCGGGCCGTGAGAGGAAGATGCACTCATGAGCGGAACAGCCTCGTGTACTGGGTTTCGTGACGCATCGCGGCAATATCGGCGGCAAACGCGAAGCCGCCCAGATCCTCCTCGCCGGCGGTGCGGCTGGCGGCCGCAGTTGCGGCAATCCCCTCTTCCAGCGCTGCCAGCACCGCGAGCCCCGCGCTCTGCCCGAGCGGCACCAGCCGCACCGCTGCCGAGATCAGATTGGCGGTGACCGCCTGGAGAAATCCCAGGCAGGCGAGATCGGCGGTAATCCCCGCCGCGCCGCACGCCGCCCCCACCGCGACCGGATAGGCGCATTTCGCCGGCAGGGCAGGGAAGGGGCCATCCTGCAAAGCCCAGGCCCGCAGCGCCAGCACGAAGGCGCTGCCCTGGTTTTCGCTTTCCGCCAGACGCTCCCGCGCCGGCGCGCAGGCGGCAGCGAGTTCGGCGATCGCGCCCAGCCGCGCCGGATCGTCATGCGCGGCATGGGCGAGGCGCAGCAGCACCGCGTCGCTGAAGCCGGAACCGGCGGCGAGCATATCGGCCAGCCAGGCATGCAGGCTGGCGCCATCGGTGATCGAACCCGCTTCGACCGCCCATTCGATGCCCTGCGAATAGGCGAAACCGCCGGTCGGAAAGGCCGGCGACAGCCAGGCGAGCAGACGCAGCAGCGCGGTTTCAGGAATGGGCGTCGTCATCGTCGTGGTGATGGTGATGATGTGGCGTCGCGCTGCCGGCATAGGCGCCGGGTTCGGGATCGAAGGCCGCCTCGATCGGATGGACATGTCCGCCGAGGATTTCGACCATCTCGGCGATCACGTGATCGGCGCGGATGCGGATCGCCTCCTCCATCAATTGCACCGGCAGATGGCGGTTGCCGAGATGCCAGGCGATGCGCACCAGCGCATCCGTGTCATGGGCATGGATTTCGAGCAGCGCTTCGGGCCGTGCCGCCACCGCCACCACACCGCCGGTTTCCAGCACCAGCCCGTCGCCATCGCGCAACCGCACCGCCTGGGGCAGGTCGAGCAGCAGCTCCGCCCCGGCTTCGGTGGCGAGCAGGATGCGGCGACGGTGACGGCGGTCGAAATCGATCCGCACCGTGTCGGTGGCGTCTGCCGCGTTCCACGACCCGGCGGGCAGGATTTCGGTGGCGCGCATCAGAACAGGAAATACCGTTGCGCCATCGGCAGGATGGTCGCGGGTTCGCAGGTCAGCAGCACGCCATCGGCGCGCACTTCGTAGGTTTCGGGATCGACCTCGATCGTCGGGGTTGCATCGTTATGGATCATGTCGCGCTTGCCGATGCCGCCGCGCGTGTTCTTCACAGGGGAAAGCATGCGCCGCAGGCCGAGCCGGTGGCCGATCCCGTCCTCCAGCGCGGCGGCGGAGGTGAAGGTGATGCAGGTCGCCGCCAGCGCCCCGCCAAGCGCGCCGAACATGCCGCGCATATGCACCGGCTGCGGCGTCGGGATGGAGGCATTGGCATCCCCCATCTGGGCCATCACGATCGCCCCGCCCTTGAGCACCAGATCGGGCTTCACGCCGAAGAAGGCCGGCGTCCACAGCACCAGATCGGCAAGCTTGCCGGCCTCGACGGAGCCGATTTCATGCGCCATGCCCTGCGCGATGGCCGGGTTGATGGTGTATTTCGCGACATAGCGCTTGACCCTGGCATTATCCGCCGCCCCGTCGCCCGGCAAGGCACCGCGCTGGACCTTCATCTTATGCGCGGTCTGCCAGGTGCGCAGGATCACCTCTCCCACCCGGCCCATCGCCTGGCTGTCGGAGGAGATCATCGAAAGCGCGCCGAGATCGTGCAGGATATCCTCCGCCGCGATGGTCTCGCGGCGGATGCGGCTTTCGGCGAAGGCGACATCCTCGGGGATGCCGGCATCGAGGTGGTGGCAGACCATCAGCATATCGAGATGCTCGTCGATGGTGTTCGCCGTATAGGGCCGGGTCGGATTGGTGGAACTCGGCAGCACGTTGGCCAGGCCCGCGACGCGGATGATGTCGGGCGCATGTCCGCCGCCGGCGCCTTCGGTATGGAAGGCATGGATGGTGCGCCCCTGAAAAGCGGCGATGGTGTCTTCGACGAAGCCGCTTTCGTTCAGCGTGTCGGTATGGATCATCACCTGCACGTCGAAGCGATCGGCGACCGACAGGCAGGTATCGATGGCCGCGGGCGTGGTGCCCCAATCCTCGTGCAGCTTCAGGCAGGCCGCCCCGGCGCGCACCATCTCCTCCAGCGCGGCGGGGCGGGAGGCATTGCCCTTGCCGGCGAAAGCGAGGTTGACCGGCAGCGCCTCCGCCGCTTGCAGCATGCGCGCCATGTGCCAGGGGCCCGGTGTGCAGGTGGTGGCCGCCGTGCCGGTGGCGGGTCCGGTGCCGCCGCCGACCAGGGTGGTGATGCCCGATGCCAACGCTTCTTCGATCTGCTGCGGGCAGATGAAATGGATATGCCCGTCGATCCCGCCGGCCGTCAGGATCTTGCCTTCGCCGGCGATGATCTCGGTGCCCGGGCCGATCACGATATCGACGCCGGGCTGGATGTCGGGATTGCCCGCCTTGCCGATCTTCGCGATGCGCCCGCCGGCCAGCGCGACATCGGCCTTGACGATGCCCCAATGGTCGATGATCAGCGCATTGGTGATCACCGTATCGGCGGCGCCTTCGGCATTGCTCGCCTGGGACTGGCCCATGCCGTCGCGGATCACCTTGCCGCCGCCGAATTTCACCTCCTCGCCATAGATCGTCAGGTCGCGTTCGACGGCGACGATCAGATCGGTATCGGCCAGACGGACGCGATCGCCGGTGGTCGGGCCGAACATGTCGGCATAAGCGCGGCAGGAGAGAGTGGCCATCAGTCGAGCGCTCCATTCACCGCGGCGCGAAAGCCGAAGACGCGCCGCGCGCCGCGAAACGGGATCAGGCGGACCTCGCGCATCTGCCCCGGCTCGAAACGGATCGCGGTGCCGGCGGCGATATCCAGGCGCTGGCCGCGCGCGGCTTCACGGTCGAAGGACAGTGCGGGATTGGCCTCGGCGAAATGGTAATGGCTGCCGACCTGGATCGGCCGATCGCCGGTATTGGCAACCGTGATCGCGGTGCGTGCCATGCCTTCATTCAGCGCGATTTCCCCGTCCTGGGGCATGATTTCGCCGGGGATCATCGAATCGGCTCGTGCACGGTGACCAGCTTGGTGCCGTCCGGGAAGGTCGCTTCGACCTGCACGTCGTGGATCATTTCGGCAATCCCTTCCATCACCTGATCGCGGGTCAGCACTTTCGCCCCTTCGGCCATCAGATCGGCAACGCTGCGCCCGTCGCGCGCGCCTTCGACCACGAAATCGCTGATCAGCGCGATGGCTTCGGGGTGATTGAGGCGGACGCCGCGTTCCAGCCGCCTGCGCGCGACCATCGCGGCCATGCTGATCAGCAGCTTGTCCTTCTCGCGGGGACTGAGGTTCATCGCAATCCTCTCAACAATGCCAGACGCGGGGCAGCGCGCGATCGCCGCGCAGCACGGCCAGGGCGGCGGTAACGTTCCGGCGCAGCGTCGCCCCGTCGGGGGCCAGGATACGCGCGAGCATTATGCCGTTCCAGGCGCTCGCCCCGCCATAGGCGCCGATTTCGGCAAGTTTCATGCGCAGCGGATCGAGCATTGCCCCGCTATCGCCGCCGGCCAGCAGGATCGTCGCCATCGCCCGGTTGGCGGCCAGCGTCGCGGCGCCCGCGAAGGCACGATCCGCCGTGCCATGGCGGGTGGGATCGAAGCGGACCGCATCATGCAGCACCAGCCGACCGTCGCGCACCAGGCGGATCGTGTCGGCAAGGCGCAGGTCGCGCACCGTCTCGCCCATCGCGGCGCGGCCGAAGATCAGCATCTCCACACCCAGGAACCGCGCATCCGCCGCCATCGCGATCTCCAGCCGGCGGTCGAGCGCGGCACCGTCGAACAGGATCGTCTCCTGCGCCAGCCACTCGACCTCGGCGCCGTGGGCCAATGTGATACGGTTGCGCAGCCGCGCCGGTTCCGCCCCGGGCAAAGCGCGATAGCAGCGTTCGGCGGCCTGGTTGGCAAGGATCAGCCGGCTGTCCGGCCCGGCGGTATAGGCGATGGCGAGATCGTCGCCCGCCGCGATACCGCCCGAACTGTTCAGGGCCACGATCTCGCGCGCGTCGCCCGGCGCGATGCGCGGCAGGCGGGCCTTCAGGCAGCCCTGCTGGTAGAAATCCTCCAGCGCCGTTTCCGCCCCGCGCCGGCGCACGCTGATGCGCAAGGCACCCTGGGCGCGCTGGTGGCGGGGAAGGGCAAGCGCGTCAGACGGAGAGAAGGCGTCTAACATCCGCTTCGACCAGCTCCTCCCGCCGTCCCGCCAGCACGATGTCGCCGCGATCCATCACGGCGATGGTCTGGGCGAGGTCGCGGGCGAAATCGAAATATTGTTCGACCAGCAGGATGGCCATGTCGGCGCGGCCGCGCAACAGCGCAATCACCCGGCCGATATCCTTGATGATGCTGGGCTGGATCCCCTCGGTCGGCTCGTCCAGCACCAGCAGGCGCGGCTTCGTCACCAAGGCACGGGCGATGGCGAGCTGCTGCTGCTGGCCGCCGGACAGATCGCCGCCGCGCCGGCGCAGCATGGTTTTCAGCACGGGGAAGAGCGCGAAAATCTCTTCCGGCACACGCCGTTCGCTGCGCGGTAGCACGGCAAAGCCGGTCTCCAGATTTTCCCGCACGCTCAGCAGCGGGAAGATGTCGCGGCCCTGCGGCACCCAGGCGATGCCGCGCCGGGCCCGCTCGTAGATTGGCAGGCCGGTGATATCCTTGCCGTCCCAGAAAATCCGTCCGGCGCTGACCGGGTGCGCTCCCACCACGGCGCGCAGCAGGCTGGTCTTGCCCACCCCGTTGCGCCCCAGCAGGCAGGTCACCGCGCCGATCTCGGCGGTGATCGAGACTTTGCGCAGTGCAATGGCGGCGCCGTAATGCAGATCGACGTCCCTGACCTCCAGCATCGCTCAGCGCCCCAGATAGACTTCAATGACTTTGGGATCTTCGCTCACATGATCGATCGATCCCTCCGACAGCACCGAGCCTTCATGCAGCACCGTGACGCGCACGCCGAGCGCCCGCACGAAGGCCATGTCATGCTCCACCACCACGACGGAGCGGGTTTCATTGATGGTGCGCAGAAGCTCGGCGGTCTGTTCGGTCTCGGCATCCGTCATGCCGGCGACCGGTTCGTCGACCAGCAGCAATTGCGGCTCCTGGGCCAGCAGCATGCCGATCTCCAGCCATTGCTTCTGCCCGTGCGAGAGATCGGCGGCACGGCGATGGCGGTGATCGGTCAGGCGGATGGTGGCCAGAATGGCTTCGATCCTTGCTCGTTCCTCCGCCGTTTCGCGCGCCCGCAAGGTGAAGCGCGGTCGCCGGTCGCCGGCCAGGGCCAGCAGCAGATTGGTCCAGACATCCAGCGGCTCGAACACGGTGGGTTTCTGGAATTTCCGCCCGATGCCGAGTGCTGCGATGGCCGGTTCGTCGAGCTTGGTGAGATCGGTGGTGGCACCGAACACCACCCGCCCGGTATCGGGGCGGGTGCGCCCGGTGATCACGTCCATCATCGTCGTCTTGCCCGCCCCGTTCGGCCCGATCACCGCGCGCATCTCACCGGGCGCGAGGATCAGGGAGAGATTGTTCAGCGCCCGGAACCCATCGAAACTGACCGAGACGCCATCGACATACAGCACCGTGCCGATAGCGGCGGCGTGCGGCGCGGCGGCGGGGGCGCTCACGCTCATGGACTCGTCTCCGAGAGGGGGGCGGGGCGGCTCGTTTCGGTCTCGGCCTCGGCAGAGCGCTTGCGGCGCGGCCATTGCGCCAGCGTGCCGACAATGCCTTTCGGCAGGAACAGGGTGACGAAGATGAACAAAGCGCCCAGGCCGAACAGCCATAATTCGGGCAGCGCGCCGGTCAGCCAGGTCTTGCCGAGATTGACCAGCACCGCGCCCAGGATCGCCCCGGACAGCGTGCCGCGCCCGCCCACCGCGACCCAGATCACTGCCTCGATCGAGTTGGAGGGGGAGAATTCGCTGGGATTGATGATGCCGATCTGCGGCACATACAGAGCCCCGCCGATCCCGGCCATCACGGCGGAGGCAACGAAGACGAACAGCTTGTACGATTCCGGCCGGTAGCCCAGGAAGCGGGTGCGCGATTCCGCGTCGCGCACCGCCACCAGCACCTTGCCGAAGCGGGAGGCGACCAGGGCGCGGGCCAGCAGGAACTGTCCGCACAGCACGACGGCCGAAATCACCAGCAGCCCGCAATGGGTGGCGGCGGACTGCAGCGGGAAGCCCGCGATATCCTTGAAATCGGTCAGGCCGTTATTGCCGCCGAAGCCCATCTCGTTGCGAAAGAAGGCAAGCAGCAGCGCATAGGTCAGCGCCTGGGTGATGATCGACAGATAGACGCCGCTGACGCGCGAGCGGAAGGCGAGCCAGCCGAAGATCCAGGCGAGGACGCCTGGCACCAACAGGGCCATCAGCACCGCGAAGCCCAGCCAGTTGAAGCCGTACCAGTACCAGGGAAGATGGTTCCAGCCGAGGAACACCATGAAATCCGGCAGGATCGCGTTGCCGTAGACGCCGCGCGCGCCGATCTCGCGCATCAGATACATGCCCATGGCGTAGCCGCCCAGGGCGAAGAAGGCGGCATGGCCCAGGCTGAGAATGCCGGCGAAGCCCCAGACCAGATCGACGGCAAGCGCCAGCATCGCGTAGCACAGATATTTGCCGGCCAGCTGGATCGCGTAATCGGGCACATGCATTGCCGACCCGGCCGGGGTGGCGAGGTTCAGCGCGGCCATCAGCGCCGCCCCGCCCAGTACCAGGATCAGGGTCAGCGGCGTGGAGAGAGTGGTTTTCATGCTTCCGCCGCCCGTCCCTTGAGCGGGAACATGCCGCGCGGACGGCGCTGGATGAACAGGATCAGCAGCACCAGCACCACGATCTTGCCCAGCACCGCGCCGGCCACGGGTTCGAGGAATTTGTTCACCACGCCCAGCGTCAGCGCCGCTACCGCCGTGCCCCATAGATTGCCGACGCCGCCGAACACCACCACCATGAAACTGTCGATGATGTAGTTCTGCCCGAGATTGGGCGAGACATTGTCGATCTGGCTGAGGGCGACGCCGGCAATCCCGGCAACCCCCGAACCCAGTCCGAAGGTCAGCGCGTCGATCCAGGGCGTGCGGATGCCCATGGCGGCGGCCATGCGCCGGTTCTGCGTCACCGCGCGCATGCGCAGACCAAGCGCGGTATAGCGCAGCGCCGCCATAAGCGCGAACAGCACCGCGATGGCAAAGACGATGATGTAAAGCCGGTTCAGCGTCAGCGACAGGCCGCCGACATCGATCGAACCGCGCATCCAGGCCGGCGTGCCGACATCCTGATTGGTCGGTCCGAACATCGTGCGCACGCCTTGTTGCAGGATCAGCGACAAGCCCCAGGTGGCCAGCAGCGTCTCCAGCGGGCGGCCGTACAGGAAGCGGATCAGGGTCCGTTCGATCACCACCCCGACCGCGCCGGAAACCAGGAAGGCCGCGGGAATCGCGATGATCAGGCTGGCCCCGAACAGATCGGGCCAATGCGCGCGGATCGCCTGCTGTACCAGGAAGGTGGTGTAGGCGCCGATCATCACCATCTCGCCGTGGGCCATGTTGATCACGCCCATCACGCCGAAGGTGATGGCAAGACCGGCTGCGGCCAGCAGCAGCACCGATCCCAGGCTGATGCCGAAATAGATGCTCTGCACCACGCCCCACAGCGCCAGGCTGCGATCGATCGCAGCAACGGCGGTATGCGCGGCGGCGGCGGCCTCGGGCGGCTGGTTGTGCAGGCTGTCGAGCAGCGAGCGCGCATCTAGATCGCCGCGCGCGCGCAGCGTGGCGATCGCGGCCAGTCTGGCGGGCAGGGGGGTGGCGGGAATGAACAGCACCACCGCGGCGCGCGCCTGGGTTTCGCGCCGCCGCGCGGCGGCATTGGTTTCGCGCGCAATTGCCTTCTCAAGCGTCGGCAGGGCGCGCGGATCGTGGGAGTGGAATACCGCCTCCGCCGCCTTGGTGCGGGTGGCGGCATCGGGGGAAAGCAGGCGCAGGCTGCCCAGGGCGGCATCCATCGCGCTGCGCACCGGATTATTCACCCGCACTTCGTGCAGGCCGCTTGCCATCACATCCGGCGCTGCCTTGCCGGTCGCGGCATCGAGGATCGCCCCGCTCGGGCTCTTGAGGAATAGTTTGTGATCGGCACGCACATAAAGCGTGCCGGCATCCAGCGCCTCGATTATGGCAAGGGCGCGGTCATCGCCGGAAAACGCCAATGCGCTGACGCCATGACGGATGCGGTCGTAATCGCCGGAGCCCAGATCGGCCAGCGCGGTGGCGACCACGCTGTCGGCGGCTGCGGCGGGGGGGGCGGCTTGCTGGGCGAAAGCCGGCATGCGGGCCGCCATCAGCAGCAGCAGCAAAATCGAGACGACAAGGCGGCGCATGCGCGTATGTCCTGGAAAACCGGACCCGGAAAGGCAAGGGGCCGGGAAAGGCAAGAAGGGGCGGCGGCCAGGGGGAGGGAAGCCGCCGCCCCGAAGGCGGATCGTCAGAGTGTCATCACGCCTTCTTGCCGCCGCCGGCGCCGCATTTGCCGGTCTTGACGTTGAACGCCCCGCAGGACATCGGCTTGCGCCAGTCGCCGATCAGATACTTGGTGTCGGCGACATAGGGCGACCATTCCTCAGCCACCACCAGGCCGGGCGTCTGAGAGACGATGTTGAACTGCCCGTTATCCTGGATTTCGCCGATCAGCACCGGCTTGGTGATGTGGTGGTTGGGCATCAGCGCCGAATAGCCGCCCGACAGATTAGGCACCGCCACGCCGATCGCCGCGTCGATCACCGCGTTGGGATCGGTGGTGCCGGCCTTCTCCACCGCCTTCACCCACATGTTGAAGCCGATGTAATGGGCTTCCATCGGATCGTTGGTGGTGCGCTTGTCATTCTTGATGAATTTGTGCCAGGTGGCGATGAATTCCTTGTTCTCGGGCGTGTCGATGCTCTCGAAATAATTCCACGCCGCCAGATGGCCGAGCAGCGGCTTGGTATCCATGCCGGCCAGCTCTTCCTCACCCACGCTGAACGCCACCACCGGGATATCGGTCGCCTTGATGCCGGCATTGCCCAGTTCCTTATAGAAGGGAACATTGGCATCGCCGTTGATGGTGGACACGACAGCGGTTTTCTTGCCGGCCGAGCCGAATTTCTTGATCGAGGCGACGATGCTCTGCCAGTCGGACTGCCCGAACGGGGTGTAGTTGATCATGATGTCGGCCGGCTTCACGCCCTTCGACTGCAGATAGGCCAGCAGGATCTGGTTGGTGGTGCGCGGATAGACGTAATCGGTGCCGGCCAGCACCCAGCGCTCCACCTTCTCCTCCTTCATCAGGTAATCCACCGCCGGGATCGCCTGCTGGTTGGGCGCGGCACCGGTGTAGAAGATGTTGCGCGAGCATTCCTGGCCCTCGTACTGGACCGGGTAGAACAGGATGCCGTTCAGCTCCTCGAACACCGGCAGCACGGATTTGCGCGACACCGAGGTCCAGCAGCCGAACACGGCGGCGACCTTGTCGACGGCCAGAAGCTGGCGCGCCTTTTCGGCAAAGAGCGGCCAGTTGGAGGCGGGATCGACGACCACCGCTTCGAGCTTCTTGCCGAGCAGACCGCCTTTCTTGTTCTGCTCCTCGATCAGCATCAGCATCACGTCCTTCAGCGTGGTCTCGCTGATCGCCATGGTGCCGGACAGCGAATGCAGAATGCCGACCTTGATCGTGTCGCCGCTGGCCGGCGCCGCCTGGGCCGGGGTGGGGGCGATCGCCGCCTTGGTCGCGCCGATCGCGGCCACGGTCAGCGCTGCCGCGCCGAGCCCGCCGAGAGTGCGCCGGGTGAGGCTGGTTTCCTCGGATGCCATGAAGCCTGGTCCTTTTTCTGTCACACACGGTGGTGGCGCCGGGCGTGCCCGAACGCGGAGGGAAGGGCGAGCGACCGCAACCGGCGCCGCCTGCATCGACACGGGTTTGCAACATGCATGCCAGCCATGCGGATGGCGCTGGCTGCCGCCGCGCCCGTCCGCGCTGCCTTGCGCATGACGCGGATTGCGGCGCGTTGCTGAAAAAAGCGGCAGACGATCACGCCGCCGCGATTTGCCGGATCTTTACCGCGCGCCGCCAGGCTGGCCGCCATGTCACGCCTGCCGCTGCCCGTCTTTGCCCTGATCGGCCCCGGCGAACTGCCGGTCTGCACGCTTGCCCTGCTGGTTTTCGCCCTTGCCTTGCTCGCTGCCTGGGCGGGGCCGGTGGCATTGCTCGGTTTTCTCGGCCTGATCCTGCTGGGCGGGCTCAGCCTGCTCGCCTGGCGCCATCTGGAGATCGCCTCCGCCGCCTGGCTGCTGCTGGCCGGCTGCACGCTGGAAATGACGCTCAGCGATCTGTTCGGACTGGGCTGGTATCAACCCGTGATCGCGGCGGTGAAGGGGATGGAGCTGGTGCTGATCGGCTTCGCCATTCTGCGCTACGGCCTGGCGCGCGACTGGGCCAATCCGGCGCTGGTTTTCGTCGCGATGTTCGCCGCCGGTCTGGCGCACGGCCTCTATCCCGGGCTGGGTATGGGCGAAAGCCTGCGCTCGCTGGTCGGCTCGGCGGCGCCGTACGGGTTCAGCTTCGCCCGGCTCTCACCGCGCTGGGCGGACGCGATCATCGCCATGACGCGGCGCATTCCGCTGCTCAGCGTGGCGGCCGGCGCGGTGCTGGATAGGGCCGGCATCCGTCCGATTTTCATGCAGGCCGACGGGGTGCGCCTGGCCGCGCTCGGCCATCCGGCCTTCCTGGCCGGGTTCTGCCTGGCCGCGCTCTATGCCTGCCTGATCGAGCTTTATCGCCATGGCCGGCGGCGCGACCTGGCGCTGCTGATCGCCAATGCGCTGATCCTGGTGCTGACCGGGGCACGCGCGCCGCTCGCCTATGGCGGGGCGGTGGTGGTGCTGAGCCTGGCTTTCGTCTCGGCGCCGGCGATGAAGCGGTCCTGGCGATGGGCGCTGCTCCTGGGCGGGGCGGCGCTGCTGCCGGGGCTGATCCTGCTGGGCGGCGATCTGGAGCAGCTGCGCCTGTTCAACGTCCTGAGCAACGCGGCGGTCGATCTCAGCGGCCGTCAGGATCTGTGGCCGGCCTTCGAGCGTGCGGCGGCCGCCAGCCCGTGGTTCGGTTGGGGGGTGGGGGCGGGCAATGCGGTGATCCCGCCCGACAGCGCGCTGGCGCATGAAATCGGCACCTGGGCGGCCCATAATGAATATCTGCGCATGGCGGTCGAAGGCGGGCAGCTCGGCCGTGCCGCGCTGATCCTGTCCTTCTTCTTCTGGGTGCGCGGCCATACGCGCAGCCTGGCAACGCCGGAGCGCCGCATCATGCGGCTGGTTTTCCTGGCCTTCGCCGCGCATGCCGCGACCGACAACATCCTGATCTCCACCTCGGCCTGCGTGCTGTTCGCCTTCGCCTCGGCGGTGTTCGCGCGCGGCGCGGCCGAGGCCGCCGCGCGCGATGGTCGCCGTCTCAGGCCATCCAGGGCGGCACCGGCAGGTGCTTCTCGCGCAGGAAGTCGGGATTGAATAATTTCGACTGATAGCGCGCGCCGCCATCGCACAGGATGGTCACGATGGTATGGCCCGGTCCCATGGCGCGGGCGACGCGGATCGCCGCGGCGACATTGATGCCCGAGGAACTGCCGATCGACAGACCTTCATGGATCAGCAGGTCGAAGATCTGCTCCAGCGCCTCGGCATCGGGAATGCGTTCGGCATCGTCGATCGGCGCGCCCTCCAGATTGGCCGGCACGCGCGACTGGCCGATCCCCTCGGTGATCGAGCTGCCGCTGATGCTGAGATCATTGTTCTTCACCCAGCCGTACAGCCCGCTGCCTTCCGGATCGGCCAGCACGATGCGGATTGCCGGGTTGCGTTCCTTCAGCGCCAGCGCGACGCCGGCCAGCGTGCCGCCCGAACCGCAGGCGCAGGTGAAGGCGTCGAGATGCCCGCCGGTCTGTTCCCAGATTTCCGGCCCCGTGGTGGCGCGATGGCCCTCGCGATTGGCCAGATTGTCGAACTGATTGGCCCAGATCGTGTTGCCCTGGCTCGCCGCCAGCTCCTCGGCCAGACGGCGGGAGACATGCACGTAATTGCCCGGATCGCGATAGGGCTTGGCCGGCACCAGCCGCAGATCGGCACCGATCATGCGCAGGAAGTCGATCTTCTCCTTGCTCTGCGTCTCCGGCATGACGATCACGCTGCGATAGCCGCGGGCATTGCCGACCAGCGTCAGACCGATACCGGTATTGCCGGCCGTGCCTTCCACCACCGTGCCGCCGGGCTTCAGCGCGCCCGATTGCTCGGCATCGGTGATGATGGCCAGCCCGGCGCGGTCCTTGACCGAACCGCCCGGGTTCATGAACTCCGCCTTGCCCAGGATGGTGCAGCCGGTTGCCGCCGAGGCCCGGCGCAGGCGCACCAGCGGTGTCTTGCCAATCGCGCCAGCGAGGTCTTCGGCCCGGCTGTGACTATGGTATGAAGCACTCATTGCGTAATGCATCCCAGGGTTCAAGGAGGACCGTGATGGTCGAAGATGTCGCGCCTAATCTGGTATGGGAAGCCCTCAAGACCAATCCCCAGGCGGTCCTGGTCGATGTCCGTACCGACGCGGAGTGGAATTTCGTCGGTATTCCCGACCTTTCCGAGGCCGGCAAGCAGGCCGTGCTGATCCCCTGGCAGCTTTATCCCACGATGCAGAAGAATGCCCGCTTCCTCGACGCGCTGGCCGAAGCCGGCGTGACCCAGGCGGATGCGGTCTATTTCCTGTGCCGCAGCGGCGCGCGCAGCATGGCGGCGGCCCAGGCGGCCCAGGCGATCGGCTATGCCCAGGTCTTCAACATCCTCGACGGGTTCGAAGGCCCGCCGGATCCGCACGGCCATCGCGGCCAGGTGGCGGGCTGGAAGGCTTCCGGCCTGCCCTGGGCGCAGAAATAACCGCTATTCGTTCGGATAGAGCACCCGCAGCACCGCCAGCCATCGGGTGCGCGGATCGAGCGATCGGCCGGCCGGGCTATCCAGCATGCCCAGCCGGTCGACCGGCGCATGGGTCAGGCTGACCGCATCGCCGACATTGCCGCCGATTACCTCGACCGTGCCCGGCTGGGGCGGCGCCGGCGGGGCGGGATCGTCGGCCGCGGCCACGACGATGCCGCAATGGGCAGGAAAATGTCCCGCCGGCAGATCGGCGAAGCGCAGCCCGGCGGCCTGATCGCGCCCGTTGCAGACCAGATCGCCGGGGCGTGGCGCATAGGTCGCCGGGTTCATCGCGACGATATCCCAGCCATGCGCGGTGCCGGCGGCCATCCTGGCGGCAAGATCGATGTAGTGCGCGTGATCGGCGGCATAGGGAAATCCTGCCCCGGCGCCGGCAATGCGCATCACATAAGAGATAAAGGCGGCCGACCAGGCATAATCCCCGTCACGCGAGGCGGGGAAGACATGCCCTGCCGCATCGTGCTTGCCGGTCAGCGCATTATCGGGATCGCCGGCATTCAGACCCAGCCACCAATATTCGCCGACGCGCTGCCACAGCCCTTGGGCGCGCTCGGGCTTCTGCGCCGGTTGCGGCGCGGTGATGGCGCCATCATCGACCGGCTCGCCGAACACCCGCCATTCGCGCAGGGCGATGGCGATCACCGCCTGGCGGGAAAACGCCTGATAGGGCACCCGCGCGAAAGGCGGCACATGCGCATCGGGTGCGGTGCAGCCGGCCAGCAGCGCGGCCAGCAGCAGCATCGCCGCGCCGATGCCGTGATGGCCGGCTTTCGCCTCAGCCATGTTCGGGGAATAGCGATGCCAGCCCCGCCGCGCTCGCCGCGCAGCAGCCGCGCTCGGTGATCAGCCCGGTGACCAGGCGCGCCGGAGTCACGTCGAAAGCCGGGTTCGCGGCAGGACTGTCCGACGGCACGATGCGCAGCGTGGCGATGCTGCCATCCAGCGCCCTTCCGGTGATGGTGGTAAGTTCGGTTGCCGCGCGTTCCTCGATCGGGATATCGCCCAGCCCGTCAGCGATGCTCCAGTCGATGGTCGAGGAAGGCAGGCCGACCCAGAAGGGCACGCCATTGTCGCGCGCCGCCAGCGCCTTCAGATAGGTGCCGATCTTGTTCGCGACATCGCCGTTGCGGCTCACCCGGTCGGTGCCGACGATCACCATGTCGACCTCGCCATGCTGCATCAGATGGCCGCCGGCATTATCGGCGATTACGGTATGGGGCACGCCATGGCGGGCCAGTTCCCAGGCCGTCAGCAGCGCGCCCTGATTGCGCGGGCGGGTTTCATCGACCCAGACATGCAGCGCGATGCCGGCATCATGCGCAGCATAGATCGGCGCCAGGGCGGTGCCCCAATCGACGGTGGCGAGCCAGCCCGCATTGCAATGGGTCAGCAGATTGACCGGCTGGCCCGGCTTGCGCGCGACGATCTCGGCGATCAGCGCCATGCCGTGCCGGCCGATGGCGGCGCATTGGGCGACATCCTCCTCGGCGATGGCGCCGGCCTCGGCATAGGCCGCGCCGGCGCGCGCGCCCGTCGGCAGCGGACGCAGCCGGGCCAGCATGCGATCCAGCGCCCAGCGCAGATTGATCGCGGTCGGGCGGGTCGCCGCCAGCATCGCCGCCGCCGCCTCGACCGCGGCGATCGCCGGGTCCCGGCGCACCGCCAGCGCCAGCCCGTAGGCGGCCACCGCACCGATCAGCGGCGCGCCGCGCACCTGCATGGCGCGGATGGCATGCGCGGCGGCCTCGACCTCGGTCAGGCGCAGAATATCGAAGGACCAGGGCAGCCTGGTCTGATCCAGGATGCGCACCGACCAGCCATCCTGCTCATCCACCCAGACGCTGCGAAACAGCGTGCCGTCGATCTTCATCCGCGCGTGATCCCGTATTGTTCCCGTCGGCCGGCGCGCCTCAGCCGCGCTGGTGCAGCACCGTGACCAGGGTGAATAGCCGGCGTGCGGTATCGAAATCGAGTGTGATCTTGCCGTCCAGCCGCGCCGATAGCAGCGTCGCCCCTTCGTTGTGCAGGCCGCGCCTTCCCATGTCGATGGCCTGGATGCGCGCCTCCCGCCCCTCGGCGATGGCCAGGGTGTAGCTTTCCACCAGCAGTTGGTAATCCTTGATCAGCCTACGGAACGGCCCCAGCGCCAGGGCGACGGCGGCGAGCGGTGCTTCCGCCGCGTCGCGGATATCGAAGACCAGACGCCCGTCGAGCACCGAAAGATGCAGCACGAACGGGCCGCGCCCGGCGGCTTGCGGGGCCAGCGGAGCGAAGCAGTTTTCCGCCGTCAGATCGGCGATGGCCTGGCTGCGATCGGCTTCCAGCGCGGGAGATAGCCGCGACAGCGGCTCTCCGGTCAGGACGATCCGCGCCAGGCGCTCGGCGGACGCCGTGCCACTCATCGTTCGGGCAGGTCGCGCAGCAGATCGAGCTTGAGCATCAGCCCGACCGTGCCGCCCTTGACCGGACGCAGCAGCGCCAGCGTCAGGAACAGGGAAAGCGGCAGGAAGATCGCGCTCATGGTCAGGGTGGAGGGGTTCTGCAGACGCTGCGCCAGCACCATCAGCGGGATGACGATATGACCGACCAGCAGGATGGTGAAATAGGGCGGCGCGTCATCGGCACGCGCCAGACCCAGCGGCGCGCCGCATTGGCCGCATTCGGCCGCGACCCGCAGATAGCCGTTGAAAAGATGGGTCTTGCCGCAGGCCGGGCAGCGCCCCATCAGACCGCGGGCGATGGCGGTGGGCATTGGCGGCACCGGCCAGGGCGGCGGCAGGATGCTGCGATCCGGCTCCCAATAGACCGGCTCCGGCGCAGCGCGGATGCTGGTCGAGGGGGGGCTGGCCACGGAGGCGGCGGTCAAGGGAGCGCCGGCCAAGGGAGCGCGGGTGGCGGGTTCCATCGCATTGTCTCCGAAGCAGCGCCGGAAGGGACCGGGCTTGCGTGCGAGCCGCACCATTATGCTGTGCCGATGCTGCTTTGCACAGGTAATCGGCGCGGCGCAGAGTGGCAGTCCGATCCGCATGCCATGATCGCAGCGGAGCCATGTTGCCAGGGGGAATGTCTTGCGGCGTGTTCTGATCATCAATCCCAATGCCTCGGTGCCGTGTTCGCAGGGCATCGCCGCCGCTATCGCCCCGTTTCAGGGGGGGGCCGGGATCCACGCCGAGGTGGTGGGCAGTCCCGAGGGGCCGCCTGCCATCCTGTCCTGGCAGGATTGGCACGCCGCCGTCGGTCCGATGCTGGCCATCGTCGCGCGCGAAGCGGCCGATGCCTATGTCATTGCCTGTGCCTCCGACCCGGGGATCGAGGCGGTGCGCGCGGCGACCGCCGCCCCGGTGCTGGGCATCTTCCGCGCCGCCATCGCCGCGGCCATGGTGCGCGGCGAGCGTTTCGGGGTGATCGCCATCGTCTCCGCCTCGCGCGCGCGCCATCTCGCGGCATTGCGCGCCATGGGGGTGGAGCATCGGCTGGCCGAGGAGGTCGCGCTCGATGTCAGCATGGACATGCTGCTCGACCCGATCGCCGCGCGGGCACGGCTGATCGAGGCGGCCAGGCGCTGCGCCGATGCGGGCGCGGGCAGTGTCGTGCTGGGCTGCACCGGCATGGCCCATCACCGCGCCGCGGTCGAGGATGCGGCAGGGATCGCGGTGATCGATCCCTGCCAGGCCGGCATGGTGCAGGCGCTACTCGCGCTCGCCTGACCAGGTTTCCGGCGCCACCGCGCCGACCTGATCGACGATGCGGCGATAGGCTTCTGGGCGGCGATGGCGGTCGAAGGCGAAGATCGTGGTGCGCCCCAGCGTGCAGAGATCGAGGTCGCAATCCGCCGTCACCAGCTCATCGTCCCAGGTGCTGGCGGCGGCGATGATCTCGCCTTGCGGATTGACGATGATCGAGTTGCCGAACAGCTCGCAGCCATCCTCGGTGCCTGCTTTGGCGGTGGCGACAGCGAAGCAGGCATTCTGATAGCACCCGGCCTGGATCGACAAATGGGAGTGGAAGACGCGCAGATGATGCGCTTCGAACCCTTTGGCGTCCTGGTTGATGCTGGGGGTGTTATAGCCCAGCGCCACCAGCTCCACGCTTTGCAGGCCGAGCACCCGCCAGGCTTCCGGCCAGCGTCGGTCGTTGCAGATCATCATCCCCATATTCAGCCCGTCCAGCCCGCCCATCGGCGCGCGGATCACCGGAAAGCCGAGATTGCCGACCTCGAAATAGCGCTTCTCCAGATGCTGGACTTTGCGGGCGGGGTCGTATTCGGCGTGGCCGGGCAGATGGATTTTACGGTATTTCAAAAGGATATCGCCGCTCGGGCCGACCAGGATGGCGGTGTTGAAATACCGGGTGCGCACCACTCCGGTCTCGTCCGCCTCCTGCACGCGCTCGGCGTAGCCGAGATGAAAGCCGATCCCGTACCGTTTGGCGGCGGCAAAGAGCGGCGCGGTTTCATTCGACGGCATCGCGGTTTCGAACCAGCGATCGGCCTCGGCGCGGTCTTCATGGTAATGGCGCGGGAAGAAGGTGGTCAGCGCGAGTTCGGGAAAGACCACCAGCTCCACCCCGCGCCGATGAGCGCGTTCCAGCAATGCCACCATGCGCGCGACCGCCACGCCGCGCGGCTCGGCACGCTGGATCGGCCCGAGCTGGGCGGCGGCGACGGTCAGAATGCGAGCGGCCATGCAGGGTGGTCCTTGCCGATAAACGGGGAAAGAACGCAGTTCAGAGCTTCGGCTTTGCCGCGTCAACCGGGTTTTGCCGGGATCGCGCAAATCGCCCCCCGACCCGCCCGCTTGCCGGGATCGGGCAGGGACTTTACGAAGGATGGCAGGAAAATCGGCGGCGCAGCTTCGTGCCGTCATCGGGATCGCCATCGGGCGAGCGGAGGAAACCATGATCACCCACGACGTGAAGGTCTACCCGTCCAAGGCGACGCTGAAACGAGAGGATCAGCTGGCCTGGAAAATCGCCGCCATGGCCGCCGATAAAGTCCCCGTGGCGCGCGACGTCGCGGCCATGATCGTCAATCGTATCATCGACAATGCCGCGGTGGCGATCGCCGCGATCAATCGCCGCCCCGTCACCTCCGCGCGCGGCATGGCGCTGGGCCATGCGCGTTCGCGCGCCGCTGGCGGAGCCACCGTGTTCGGCGTGCCGGCGACGCGCCGGGTCAGCCCGGAATGGGCGGCCTGGGCGAACGGCACGGCGGTGCGCGAACTCGACATGCACGATACCTTCCTGGCCGCCGATTATTCCCACCCCGGCGATAACATCCCGCCGATCCTGGCGGTCGCGCAGACGCTGGAGAAATCCGGCCGCGACCTGATCCGCGGTCTCGCCACAGGCTATGAGGTGCAGATCGATCTGGTGCGCGCGATCTGCCTGCACGAACACAAGATCGACCATATCGCCCATCTCTGCCCGGCCCAGGCGGCCGGCATCGGCACGCTGCTGGGGCTGAAGGCGGAGGTGATCTATCAGGCGGTGCAGCAGGCGGTGCATGTCAGCTTCACCACCCGCCAGTCGCGCAAGGGTGAGATCAGCTCCTGGAAGGCCTATGCGCCCGCCCATGCCGGCAAGCTGGCGATCGAGGCGGTCGATCGGGCGATGCGCGGCGAAGGTGCGCCGAGCCCGGTCTATGAGGGAGAGGATAGCGTCATCGCCTGGATGCTCGATGGGCCGGAGGCGCATTACAAAGTATCCCTGCCGGCGATCGGCGAGGCCAAGCGCGCCATTCTGGACAGCTATACCAAGGAGCACAGCGCCGAATACCAGTCCCAGGCGCTGATCGACCTGGCCTTCCGCCTGCGCGGGCAGATCGAGGATCTGGAGAAGATCGAGAAGATCGTCATCCACACCAGCCACCACACCCATTACGTGATCGGCACCGGCGCCAACGATCCGCAGAAAATGGACCCGAAGGCGTCGCGCGAGACGCTGGATCATTCCATCATGTACATCTTCGCCGTCGCCCTGCAGGACGGGCGCTGGCACCATGTCGACAGCTATACCCCGAAGCGGGCCGGGCGCGCCGATACGGTGCGGCTGTGGCACAAGATCGAAACCCGCGAAGACCCGGAATGGACGCGCCGCTACCACAGCCTGGATACCGACGAGAAGGCGTTCGGCGGGCGTGTCGAGATCCTGATGGCCGATGGCAGCCGCATCGTCGACGAGATGGCGGTGGCCAATGCCCATCCGCTGGGTGCCAAGCCCTTCGGGCGGGAGGATTACATCCGCAAATTCCGCATCCTGACCGAGGGCATCATCGCCCCGCGCGAGGCGGAGCGCTTCCTGGAAGCGGCGCAGGGTCTGCCGCGCCTGGCGGCGGGCGAGTTGCACCGGCTGAACGTCGCCCTGCCGGCCGCCGATCTGGCGGTGGCAAAGCCCGGGATTTTCTGATCAGCAAAGCGGAGATACGAGCATGAGCGAGACCGCGACCCCCAACCGCGCCAAGCGCGGCGTCGCCCTGGCCGGTGTTCCGGCCGGCAACACCGCCTTGTGCACCGTCGGGCGCACCGGCAACGACCTGCATTATCGCGGCTACGACATTCTGGACGTCGCCGAGCAATGCGAGTTCGAGGAGATCGCCTATCTTCTGGTCCATGGCAGCCTGCCGACCATTGCCGAGCTTGCCGCCTACAAGGCCAAGCTGACGGCGCTGCGCGGGCTGCCGGCGGTGGTGAAGCAGGCGCTGGAGGCGCTGCCCGCAGCCTCGCATCCGATGGATGTGATGCGCACCGGCGTCTCTGCCCTGGGCTGCGCGCTGCCCGAGAAGGACGATCACAACGCCCCCGGCGCGCGCGACATCGCCGACCGGCTGATGGCCTCGCTGGGGTCGATGCTGCTGTATTGGTTCCATTTCTCTCAGAATGGCCGGCGCATCGAGGTGGAGACGGATGACGATTCCATCGGCGGGCACTTCCTTCACCTGCTGCACGGCAAGCCGCCCGGCGCCAGCCAGGTGCGGGCGATGCATACCTCGCTGATCCTGTACGCCGAGCATGAGTTCAACGCCTCCACCTTCACCTGCCGGGTGGTGGCGGGCACCGGGGCGGACATGCATTCGGCGATCGTTGCCGGCATCGGCGCGCTGCGCGGACCCAAGCATGGCGGCGCCAATGAGGTCGCCTTCGAAATCCAGAGCCGCTACGCGAACCCGGAGGAGGCCGAGGCCGATATCCGTGCCCGCATCGCCGCCAAGGAGGTGGTGATCGGCTTCGGCCACGCCGTCTACACGATCGCCGATCCGCGCAACAAGGTCATCAAGGAGGTTGCGCGCCGCCTGTCGCAGGAGGCCGGATCGATGAAGCTGTTCGACATCGCCGACCGGATCGAGGCGACGATGGCGGATGCGAAGAAGATGTTCGCCAACCTCGATTGGTTCAGCGCGATCAGCTACCACATGCTGGGTGTGCCAACCGCGATGTTCACACCGATTTTTGTGATCGCCCGCACCTCCGGCTGGGCAGCGCATGTGATGGAGCAGCGGGTGGACAACAAGCTGATCCGCCCGGGGGCCGTCTATGTCGGGCCGGAGGATGTGCCATTCGTGCCGATTTCCAAGCGCTGATCTGGGTTTTTTCTATTTTTCATGTTTTGGATAACGCCGCCGCAGGGGCAGTCCTGCGGCGGCTTTTTCTTGCACCGTGGCGGCATTGTGGCAGGTGATTCAACATCTCCGCCCGGCTTCACTGCAAAATTCGTCATCGGAACCGCGACGAAACGGTTGCTTTTTCTTGACAGGCGACGGGTGTGCGCGGGAAGAGCGGAATTGGTATGCGCGTTCCGATTCGCTCCGCTCCGGATGCTGTTTCGTTTATCGCCGCATACGACAGGAGAAGGACGGTCCATGGACCGCAGCTTCGTTCTGATGAACCTGACCGGACCCGTTCGTGCCCATCCCGGCGCGCGCCTGCGTGGCGTCGCGCCGCATGGCCGGACGGCACTGGCCCGGTCTGGCATCGGAAAGACGGCGGCACGGGAATATCGGCGGAAGCCGCTCGCTGCCGACGACGCCAATGGGCGCCATACCGCCCGGCCGGCGCAACCGGTCTGCATGCACGAAGGTGTCGCGGCAGCAGACCCATTCGAACACCGGCCGGCCGCGAGGCCGCTGGCAATCCGCGCAACCAAGACAAACGACACGAGAAGGAGTGCCCACAGGTGAGCAACGAAGAAACCATGATGGAATGCGAGGCCGACGAGGCCGTCCGGGCGATGCCGCTCGCGGTGCGTGCCACGACGCGCAAGGCGGCGGCCAAGCCGGCAGCGAAGAAGCCTGCCGCCAAGAAGCCGGCGGCGAAGAAGGCAGCGGCCAAGAAGCCGGCTGCCAAGAAGGCCGCCGCGAAGAAGCCGGCTGCCAAGAAGGCGGTTGCCAAGAAGCCGGCGGCGAAGAAGGCCGTCGCCAAGAAGCCTGCCGCGAAGAAGGCGGTTGCCAAGAAGCCGGCGGCGAAGAAGGCCGTCGCCAAGAAGCCCGCCGCGAAGAAGGCGGCTGCCAAGAAGCCGGCGGCGAAGAAGGCGGTTGCCAAGAAGCCTGCCGTGAAGAAGGCGGCTGCCAAGAAGCCGGCGGCGAAGAACGCGGTTGCCAAGAAGCCTGCCGTGAAGAAGGCGGCCAAGGCGACGGCGGCGAAGAAGCCGGCGGTGCGGCGCCCGCGCAAAGTGGCCGCGCCGGCCATGGATGCGCCCGCGATGCCGGAATCGATGGCGTAAGCCTGCGATACCGGCGCGATCGCGCGACGGAAAAGGGCGCCCTGGTGGCGCCCTTTTTCTTGGCCACCCCCCTCCGGGCGGGGATGCGGTCGATGCCATCCGCAGCCACGCCGAGGCCATACGGACGGACAGGGCCGCGTGCGACGATGTCTTCCGCGCCACCGCGATGGCGGCGCCGGCTGGCTGAGATTTCAGGCGGCGGCGCCGATGGCGCGGTACATCACCTCGAAGCGGCGCCCAGGCGCGTCCTGTTTGGCCAGTCCCAGCAGCGTTGCGTCGCGCGGGTCGCAGGCCCGTACCGGCGCATCGGCATCGACCGTGCCGCGTTGCAGCCGCAGCGCGCTGCCGGCGGCGAAATCGAGCGATGTCGCCGCGCTCAGCAGCAGATGCACGGCAGGCCGGCCGAACGCATCGCACAGCGCGCGAAAGAAATCCCCGTCCAGAAAGCGCAGCGCCGCTGTCGGGTCCCGCCAGAGGTAGAAGGTCGCGTAGCAGGGCGCGCGCGGGTCGATCAGGAATAGTTTGGCGCCGAGACCCGGCATGGCATCGAAAAGAGGGCCGCGCTCGGCGGCGCGCCGGCGGATCGCGGCGACCTGGTCGGTGTCACGCAGCGGGATGGCATAGTGCATGGCGAGCATCGTCGTTCCCCTTTGCCGATCACGCATGGGCGGCGATGTAGGAGGCGAGCCCGTTGCCGAAGGACCATTCGTCGCGGCCATTGGGCGAGAGGATCACCTGCACATCCTCGGCCCGCATGCCGGCGTCGCGGACCAGGTTTTCGGCGATGGCGGCGAACAGCGCCTGCTTGGCCGCCGTGGCGCGCCAATTGCCGGCGACGATATGGACGAACACCACCTGATCGCTGCGGCGCATGCCGAGATAGTCCGGGTCGTAGAAGAACTCCTCCGGCGCGCATTGTTCGATCACCTGGAAGCGATCCTCGGGCGGAATGGCGTAGGCGGTGATCAGCGCCTGATGCACGCCATCGGCAATGGCGCGTAGCTGCGCCGGGCTGCGGCCGCGCAGCAGAGAGATGCGGACGAAGGGCATGGCGGGGTTCCTTTCTCCAAGGGGCTTGATGCACCGGAGATAGGTACCCATCTCGGTTTGGAAAATTGGAATATTTTAAAGAGATAGTTCGGAAAAATAGAACTATGGCGACGCCCACCAATCTCGACATGGACGTGCTGCGCAGCTTCGCTACCGGCTTCGAGCTGGGCAGTTTCGCGCGCGCCGCCGCCCGGCTGGGGCGGTCGCAATCGGCGATCAGCAGCCAGCTGCGCAAGCTGGAAGCGCAGGTGGGCCAGCGCCTGGTGCGCAAATCGGGACGCAGCCTGGTTCTGACCCCGGCCGGGGAGAGCCTGTTGAGCTTTGCCCGCCGTATTCTCGATCTCAACGACACGGCCCTGGCAGCGCTGGCGGCCGGGGCGGTCGGCGGCACGGTGCGCCTGGGTCTGCCGCAGGATTTCGCCGAGGCTTGGCTGCCCGGCGTGCTCGGCCGCTTCGGCCGCGCCCATCCGGACATGCAGGTGGAGCTGCGCGCCGAGCGTAATGCCCGTCTGATCACGCGGATCGCGGAAGCGACGCTCGATCTGGCGCTGGTCTGGGGCGATGCGTCAGGCGCGGCGGCGGGCGAGCATCTCGCCGATCTGCCGATCCGTTGGATCGGTCCGCGCGGCTGGAGCCGATCGCCCGGCGCGCCGCTGGCGCTGGCCCTGTTCGAAGCGCCCTGCGCCTTCCGCAGCGCCGCGCTGGCGGCACTCGACCAGGCAGGGATCGGCTGGCGCCTGGCCTGCACCAGCCCCAGCCTGGCCGGGCTGTGGGCGGCGGCGGAAGCCGGGCTGGGCATCACTGCGCGCATCGCGATCGGGCTGCCGGAACCGCTCTCGGTGCTCGACCCTGCCGTGGCGGGGCTGCCGGCATTGCCTTCCATCGGGCTGTCGCTGCACTGCGCCGAGCGTCGGCCCGCCGCCGCGGTGGCGGCGCTGGCCAATCTTCTGCGCGCCGCGGTCGCGGCCGTTCCGATACGTTGAGCACGCACCGGGAGAACAGGCATGGTCTATGATTTTCTCGACATATTTGCCACCCGATCGGTCAAGGCGGCGCAGGGGCCGGCGGCGCAATTCTCCGCCGACCGCCCGTCAGACCGCTTCACCGAGGCGGAGACCGGCTTCATCGCCGAACGCGATTCCGCCTATATGGCCAGCGTGGCGGAGAATGGCTGGCCTTATGTGCAGCACCGCGGCGGTCCGCCGGGTTTTCTGCGGGTGCTGGACGAGACGACGCTGGGTTTCGCCGATTTTCGCGGCAACCGCCAACATATCAGCCTCGGCAATCTGATGGCCGATGGGCGGGTGGCCTTGATCCTGATGGATTATCCCCATCGCCGCCGGCTGAAGATTCTTGGTCATGCCCGGATCGTCGATGCTGGCGCCGATCCGGCGCTGGCCGAACGCCTGACGGTGGCGGGATATCGGGCGCGGGTGGAGCGCGCCATTCTGATCCGCCTGCAAGCTTTTGACTGGAACTGCCCGCAACATATCACACCGCGCCTGACGGAGGCGGAGCTACATGTCGCGCTGGCACCGGTGCAGCGCCATATCGCGGAGTTGGAGGCGGAGCTGGCGCAATTGCGCGCTCGGCTCGAGCTGGCAGGCGGCGCGTAAGCCAGGCATCAGGCGTCGCCGCGGCGAGGCTAGGCGGCATGCTCCTCGCCCGGCGCCGCGGCGGTGCAGTCGAACAGCGCCGGATCGACTCCGTCGCCCAGCGCATCGAACATGCTGTCGCTGAAGCTTACCAGCCGGTCGGCGGCGGCAACGGCGTGGCGCACCTGATTGGCGGCAACCGCGTCGAGAATTTCAAGATGGCAGGCGATGGTGCGCTGCAATCCTTCGCGGGGGCGCACATGCTTGTAATAGATCCAGCCGCTGCGACGGAAAATCGTGTGCAGCGGACGTAGCGTATGTTCCAGGAAGGGCTCGCCGGCGGTTTGCAGCAGCAGCCGGTCGATGCGCCGATCCAGCTGGTTGAAGCGGTCGATGGTCATCGCCGCTTCCTCCTCGCGCAGCAGCCGGGCGAGGTGGCGGAAATGATTGCGCTCCGAGGCGCCGCAGCGCTCGGCGGCCAGGCGGGTGACGAAGCCTTCCAGGCTGCGGCGTAGCTGCACCAGCGTGCGTTCGCGCGCCAGATCGATCGGGGCGATGCGCAGCCCGTGGCGTGGGCGGATCAGGATCAGCGTGTCCGAGGCAAGCCGGCTGACCGCCTGATGCGTCGGCGTGCGGCCGCAATCGGTGCGCTGCTGCAGATCCTGGATCGACAGGTACTGACCCGGCGGCAGCGCGCAGGTGACGATCAGGGATTCCAGCCGATCATAGGCGATTTCCGCGAGATTGGCGCGACCGCGAGCGCCCCGCGGCGATGCGGCGGGGCCGGCGTTGGGCGTACGGCGGCGTTCGGTCGGCGGCCTGGCAGCCATGCGGTTTCCGGAACTGAAGGCGGCGAACGGGCCTTAGTGGTTACACGAAGCCGCCCGGGGAGGGAAGGAAACGGACTTGTGAAATATCACAACATGTCCTATTCCATGGCTTGCGCCCGGCGATCTGGCGCAAAGGCGCACGGGCTGGAACGGGACCGGCGCCAGATTCCGGTTCGGGGGGAAACGGTGAAAATTACCGCGATCGAAACGCTGCGCACGGTGGAATTTTCCAACGTGCTCTGGGTGCGGGTGCACACCGATGCCGGGGTGATCGGCCTGGGCGAAACCTTCTATGGCGCCGGCGCGGTCGAGGCGCATCTGCACGATACGCTGGCCGGACGGCTGCTCGGCCGCAACCCCCTGCACATCGAAGCGCTGCACCGCGAAATGCTCAACCTGCCGATGGCGCAGTCGAGCACCGGGGCGGAATACCGTGCGGCCTCCGCCGTCGATATCGCATTATGGGATGTCTTCGGCAAAATCTGCGGCCAGCCGGTGCATCAGATGCTGGGCGGGCTGTGCCGGGAAAAGCAGCGCATCTACAATACCTGTGCCGGCTACGGCTATGTCCGCTCGCACAACATCAAGCCGGTCTCGACCTGGAATTTCGACGAATCGGCCGGCCCCTATGAAGACCTCAACGGCTTCATGACGCGCGCCGACGTGCTGGCCGAAAGCCTGCTCGATCAGGGCATCACGGCGATGAAGATCTGGCCCTTCGATCCCGCCGCACTCGCCAATGAAGGCGCCTTCATCACGCCGGAGCAGTTGCGCACCGCGCTGGAACCGTTCGAGAAAATCCGCCGCGCGGTCGGCGATCGGATGGAGATCATGGTGGAGTTCCACTGCCTGTGGAACCTGCCGATGGCCAAGAAGCTGGCCCGGATCCTGGAGCAATATTCGCCGACCTGGTACGAGGATCCGATCCGCATGAATTCGCCCCAGGCCCTGGCGGAGCTGGCGCGCTCCACCCCGGTCTGGATCACCGCGAGCGAGACGCTGGGCAGCCGCTTTCCCTATAAGGACATGCTCGACCGCGACGCCATGGCGGTGGTGATGGCCGATCTCTGCTGGACCGGCGGGCTGACCGAGGGGCGCAAGATCGCAGCTCTCGCCGAGACCTATCACCGCCCCTTCGCCCCGCATGATTGTGTCGGCCCGGTCGGCTTCATCGCCGGCATCCATGCTTCCTTCAGCCAGCCCAATACGCTGATCCAGGAGAGCGTGCGCGCCTTCTACACCGGCTGGTACCGCGAGCTGGTGACAGAAATGCCGGTAATCGAAAACGGCTATGTGCTGCCGATGGAAGGCCCCGGCCTGGGCACCGAATTGCAGCCGGCGGTGTTCGAACGCGGCGATCTGATGGTCCGCAGGACGGAGGCATGAGCATGCACAATCCCTTGTTCGACCTTTCCGGGCGCACCGCGTTGATCACCGGCTCCTCGCGCGGGCTGGGCCGGGCGATGGCCGAAGGTCTGGCCCAGGCCGGTGCGGCGGTGGTGCTGAACGGCGCCGATGCGACGCGGCTGGAGGCGGCGGCAGCGGCGCTGCGCGAGGCCGGGCATCGCGTCCATACGGCGCGCTTCGATGTCACGGATGAGGCGGCGATCCTGGCCGCCTTCGCCGATCTCGATGCGCAGGGAATCGAGATCGATATTCTGGTGAATAATGCCGGCATCCAGTTCCGTCGCCCGATGGTGGAGCTGGCAACCGCCGATTGGCGCCGGGTGATCGAAACCAACCTGACCAGCGCCTTCGTCCTCGGGCGGGAAGCGGCCAAGCGCATGATCCCGCGCGGGCACGGCAAGATCGTCAATATCGGCTCTCTGACCAGCGAGGCGGCGCGCGCCACGGTCGCGCCCTACACGGCGGCGAAAGGCGGCATCAAGATGCTGACCCGATCGATGACCGCCGAATGGGCGGTGCACGGCATCCAGGCCAATGCGGTCGGCCCCGGCTATATGCTGACCGAGATGAACACTGCCCTGGTGGAGAACAAGGAATTCAACGCCTGGGTGATCGGGCGCACGCCGGCACGCCGCTGGGGCAGGCCGGAGGAGCTGATCGGCACCGTGGTGTTCCTCGCCTCCGCCGCATCCGATTACGTCAACGGCCAGATCATCTACGTCGATGGCGGGATGATGGGCGTGCTGTAAGCCTGCCTGCGCATGCATAAAAAACGCTCTCTGGAGGAGACCCGAAAATGACATCGTCCTTGCGTCCGACCCGCCGCCATGTCCTGACCGGCGGCGCCGTTCTGCTTGCCGCCCCCGCCTTGATCGGGCGCGCGCAGGCCGCCACCGTGCTGAAAATCTCGACCTCGTTTCCCAATGATCCGAAATATTCGACCGGGCGCATCTGGTACGATCTGTTCGTGCCGCAACTGAAGGCGGCGACCGGCGGCGCGCTGAGCACCGCCTTCTTCCCCGACAACCAACTGGGTCAGGAAGCCGATATCGTCGGCCAGGTGAAGGCGGGCGTGGTCGATATCATGCTGGCCGGCACGTCGATCTGGTCCAATGTCGTGCCGGAATTCGGCGTCTTCGACATGGGCTACGTGTTCCAGGATTATCAGCACATGCTGCGCGCCGCCAAGACGCCGGCCGCCGCCGCCCTGCAGAAGATGCTGGTGACCAAGGCGGGGGCGCATTACCCCTCCTTCGGGCGCAATCTCGGGGCGCGCAACTTCCTGACCAAATTCTCCTTCTCCGAGCCGGCCCAGCTTGCCGGGCGCAAGATCCGCAGCCTGCCCAGCCCGACGGTGACCGAGACGGTGCGGCTGATGGGGGCGGCCGCCACGCCGATGGCCTTCGGCGAAATCTACACCGCCCTGCAGGCCGGCGTGCTGGACGGCATGGAGCATGACGCACCGACCATCCTGTCGTCGAAATTCTACGAGGCGGCGAAATTCTTCACGCTGACGCGGCATATCTATTCGCCCTTCGGCGCCTTCCTGAGCGATCGCACCATGCAGCGCCTGAGCCCTGCCCAGCGGGCCGGGCTGCTGCATGCGGTGGATGCGGCGACCAGTGCGCAATTCGCGCGCGCCGCGCAGATCGAAACCGATGCCATCGCCGCGCTGAAGACCAAGGGGGTGACGGTGGAACCCTGCGACCGGGCCGCTTTCCGCAAGCGGGTCAGCCCGATGTGGGCGGCCTTCGTGCAGAAGACCCCGGATGCGAAGCCGATGCTGGATGCCATTCACCAGACCGAGAAAGCCTGAGGCGATGCCGGGGGCGGTGATCGGGGGGCGGGGATGCGCGCTCTGGACACGCATGGTCGCGCTGCTGCTGGAGGCGGTGGAGATCCTCGCCGCCATTCTGATGGTGGCCGATCTTGCCGTGGTGATCTGGTCCGTGCTGGCCCGCTTCCTGTTGGCCGCCCCATTGGTCTGGAGCGACGATGTCGCGCGTCTGCTGCTGCTGGCCACCATCTTCTTCGGTGCCGCAGCCGCCTTGCAGCGTGACGAGAATGCCGGCGTCGCCTTCTTCGCCGAACGTCTGCCGCCCCGCCTGCGCGCGCCGGTCGATGCCTTTGCCAGCCTCGTGATCCTGCTGGTTACGGTCTCGCTGTGCTGGTTCGGCGACAGCCTGCTCGCCGCCACCGCCGGGCAGACCGTGGGCTCCGGCGTATCGCAAAGCCTTTTCTTCGCGCCGATGACGATCGCGGCGGCGGCGATGACGATCTTCGCGCTCGACCGACTGCGCCGCCATGCGCTGCCGGCGCTGGTCATAGCCGGCGCGGCGATCGCGGCGGTGACCGCCCTCTGGCTGCTCTGGCAGGCGCTTTCGCCGGATACGCTACCCGGCATGCCGGCGGCGATGGGCATCGTCTTCCTCGTCTGCCTGCTCGCCGGGGTGCCGATCGCCTTCGTGCTGGGGCTGACCGCGCTGATCTTCATCTGGGCCGGTGGCATGGTGCCTGGCGAATTTTTCGCCCAGCAGACGGCGCGCGGCATCGATAATTTCGTGCTGCTGGCGGTGCCGTTCTTCATCCTGGTCGGCTATCTGATGGAAGCGAACGGCATGGCCGGGCGCATCATGGCGCTGCTCCAGCGCGGCGTCGGGCGGCTGCGCGGCGGGCTGGATGTCGCGATGATCCTCAGCATGGTGGTGTTTTCCGGCATTTCCGGCTCCAAGATGGCCGATGTCGCGGCGGTCGGCTCGGTGCTGGTGCCGGCGGCGCGCAAATCGGGCCAGAAGCCAGGCGATGCGGTGGCGCTGCTCGCCGCCTCGGCGGTGATGGCCGAGACGATCCCGCCTTGCGTCAACCTGATCATTCTCGGCTTCGTCGCCAATCTGTCGATCGGCGGGCTGTTCATGGCCGGCCTGCTGCCCTCGGCCTTTATGGCACTGGCGCTGATCGCAACCGTCATTCTGCTGGGCCGCAAATCGGCTCCGGTCGCACTTGCCCCGCAGCCCGGGCTGCTAAGCGGCGGCATTGCCGCGTTCGGGCTGATCGCGATGATTTTCGGCGGATTTCGTTCCGGCTTCGCCACCGCGACGGAGATCTCCGCCTTCGCCGTCATCTACGCCCTGGTGGTGGGCGGGGTGCTGTTTCGTGAAATGAGCTGGCGCACCACGTGCGCGACGATCCGCCACGCGGCGGTGAAATCCGGCATGGTGCTGTTCATCGTGGCCCTCGCCCAGGCGCTTGCTTACGTGCTCACCCTGCAACAGATCCCGCACGCGATTGCCGAGATGCTGGTGGCGCTGTCCGGCGCACACGGAAAATGGCTGTTCCTGCTGCTCTCCATCGCGATTCTGGTAGTGATGGGATCGGTGCTGGAAGGGGCGGCGGCGCTGATCATCTTCGGCCCGCTGCTGATGCCGGTGGCCCGCGATATGGGCGTCGATCCGCTCAGCTACGGGGTGATCCTGGTGGTCGGCATGGGGATCGGCCTGTTCGCCCCGCCGCTCGGCGTCGGGCTGTACGGCTCCTGCCTGATCGGCGGGGTGAAGCTGGAGGAGACGGTCTGGCCGGTGCTGAAATATCTCGGCGTGCTGCTGGTCTGTCTGCTGGTGATCGCCTTCTACCCGCCGCTGACGACCTGGCTGCCGCGCATCTCCGGCTATTGAGGGAACTGGCCATGAAGATCGTGTTTTACGGCGAAGACACCGCGACCTTTGCCGATGGTTTCGCCGCCCTGCTGAGCGCGCCGGCCAGCCTGTCGGTGTTGCCCTATGCCCTGGAGAGCGCGGCGGATCGCGCCGCCTATGCCGGCGCCGAGGTGCTGGTCGCCACGCGCCTCGCCGACGGCGTACCCGCCCCGGCCGGTCTGCGACTGCTCCAAGTGCCGGCGGCTGGCTACGACCGGATCGATTTCGCCGCCTTGCCCGAAGCTGCCGAAATCTGCAATTGCTTCGGCCACGAACAGGCGATCGCCGAATATGTCATTGCCGCGCTGCTCGATCGCTGCGTGCGGCTGGGCGATGCCGATGCGCGGCTGCGGCGCGGCGACTGGGCGTATCAGGCCGGCGATCCGGCGCGGGCGCATCGCGAAATATCGGAGATGACCATCGGCCTGCTCGGCTTCGGCCATATCGGCAGGAAACTGGGTGAACTGGCGCATGCGTTCGGGATGAACATCGTCATCGCCAATCGGTCGCCGATCGCTGCCGGGGCGTGGCATGGCGCGTCTTTCGGCCTGCGCGATCGCGATTTCTGGGCGGCGGCGGATGCGATCGTGGTGTCGCTGCCGCTTACCGAGGATACGAAGGGGCTGGTCGGCGCGGTGGAACTCGGCGCGATGCGCCCCGATGCGGTGATCATCAATGTCGGGCGCGGCCCGGTGATCGAGGAGGATGCGCTGTATGCGGCGCTGGCCGAACGGCGCATCGGTGGCGCGGTGATCGATACCTGGTACCGCTATCCCTCGGCCGAGGACCCGACCCCGCTGCCGGGGACGCGGCCCTTCCATGGGCTGGCGAATATCGTGATGACGCCGCATATGTCGGGCTGGTCGACCGGCACGATCCGCCGCCGGCGCGCCTTCATCGCGGCCAATGTCGAACGCCTGCGCGCCGGCATGGCGCTGGAGAACATCGTCCGGGCCTGAACGGCGCCCGTCTGCCCGATGCGCCGCAGGCGCATCGGGCAGGACGTCGGCCCCGGTTCAATCCTGCTCGAACCCATAGATCTCGGGCAGGATGAAGATCGCCGCCAGCAGCCCGGCCAGCGGGAAGATCACCACCAGCAGCGTGGCATTGGCCTGACCGATCGCGGCGAACAGCGAGGGGAACAGGAAGATCGACAGGAAGGCGGGCAGCTTGACGAACATATAGGCAAAGCCCGCCGCCGTGCCGCGATATTGCGGCCGCGCCACGACCGAGGGAATGGTCATGCAGTTGGAGGCATCCCAGTAATGCCCCCACAGCATCGCCGCCGCGGCGAAGGGCAGCAGGATCGTGGTGCCGGTATAAAGCGCCCCGGCCGCGACCAGCAGCGAAACTGCCACGATCCCGAAGCCCCAGATGCTGATGCCGCGATGGCCGATTTTCGGCGTGATCAGCGGCCCCACCCAGCCGGAGATCGCGGCGATGACGTAAAGCCCCATCGTCGTCAGCGTCGTGCCCAGGATGGAGGAGACCCCGACCATCACGAACAGCGTCGGGATGTAGAAGGCGAAGGTGGAGAATTCGCCGCTCTGCGCGACGCAGGCGATCCAGCCGAACAATGTCGCCCGCCAGCGCACCGGATCGGCGCGGGTGGCGGCGAGGAATTCGGTTGCGCGCGGGCGGGCAACCTCGATGTCGTGGTCGGGCAGCATGGCAAGGTCGTCGCCGAATTGCCGGGCCGCCACCTGCTTGGCCTCGCGAAAACGCCCGCGCCGCACCAGCCAGACCGCCGTTTCCGGCAGATCATGGCGCAGGAACAGGATGATCGCCGCCGGCACCGCGCCCATGCCGAGCGTGACGCGCCAGATCAGGGCATGCGGCATGCCCGACAGGATGAAGATGGTGACCACCGCCAGCGTCATCACCTGGCCCACGGCGAACATGAACTGCCAGCGATTGCCCATCACTTCGCGCTCGCCCTTGGGCATCGCATCCATGATGTAGGTGTAGCCATTGGCGATATCGCTGCCGAGCGGAATGCCCAGGATCAGCCGCACCACGGCCAGCCATGCAACGGAGGTCACCACTGCCTGCAACAGGGCGAAGACGATGAACATCACCATGGTGGAGAGGAACATCACCCGCCTGCCCACCCGGTCGGTCAGCCAGCCGCCGATCAGCGCACCGACCACCGCACCGCCCTGGGTGCCGGCGGCGGCCAGGCCGAGCAGCAGCGGGTCAGGGTGGAATTGCTGGGTGATGAAGATCAGCACGAAGGCGATGGAATAGAGATCCCAGGCCTCGATCAGGATCGAGGCCATCATCAGCCAGCCGATCCGGCTGCCCTTGGGATTATAGCGTGTCACCAAATGGCGGACGGCCTGTTCCATCGCCGTCATGTCTTCGCTTGTCGCGGACACGGATGTTTCCCCCTGATCGCTGGCGAACCTTCTGGTTCTGCCTTGTCTGTGCTGCACCGATGGCCGCGCGGTGGGCGAGGCCGAGGGCAAAGCTATCGCATATCGTGATATTTCACAATCGCTTTACCGGCGCGGATGGGGGCGTGGCGGAACCCGCTTCATCGCAACCCCGCCATCCGCTACGCCTCGGTTCTGCCGTAGCGCGCACGAGCCATCGCGAGAAAAGCCGCCAGCGCGCTCGACGCGTAGCCATCGTGGCGGCGCACGAACAGCGTCGCGACCCTCGCCCGCGCGGCCGGCAGGCTGTGCAGCGCCACACGCCCCTCGCTTGCGGCGCGGGCCAGCACGGCGCGCGGCAGCAGCGTCACGCCGACGCCTGCGGCAACGCAGCTGATGATCGCATCGAGAGAGCCGAATTCCAGCGGGCTGGCGGTGACGATGCCGCGCTCGGCCAGCACCGCTTCGAGGCTCTGGCGATAGGAGCAGCCGATCTGAAAAACGATGGTCTTCAGCTCGGGCACGCGTGCCAGCGCATCGAGGGACGTGAGGCCAGGCGCGCTGGCCAGCACCAGCTCTTCCTCGAAAACCTCCTCCTGGTGCAGCTCCGGGTGGTCGACGGGGCCGGCGACGAAGGCGCCGTCCAGCCGGCAGGCCAGTACCTGATCGACCAGATGGCGCGTCGTGCCGGTGCCGACGATCAGGCGCACGCGCGGATGGGCCTTGGCGAAATCGCCGAGCAGGGGCGACAGGCGCAGCGCGGTGGTGGTTTCCAGGCTGCCCAGGGTCAGCGGGCCGGCCGGCTCCCCCTCGTCACGCGCCGCCGCCTGGGCATCGGCCAGCAGCTTGGCGATGCGCGCCGCATAGGGCAGCAACCGTGCCCCGGCCGGGGTCGCCGTCACCCCCCTGGCATGGCGCTGAAACAATTTCAGCCCCAGCTCCTCCTCCAGCGCGCGGATGCGCAGCGTGACGTTGGACTGCACCGTATGCAGCGCCTGGGCGGCACGGTTCATGCTGCCGTGGCGGGAGACCGCTTCCAGCACGCGCAGATCGGCGATGTCCATGCCCGGTCCTCTCTCTTCCAGATATTCCTGATACTGATATAGCCTATCAGATAAATTCAATTTCACTGATGATCTACCCTGCCTATCCTTTCTGGCATGGCGCAACCGCGCCGGAAGGAGGCCGCCATGCAGAGTGCCAGCCCACCCGCCGCGTCGGGCGCGCATCAACGGGGGGCGGCGTTGTGGCGCGGCACGCTGTCGGCTTTCTGCGCCAGCCTGATCGGCATCGGCCTGGCCCGCTTCGCCTACACGCCTCTGCTGCCGGCGATCATCGCCGCGCACTGGTTCGCCGCCGCTGCCGCCGCCTATCTCGGCGCGGCCAATCTGGCCGGCTATCTGGCCGGGGCGCTGAGCGGGCGGGCAATCGCCGGCCGGTTGGGCACGCCAGCCACGCTGCGCGTCATGATGCTCGCCGCAACGGCGGCATTTTTCGCCTGCGGGTTTCCCTTGTCGTTTCTGTGGTTCTTTCTTTGGCGCTTCGCCGCCGGCCTGGCCGGCGGGGCGCTGATGGTGCTGGCCGCGCCCAGCGTGCTGGCCCATGTGCCGCCCGCCCGGCGCGGCGTGGTCGGCGGGGTGATCTTCATGGGGGTCGGCGCGGGCGTGGTGGCATCGGGCACGCTGGTGCCGCTGCTGCTGCGCCACGGGCTGCGCGCCACCTGGTTCGGGCTGGGCGGGCTGTCGCTGCTGCTTGCCGTGCTCGCCTGGGGCGGCTGGCCGCAGGAAGGCCCGGCGCCGACATCGCATGCCGCCGCGCCGCCGCTTCGCCTGCTGCGCGCGCTCTATGTGGAATATGGGCTGAACGCTGCCGGCTGGGTGCCGCATATGATCTTCCTGGTCGATTTCGTCGCGCGCGGTCTGCACCAGGGCGTGGCGGCCGGCGCCGGCTACTGGGTGCTGTTCGGCATCGGCGCGACATGCGGTCCGGTGCTGGCCGGCCACATCGCCGACCGCATCGGCTTCGGCACCACCTTGCGTCTGGCCTTCGTGATCGAGGCGGTGGCGGTTGCGCTGCCCGCGTTGGGCCTGGGCACGCTTTGGTTGCTGGTCTCCAGCGTCGTGGTGGGGGCGTTCGTTACCGGCACCGTGCCGTTGGTGCTGGGGCGGATCGGCGAATTGCTGCCCCACCATCCGGCCCGGCAGAAAGCCGCATGGAGCCGCGCCACCATCGCCTTCGCGCTGTTCCAGGCCGGTGCCGCCTATGGCTTGTCCTATGTCTTTGCCCGCACCGGCGGCGCGTATCGGCTGCTGTTCGGCCTGGGGGCGGGCGCGATGGTGCTGGCGCTGGCGATCGACCTGATCGCCGCGGCCGGTCGCCGTACCAACGAGTTCTGAACAGGAGATCTCCGTGACCCCCAATCCCGACACGATCACCGGCCTGGAAACCCCGCGCGGCGACGGCAATGCGCGCGATGCGCTGATCGGCTTCTATCGCGCCTTTAACGGGCGCGATCTCGACGGGCTTGCCGCCAACTGGGCAGCGGCGGAGGCACCCAGCATGGATAACCCGATCGGCGGCATCCGGCGCGGCTGGCCGGCGATCCGCGACGCCTATGAAAGATTATTCAACGGCCGCGCCCGGGTGCAGGTGGCGTTTCACGATTTCACCGAAGCCGGTGGCGCCGACTGGCATATTTTCGTCGGGCGGGAGAAGGGGATGTGCGAAACGGTGGATGCACGGC